>JBGSMZ010000070.1:0-10866 GCA_041739845.1 Myxococcaceae bacterium
CGCGAGCCCGCCGGTAGCCTGACAAGAATCGGGCCAGTTCCAGGTGATTTAACCAAAGAACGGAGATCCGCGCCGTTACAAGGGAGTTCGTGACGTGTAGAATCAAGCGGCCTCTTCCGAAAGAGGTTGGCACGGGATTTGATAGGCAACGCTAGGGGCCTTGATGGCGATGGAGCTGCGACAGAATCTCAAAATGTCTCAAACGCTGGTGATGACGCCTCAGCTCCAGCAAGCGATAAAACTCCTTCAACTCTCTCGGATTGAGCTCATCGAGCAGATTCGAGAAGAAGTTGAACAAAATCCACTTCTTGAGGAGCCAGATGACATTCCCGATGGAGAGCAGGCGTCGAGCGCTCCCGGCGAGGCCTCGTTCGAAGCCGCCAACCACGAGGCTCCACAAGATCTCGATCCGCCGCAGCCTGAAAATGCGCAAGAGGTGCGACCAGAAAATGGTCCAAGTGAAATCGACTGGGAAGCGTATCTAAATAACGACCAGTTCCACGAGCGGGCCGCCTCACAGATGCGTTCGCAAGGGGATGGGTTTCCGCCCTTCGAAGCCAACCTCGTCAAGGGTATCGACTTGGTGAGCCATCTGGATGACCAGTTGGCGGGTTCCGGCTTCAACGATGCAGAACAACGCATCGCCCAGCTCATCATCGGCAACCTTGATGATGAAGGCTACTTGAAGTTGCTGGGTGTCGAAGGCGATCCCCTGATTCGCCTCGCCAACGAAGCCGACGTGCCGATGGCTCTCGCGCAACGGATTCTGCGTACCATCCAGCACCTAGACCCCATCGGTTGCGCGTCGCGCGATCTTCGCGAATGCCTCCTCGTCCAGATTAGCGCTCGGCACGAGCACCAGGCTTTGCTCCTTGGAACCATCGTGAAGAAACACCTCAAGGCTCTTGAGGCAAGAAATTTGGCGGCCGTCGCGCGCGAGCTCAAAGTCGACGTCGAGGACGTGGTCGAGGCGGTCAAGCTGCTTTCGAAACTTGATCCCAAACCAGGGCGAAACTTTACCGGGGAAGAAACCCACTTGATCGTTCCCGACGTCTACATCATCAAAGTCGGGAGCGAGTATTCGGTGGTTTTGAACGACGATGGGCTATCGAAGCTACGCATTTCCGAAGGGTACCGACAGGCGCTTCGCGGAGGGCAGATCAAGCCAGGTGTGACCCGAGAGTTCGTTCAGGAAAAGCTGCGAAGCGCCATGTGGCTCATTCGGTCGATTCACCAGCGACAGCGAACCATCGCCAAGGTCACCGAGAGCATTATCCGGTATCAGCGCGATTTCCTCGACAAAGGAATCGATCACCTCAAGCCATTGATTCTCCGAGATGTCGCGGAAGACATTGGGATGCATGAGTCGACGGTTTCTCGGGTTACCACCAACAAGTACGTTCACACCTCGCGAGGCATCTTCGAGCTGAAGTATTTCTTCAACTCGTCGATCGCGCGAACTTCGGGCGAAGATATTGCGAGCGAGGCCGTGAAGAATCACATCCGTCAACTCATTTCCGGAGAGAACGTCAAGGAGCCCTACTCGGACCAGCGGCTCGTCGAACTCCTTCGCGCACGAGGCATCACCATCGCTCGACGCACGGTAGCCAAATACCGCGAAGTTACGGGAGTACTCCCGTCGAACAAGCGGAAGAAGTATTATTGAGCGCGTACCTAGCGCTGGCAGTTTTGGAACACAGCGGATCGCATTGGACTCGCGGGAGTAGGAACGAAAGGCCCGGTATGAACCTCAACATCACGTTTCGTCACCTGGAAGCGAACGACGCCGTAAAGGCCTACGCCAACGACAAGGTGGGGCGCGTCAATAGGTACCTCGACAAAGCCAGCGAAGCCCACGTCGTGATTTCCCAAGAGCGCCATCTTCGCTGCGCTGATTTCCGGATTCAATCGGGGAGTTTCCTCATCCGGGGGCAGGCGCGAAGCGAAGATGTGTACGCGGCGATCGACCTGGCGATGAACAAGATTGAGCGGCAGCTCAAGCGATACAAGGATAAGCTCAAATCAACGCACGGAATGGAATCGGTGCGGCATTCCAACGGTAGCCATGGCGAAGCTGGAGAAGAAGTCTCGGTGTGGCAGCGGGGCGTCGAGGGAGGCCTTGGCGTCGAGGAAGGAAGCCGCAAGATCGTCAGGGAGAAGGCTTTCTTGGCGAGCCCCATGTCCTTGGAAGAAGCGATCATGCACATGGATCTCATGGACAACGATTTCCTGGTGTTCACCAACTCTACGACGATGGAAATGAATGTCGTCTACAACCGCCCCGACGAAACGATTGGGTTGATCGAGGCCTCTGGAGTGCAAAGGGTATCGTTGGGAAAGCACTCCCACTAGGTGTCCGCTTCCCTATCCGCAGGTGGTCAAGACGCTTGGCTTTTTCTTCCGAAGGATTAGGAGCCACCGCGATGCGCATCTCTGCATTTTTGAGCGAAAGCTCGATTCTCTTGCACCTCGCGAGCAGCCACGTTGAAGGCGTGCTCCGAGAACTCGCAGGAGCGCTTGCGCGCGCCGCACCGAACCTCCAAGAGGAGAGCATCTATGCGGTGCTGCTGGAGCGCGAGAGAGCCGCTCCGACGGCCATGGAAAAGGGAGTTGCAATTCCTCACGGCCGCCTCGCTGGCGTTTCTTCGATGGTCGCCGCGTTCGGGGTGAGCCCCGGCGGGGTGAACTTCAACGCGCGTGACGGTGCTAGCTCGAACTTCTTCTTTGCGCTGCTCGCACCTGAGAACTCAGCGGGAACCCACTTAAAGGCCCTCGCAAAAGTGTCCCGGATTCTTCGCTCTGACGCGCTGCGGGCGGGAATCCTTGCCTGCACGAGCCCTAAGCAAGCGTACGATTTGCTCGTGCAAGAGGATGAGCGCACGCCGATTTAGGATTCGCTACAGCGGAAGTTGCCTCGCGTATAATACCCAGCCGGCGACGGCGGCCATCGTGACGATGGCGATTTGGATCGGTCTGTCACCTAAGAGAATCTGCTCAGGAGCGCCGCCTTGGCCACGGCGATGGACCAAAAAGAGGTAGCGGAAGATGCCGTACAAAACGAAGGGAACCGTGAATTTGAGCCCGTCGCTGCCAACGTGAGCAACCGTATCGGCAGCGACCGTGTAGAGACCGTAAGCCAGCAGCGCACAGGCAGCGCTGATGCTCATCAATTGATCCAAGAGTTCCACCGAATACTCGTTCAAGTTGCGGCGGTGTTCTCCGGCCTGGTCTTCAAGGGTGGTGATCTCGGCGCGGCGTTTGGCGAATCCTAAGAATACGGAGAGCAAGAGCGCACAGAGAAAGAGCCAATTGGAAACGCTCACATTGACTGCAACTGCGCCGGCATAGATGCGCAAGAGGAACCCAACCGCAATCGCCATGACGTCGATGAGCACCATCCGCTTGAGCACCGAGGTGTAGACGACCTGAAAGGCGATGTAGGAGCCCATCACGATCAGGAAGCGGTGTCCGAGTTGGGAACCGATGGCCAGCGCACCGGCGGCACACACCAGCGCGACGGTCCACGCGGCCCCAAGACCCAGGTCCCCGCGCGCGATGGGTCTGTGCCTCTTTGTTGGATGACGCCGATCCTCTTGCCGGTCATGCCAATCGTTCATCAGGTAGACCGCTGATGCAGCCAAACAAAATGCAGCCACCGCGGCCAGCGCACGGAGCGCTTCTGAAGGGAGGAGCGCGACCCGCGCAAAAACGAGCGGGACGAAAAGGACGAGGTTCTTCGTCCATTGTCGCGGGCGCAGGCTAGCGACCACCGCTTGCAAGGGATTTCTGGATCGAGTCCTCTCGGTGCGCACTGTCGGCAAGTGTACCCTACCTTCCAAAAGAATTTGGCAAAGCGACGGGGCTCTAGCGCCCTATCAAGAGTCTTTGGAGCCGCGCGCCGCGAGCTGCCCCCGCAGCGTCCAGCGCAATCAACGGCCGGACCACGACCCGGTCTAAGAGTTTGCGCGTGATCCCATTGAGGGAGGGCATGGCAGCCTGGCTTTGTTCAGCGACTTCTGGAAAGAGCCCCTCTGCCATCGCGAGCGCCGCGTACACGGAGCGCTCGAGGCTCCACTCCGTCACCAGCGCGCGGAAGCGAGGGATTTCGAGCGCTCGCGAGTACGCTCCTCCGAGGGCAGGAGCTCCGACGAGCAGCTCCCGCAGGTCGACAAGCTCAATCCAGGGGACTTGAAAGTTTGCCCGCGCCATCAAGAGGATGTGGACCAAAATCGCATCTTCGAGGTCGAGGCGCCGCGCGGATGGACCGTAGACCTTCATGGGAAGAGAGCGCTCGCGGAGACCTTGATCGAGTCCTGCTTTGTGACTGAGCACCGTGTGGAGGAAAATCTGGGTCCGGGTGTCGGTGAGGTTTGCCTCCGCGCGCCGGCTATTGGCGCTCGAAGCCTCGGCTTCGAACCCTGCACCGCGGAGAAAACTGCAAAGCGGCTCGCGGTCCTGAGGGGCAAGGTGGAGTCGTGCTTCTGTCAGCGGGCGAAAAGCCGCGTGCGGGTAGAGCCCCTCAAGGGCGCTGACGCCGCCGAGGATCGCCAAGGTGCGCCCGGACAGCCGTTCCAGGATTCGCTTCAGGGTGACGAGCTTCATCACGTTGTCGTTGGCAGTGCCTTGGAAGACCGAGAGGAGGCGATCGAGAGCCCAGGCGGGTGCGCCGCAGTCTCCGAGGCGGTATTCGAGGTTGTAGGCGGCAATAGGGCCGAGGCCGTTGGCAATGAGCCAGGGGACCGCTGCTTCCCAGGGTGCACCCGAGAGGTCGATGCGCCGCGGCGCAAACGAAGTGATGCAGCGAAAGAGGTCCAGTGCTGATGCCATGCGGTCCCCTATAGCTGGCGCTTGAGAAGCCAATCGCCTCAATGCGTCTCCCTAAGCCCCAGACTCCAGCTGCGCTGAAGGGCTCCCCTGGGGTTAGCGGGACGGACGCTTGAGCTTCAATCTTGCCAATCGGTTCACCAGGGTGCGTCGTGGCATCCCGAGGCGCGCTGCTGCCGCGGTGACGTTCCAACGGGTGCGCGCCAAAACATCGACGAACAAATCGCGTTCCGCGGAGAGGAGTGCGGACTTGCGATTCGGAGTCTGAGCCTTTCCGCGAATAGCCTCCGGAAGTTGGTCCGAGCCCACTTCATCGCGCACCGTCGCTTGTGCTGCCCGGTAGACAACGTTCTGAAGTTCGTCCACGTTGCCCGGCCAGCGCCATGCGAGGAGCATCGGCGGCACCTCGTCGGAGAATTTCAAGCGAGGGCGAGCCGCGTGTAAGCGGAAGCGAGCCAGCGCAGCGTCGGCGAGTCGCATGATTTCCCGTGGTCGCGCGCGCAGCGGCGGTATGGCGATGTGCATCGGAATGCCCGCAACCGGCGCTTGCGCGGTGCAGAGGATTCGCCCTGGTGCATCGCGAGGAAGTGGGTGGCGCAAGTCCCGCACGAGCTGCCAGCCCTCATGCCCAACCTTTGCGCTCCCGTAGCGCTCGAGCAATTCTTGTTGAGCGCTTGCTGCGATGCGTCGAAGGAACGTGGAACGCCCTGAGCCAGGTTCTCCTACCGCGCATACGAAGTCGCTGGCGTGCGCGAGCCGTTCGATATTTGCGTGGAGGCGCACCATCACCGGATCCTCAACGACAAAATCGTCGCGCGAACTTTTCCCCAACAACCCTTTCCAGAGCGCGCCCAGCAACCGATCCAGCGAATCACTTGGCGATTCGGCGCGAACCAGAACTGCCTTGGCGCGCTCCCCTCCAATCGTTGGCAGCTCCGACGCGATGCGATCGAGGGAGCCCGGAGCATTTTCCAGGAACAATCCCCAGAGGAGGTCTTTGGCCCCCTCGCCCCACACGGCGCTGACCTCTAAGGATTCCACCTCGCGCATGGTTCGCTCAAAAAGCGCCGATCGCGCCGAGGGGCTCAGCGCAGCCGAGGTGATGAATGCCAGGGAGATCCGCTGTGCCGGGCTCTTCAACTGAAGCTCTGCGCGCGCGAGCGCTTCCCAAGCCTCATCATTGAGGAGCAGTGGGCGCGGTCCAGCGTCTGGCGGGTTGTTGGCGATAATCACCCGCATATCGCCAAAGGCGACTTCGTCGCCGTGCGCGACGCGCGCCGATTTGGAAATTGAAACGTCGTTCAACGCGACGGGAGTTCCCTCGGCGAGCTTGAGCCAGAGTCCTTCATCGCGAAGTTCAAAAGCTATTTGCCAGTCGCTGTGCGTCAGTCGAAGCGGCCGCCCGGAGAGCACTTCCGTCGACGCAGCACCATGGGAATCGAAAACCTGAAGAACGTAGGGCATCGCCCAAAATTCGGCGTGCGCTAGCGCCGCGCAACCTCAACTTTGATGACCTTCTGTTCGTGACGCTTGCCTGCGATGCGCTGAAACTCGCCCACGTCTGCATCGGGAACGTCGACATAGGCAAAGGTTGGCTTCACGTCGACGCGGGCAATGTGTCCCCTCGGGGCGCCCAGTCCTTCGAGGATGGCGGACAATGTAGACGCCTCGATGCTGTCGCTCGCACCGAGATTGAGCCAGAGGCGCGTCGTCCCCACGGCGGGAGGTTCGCCACCTTCTCCGCTGCGTTTCGGTCGGCGTCCGCGTCGCGGCTCTTCGGTGGGAGGCGAGGATGCCCTGCCACTCCGCGGACCGGCTCGGTGCTCAGCCGGTTCCCGTTCCTTGCGACTGCTGCGAGGAGAAGTTTCACGGCCCCGACTGCTGCGGGAGCGAGAACCCGTCTCTTGCTGGCCGCCGCCTTGCGGAGTCGGGACATTGGTCTTTGCATCTCTGCTTTGCACCATGGCGGCGCGGCGTTGGGTGAAGAAACTCCGGAGGAGAATGGCGATGAGCTCATCGGCATCGGGGCGAGCACGAATTTGGCTAGCAAGTCCGAGGTAGCCTTCGAAAACGACCGAGAGCGCGGCTTCCTTGAGTTGGCTGACGTGCCGATCGGTCCACATGCGCTCCGCCTCTTCAGGAGACGGCATCATCCGGACTTCGAATTTCACCTCAAATTTTTTCTCCAAGGCCGTGAGCGTCGATAGCTCGCGGCCAGAGCAGAGGTTCAAGGCGGTGCCGCTTTTGCCGATTCGCCCAGTCCGTCCGACGCGGTGAAGGTAGGTCGAGGGGTCTTCGGGGAGTGAATAATTCACCACGAAGTTGAGGTCAGAAATGTCGATTCCTCGCGCGGCAATGTCGGTTGCAACCATGAAGGCCAATTCGCCGCGCTTGACTCTTCCCATTACCCGTTCACGTTCCTTCTGGGGAAGGTCGCCGTTGAGGAGTTCTGCGTCGAAGCCGTGGCGATTGAGGACCGCGGTCACCAACTCCGTGTCGTCCCGCGTGTTGCAGAAGATGATAGCGTTTTCAGGCTCCTCCATTTCCAGCATGTAGAGGAGGTTCCGGGGCTTCGGATACGCGTCTGAAATTTCGTAGCGGATGTGCTTGATGTGATCGACGGTGAAATCGTCGCCGGAGAGCAGCAGGGTTTCCGGGTCGGACGTGTATTGCGCGATGAGCCGCTCGATATCGGCGGGAACCGTGGCGGAAAACAAGAGGATTTGTCTTCCTTTGGGGAGTGCCGTGAGAATCGTGGTCACCGCTTCGTAGAAGCCTTGGTTGAGCATTTCATCGGCTTCATCGAGTACGGCTTTGCGGATGTTGGTGAGCTTGAGGGTCCCACGGCGGATATGGTCCTGAACTCTTCCCGGCGTCCCCACGATGATTGCGGAGCCTGACTTAAGAGCATCTTGTTGGCGCTGCATCGAGTCGCCGCCGTAGATGGCAGTAACCCCAATGTCCCGATGCATTGCGAGCGCCGAGAGTTCGTCGCACACTTGGATGGCCAACTCTCTGGTTGGACAAAGCACGATGGCAGAGGGCTCTTTTGTCCCGATCGGAATCGCGTCGATGAGGGGCATGCCAAAGGCGGCGGTCTTCCCGGTTCCGGTCTTGGAGCGGACGATCAAATCGCGGCCAGCCATCGCCGGTTTCCAGACCTGGGCTTGCACCGGCGTTGGTCGCTGGTATCCGCGCTCAGCGACAGCGCGCCGAAGCTCCGGTGACATTCCAAGGTCATCGAAGCCGACGTCGGAGACGTAGTCTTCTCCGTCGACCGTCGACGCTGGCTGTTCGTTCATCTGCGCTCGTGTAGCTCCCACGGGGAATTCGAGCAATGCCCGAATCCATTTTGGTAGAGAGCCCGGAGTCCTGCGAGCTCTCTTTCGATGCCAAACCGCTCTCGGACCGCAGCGGCGGCAGCTTGGCCGACAGCCGCAGTGCGTTCGGGATTTGCCATGAGCCGCGCAAGCAAAGCGCGCAACGCAGGCACGTCTCCGGGAGGGTAGAGAAAGCCCGTTCGGCCGTCGTCTATGAGGTCTGGCATCCAGGGAAGGCGGGTTGCCACGACCGCACAGCCACAGGCCATCGCTTCTATCGCTGCGAGCCCAAATGACTCCACGCGATCCCGAGTCGGCGCCACCGCGATGGTGAAGGCTTGGTAAAACGGGACCGGATCGCTTTGGGCTCCAGCGAGCACGAGCTGTGGAACCCGCGCTACCAGACCGTTGGCCCAACGAGCGTCGCGCGGTTTGGCAAGGCCTACGAGGACTGGTGTCCAATTCTGGCGAACTGCTTGGGGAGTGTCAGCGAGCGCTTCCGCAAAGTCGCCTTGGCCTTTGGATGGGCGAAGGCGACCTACCACGCCCAGGGCATAGGCCGTTGGTATCTGCGCTCTGGCGGCGGCTGCGGCGCGCCCATCGGGAGCTGGAACAAACCTTCCGGTGTCAATTCCATGAGGAATCACGGTGCTCCGCACCCCTAGAAGGAAAGCCTGGTGTGCGGTGAGCGAAACACAAGCGTCCGCTGCATGGAGTAGCCAGCGCGAATAGGCACCCGGGCGCGAACCGGAGTGGCGTGTGGCGACAACCCAAAGCTTGGATTTTCTGGAAGCGCGCAAGCGGAGGCCGAGGAGCAGCTCGAGGTTGCGGTGTGCGTGCCAAATCGTTGGCTCACCGGAGCGAATGCGGCGAAGAGCCTCGCGCATCGAGAGTTTTGGAATCCCCGGAGCAATTGCGGGACCGATGGCGTAAGCCTCCTGGGAAATCGCGAGCCCGGCGACAACGGCTTCGGTATGGGTCGTAACCCCCGTACGGCGGCGATGCAGGTGAGGATGAAGGATGAGCACAGGGCGCAGATGGACTTAAATCCCGAAAGTGCAACCGTGGAAGTGCATTCCATCGGCCACTGGCTACGCTAAGAGGATTTGCGCCTCGCGAACGAGGCGCACCCAACAAGGGGAAGTGCATGATTCAGTGGGTATTGAGGAAGCTCATCGGCACCAAGAACGACCGTGAGCTTAAAAAAACTTGGCCAAAGGTCGCGCGGATCAACGAACTCGAAGCCAAGGTTCGTGAACTTTCCGACGCCGCGTTTCGGTCGAGGATGTCTCAACTTCGCCTTGAGGTCAGCAATGGCAAGTCCCTCGACGAGGCGATGTTTGAATCATTTGCGCTGACCAGAGATGCGGCACGAAGGGTCCTTGGGCAACGGCACTACGATGTGCAGCTCATCGGCGGGATGTTCCTCCACGAAGGCCACATCGCGGAAATGCGCACCGGCGAAGGGAAGACGCTCACCGCAACGCTGGCGTGTTGCCTCAATGCACTTTCCGGTCGTGGTGTCCACGTCGTGACAGTCAACGACTACCTCGCGCGCCGCGACGCGGAATGGATGGGTCGCGTATATTCCTTTCTTGGGCTCACAACCGGCTGCGTCGTGAACGACTTGAACGACGCGCAGCGGCAAGCGGCCTACGGCTCGGATATCACCTACGGTCAGAACAACGAGTTTGGTTTCGACTACCTCCGGGACAACATGAAGTTCCGCCTTTCGGACTACGTTCAGCGGGAACTCAATTTTGCGATCGTAGACGAAGTCGACTCGATTCTCATCGACGAGGCGCGGACTCCGCTCATTATCAGCGGCCCTACCGAAGAGAATACCGACCTCTATGGCAAAATCGACAAGGTCATCGACGGGCTCGTCCCCGAGCAAGACTACCAACTCGATGAAAAGGCCAAGTCCGTCTCACTCACCGACGTCGGCGTCGAAAAGGTGCAACGCCGTCTCGCAATCGAAAATCTCTACGCGCCTGAAGAATTGACGACGCTGCATCACGTCGAAGAGGCGCTCCGCGCCCACACGGTCTACAAGCGCGACCGGGACTACGTGGTCAGAGAGGGCGAAGTGCTGATCGTCGATGAGTTTACCGGGCGATTGATGCCCGGGCGACGCTGGAGTGATGGCCTCCATCAAGCTATCGAGGCCAAAGAAGGGGTCAAGGTCGAGAACGAGAACCAAACGCTCGCTACCGTCTCCTTCCAGAACTATTTTCGAATGTACTCGAAGCTTTCGGGGATGACCGGAACCGCGGACACGGAAGCCGAGGAGTTCGCAAAAATCTACAATCTCGATGTCCGCGTCGTTCCCACCAACCGGGAGATGGTTCGCAAAGACCAAGATGACTTGGTCTACAAAACCGAACGCGCGAAGTTTGAAGCGGTCGCTGAGGAAGTAAAGACGCTCCTAGCGGCGGGCCAACCGGTGCTGGTGGGCACAGTCTCCATTTCCAAGAGCGAGGTGGTCTCCCGATTCTTGAGCCAGGCTGGCGTCGAGCACGAAATCCTCAATGCCAAGAACCATGCGCGGGAGGCCATGATCATCGCCCAAGCGGGGCGCAAGGGCGCGGTCACGATTTCAACAAATATGGCGGGCCGCGGCACGGACATCCTCCTGGGTGGCAATCCTGGCGCGATGGCGCAAGAGGAAGTGGGCGCAGCACCGATGGCCCCGGATCTCACTGGAGACCCAGCGACGGAT
>JBGSMZ010000072.1:0-4217 GCA_041739845.1 Myxococcaceae bacterium
CGGGATGGTGTTCGCGTTGAGCTTCCTGGTCACCCGCTTGTCCGCTCCGGTCGCAGCCGCGCTATTCC
This sequence comes from Myxococcaceae bacterium, assembly GCA_041739845.1. Taxonomy (GTDB): domain Bacteria; phylum Myxococcota; class Myxococcia; order Myxococcales; family Myxococcaceae; genus JBGSMZ01. The sequence continues at coordinate 69 of JBGSMZ010000072.1, forward strand.
TCGCCTATGCTGCGCTCAACGGTCTGATGTTCTCGGCGATCTTCCTCGCGTATTCAAACGCGACGATCGCCACCACCTTTTTTGTAACCGCCGGCGCTTTCGGAGCGCTCAGCGTGTACGCGACAGTGACAAAGCGCGACCTCTCGACCTGGGGAACATTCCTTTTTGTTGGCCTCATCGGCGTGGTCATCGCGTCCATCGCCAACTTGTTTCTAAAGATGGCGGTGCTCGACTTCGTGGTCGCCTGCGCAGGCGTGCTGGTGTTCGCCGGACTCACCGCCTACGACACCCAGAAGCTTCGCAATTTCTATTCGACGATGCCAGCGAAGAGCGTCACCGCGATAGCGATCAACGGTGCATTGATGTTGTACCTCGATTTCATCAACCTCTTCCTCTCGCTCTTGCGCCTGTTCGGTCGTCGCAGCAATTAGCGAGGCGCTTGGGAGCCGATTTCACTTAGGCGGCGGTTGCCGCTCAAGGGGTTCGGCCATCTGGAATCCGTTGAGCTTCCACTTCCTGATCGGCGCAATCGCACCATGGTCGGTCAGGTCGAGCAAGAGCGGCGTAATCGTTGCGAGTTGCTCTTCATGAATGACCGACACATCCGTCCCCGGTTCTGAGAAGTGCCGGTAATCGGATCCCCCTAGCCAAAAATAATCGCGACCCCATGGGTCGCGGCTCTCGACAACTCCCGCCCCATAGGTGTGGCGACCCTGCTTTGCGACGCGATACCCCTGCACCGGGCCGGGAGAGGGAATATTGACGTTGAGAAGCAAGTGCGGCGCGAGCGGGTTGGACAGGGCGGCCTTTACCACTGCAGCGGCGAACGCCGCCGCGTCGGTAAACACGAAGTCCCGCGAGCTGACCAAGCTGAAGGCGATTCCTGGAACGCCCAGGAGCGCCCCCTCCATTGCCGCTGCAACGGTGCCCGAATAGAAGACGTCTGCAGCCAAGTTGGGACCGTGGTTGATTCCGGACACGACGAGGGCTGGCGGTGTCTCCTTGAGGATGAACGTCAGCGCAAGGTACACGGCGTCAGCTGGCGTTCCCTCCACGGCGAATCGGCGATCGCCCAAGCGATTCAGGCGAACGGGGCTGTGGATCGAGAGCGCGTGGGACGCTGCGCTTTGCTCTCGCTCCGGGGCAACCACCCAAACCTCCCCCAAGGGTTCCATGGCTTCTGCGAGATCCGCAATTCCCTTTGCGCCAACGCCGTCGTCATTGGTGACAAGAATCCGAGGGCGGTCACTCACTGCTTGATTGCGCTCCGTCCCGGATAGATCGCAGAGGCTCCGAGGGCCTCTTCAATGCGGAGCAGTTGGTTGTACTTCGCGATGCGGTCGCTTCGGCTTGCGGAACCGGTTTTGATGAGACCGCATTCGAGCGCGACCGCGAGGTCGGCGATCGTCGAGTCCTCGGATTCGCCCGAGCGGTGGCTCATTACCGTCGTATAGCCCGCGCGGTGCGCCATGCGAACGGTAGCGATGGTCTCGGTGAGCGTCCCGATCTGATTCACTTTGATGAGAATCGAGTTTCCAATCCCACCTTCGATTCCGCGCTTGAGGCGCTCTACATTGGTTACGAAGAGATCGTCTCCAACGAGCTGGATTTTCCTTCCCAACGCATCCGTTTGAAGCTTCCAACCTTCCCAGTCGTCTTCCGCGCATCCGTCTTCAATCGAGACCAGCGGGTATTTGCTCGCGAGGCTCTCATACCAATGGACCATCTCTGCGGAATTGCGCGTTCGGCCATCGGCGCGAAAGCTGTATTTCTTGGTTTTTGCATCGAAGAATTCGCTTGCAGCGGCGTCGATTGCAAAGGAAATATCGACTCCTGGACGAAATCCCGCAGCCACGACGGCTTCGCTAATCAATTCCAGTGCATCTTCGTTCGCTGGGAGGTCAGGCGCATAGCCGCCTTCATCGCCAACGCCCGTCGCCAGCTTCTTCCCTTTGAGGATCTTCTTGAGCACGTGGAACACTTGGGCACCCCAGCGGAGTGCCTCGCGAAAGCTCGGCGCGCCGAGCGGTAGGATCATGAATTCTTGAATGTCGACGCGGGTGTCCGCGTGCGCGCCTCCGTTCAATATATTCATCATCGGAACCGGGAGCGTTTGCGCCCGACACCCTCCGACGTAGCGAAAGAGCGGAAGGCCCACCTCTTTGGCGGCAGCGCGAGCCGTTGCGAGGGAGACCGCGAGAATTGCATTCGCACCGAGCTTGGATTTGTTGGCGGTTCCGTCGAGTTGGACCAGTGTCCCATCGATGCTCGCCTGCGCGATTCCCTCTTGACCTACGAGCGCCGCCGCGATTGGGCCATTGACGTTTGCAACAGCAGTCAACACGCCTTTCCCGCCGTAGCGTTTCGCGTCGCCGTCTCGAAGCTCATGGGCTTCATGAACACCGGTACTCGCTCCCGAAGGAACGATGGAGCGACCCAACGCTCCGGAGACGAGTGCGACCTCCGCTTCTACCGTAGGGTTTCCGCGGGAATCCAATACCTCGCGCGCCTTGACGCTAGCAATTTTGCTCATGACCAAGGCCTATAGTGCCTCGCTCAGGCGATTGGAATGGCGCCGATGCTTCTCGTCCTGCGACTACTGCGCGGATTCTGAAATTGCAGGAAGCGCAGAAGCAACCCGAAGCGTTGCACGAGCCACACCCAAATTTGCGCGCGCTTGGATTTGTCCCACTTCGGCTTGAAAGGCATCGCGATCCGCCGAAATGACATCGAGCTGGGTTATCGCTCCCACATCGTAGCGCTCTTTCGCGGTCCTTTGCGCCCGTTGCGTCGCCTCCACTTGCGCGCTGGCCGCACGCACATTCAAGAGGGCCGCCTTGAGGTTCTCTTGGGCTTTGTAAACGTTGTCTCGCGCATTAGCCCACTCCTGTTCTTCCTGAACTCGCGCAATCGCTGCTGTCGACTCGGCGCTCTTCGCGGCGGCAAAGATTGGGACATCAATCCGCCACATAGCCACGGCTCCGAGGACGTAGAAAGAGCTGCGACCGAGAAAGCCCGCCGCATTGGTTAAATACTCGGTGGCAAAGAAGCTTAACGTGGGAACCAGGGCAAGCCATGCCGCGTCCTTCGAACGCCCCGCAGCCTCCGCCCTGAGACGCGAAGCGGCGAGCTGCGGAAGCAAGGAAATCCGCTCTTCGAATCCAGAATCAGCGGCTGCGTCGGTCATGTCATCATTGGGAAGCTTTACATCGGCCGCCGCCTCCAATCCAGAGAGGGTCTGCAGCGATCGGCGACTGATCGCCGCTTGTGCATGCGCCGACGCCAGTGCCTGCCGGGTGCGTTCGACTTCCGCGCGAGCGCGCAATACTTCAAGCTCGGTCACTGCACCCGCTTGAAATCGCACTTCCGATTGCTCGAGTTGCTTTTGAACGACCTCCATCGTCTTGGAAGCGGAGTCCTCGAGCGCCAAAGATCCCGCATAAGAATAGAAAGCGGCAACGATGGCGATTTGAACCTGATTCCCCGCGCCATTCGCCACTTCCTTTGCGGCATCCGAAAGCTTTCCGGCGGCGGCGGCGCGGAGCCAACCGGAAGCAAAGAGGATGGGAACCGTCAGGGTGAATTGGCCGCTCCATTGATTCTTCGGAGTGATCGTCACCGTTTCTACGGTGGTGCCACTCGACGGAAGCGTAAGGATCGTGGCGTATTGGTTATAGCCATATTGACCCTGCGCCGTGATGAACGGTAGCAAAGAGGACCACGCTTGCACATAGTCACGCCCCGCTTTTTCCGCACCGAGTCGCGCGATGCGTTGGTCAAAGTTACGGCTCTCCGCCGACTTGAGGAACTCCCCGAGTGAGCGCGCGGGGCCTTCGCCGCTCGCCACCAAGGATGCCAGCATTCCCGCGAGGATCACAATCCGCTTCATTTCGACACCTCCGTGGGGACGCTAGCCACTTCGAAAGATTCCTTCTGCTTTCGAACAACGCGATTGAACCAGTTCACGATGTCATCAAAGAATGAATACAAGACGGGCACGCCGACAAGGGTCAAGAGCAGCGATAGCGTCTGGCCGCCCACGATCACCCCCGAGGTCGCTCTACTAAAGCCGGACCCGATGCCTCGTGAGAGCACCATCGGTAGCATCCCTGCGACAAAGGCCATGGTCGTCATCAGAATTGGACGCAG
>JBGSMZ010000082.1:0-27403 GCA_041739845.1 Myxococcaceae bacterium
TCGCTCGCGCAGGCGCCACCGGCGATGTCTCCGCCCGAGTCGTAGCGACCTACGAGCCGCTCTCGGTGGTAGCTCGCGCATCGGGCGGCGGCTTCACCGGGGCGCGCGCCGAGTTTGAGGCCCAAGGCGGATTAGGCGGATTGCGCGTCGGCGTTCACGCTGGTGTCTACGCTGGAGCCGGAGCGAGGGCAGACTTTTCCGCCGGGTTCTCCGATGGAAAGTTCAAGTTCGGATTTGGCATTGGCGTGTCTGTCGGAGTGGGATTCTTCTTCGAATTGAATTTCGAAATCGACCTCAAGCCCATTGCAAAGGGGCTCGCTTCGTTTTTCCACTCCCTCGCCGACCAAATCGGTGGCGGAACTTCGGCAATCACCCATGCAGCCATCGACGGCGCGGTGGCCTCGCTCTCGGAACGACTCGCAGCGCTCGCGAGCGCCGCAGCAGCGAGCCTCGCCGAGGCGATGCAAAACTCCTCCGAACCGCAGTCCGCTCCAAATGAAGTGCCACCCGCGAAGAAGAGCCACGAGCCATGGATCGTCGCACCAACCTCAGCGTAGACGACTGCGTCCACCTCATTCTGGAAGGGGAACGTCGCCTCACTACCGGCGAGTTGGATCGCGCTGCTGCTTGCTTCGAAGCCGCGCGAACCATCGATGGCGACAAATCTCCTGTGCCGCTGCTCGGACTTGCGCGCACCGCACTCCTCGCCGGGCGTTCCCAAGCGGCGGAGGAGTTGGCGAAGGCAGCTACGGCGATGCATCCCGCTTCTGCCCAAGCGCAAACCATTGCGGCCATCGCGGCGGAAGCCAATGGACGCATCTCGGAGGCTTCAGCGCTCGTCGCGACCGCTTTGGCGCTGGCGCCCAACAATGCGTTTGCGCACTTTTGCGCCGGTCGCCTCTCGGCACAACGCAACGAATGGACCTCTGCTTACGCCAGCCTTCGGCGCGCCATGGACCTCGCGCCGAACCACCCGGGGCTCGCAGGCTATACCGCCGTCGCCGGCGCTCGCTGCGGCGCGCTCAAAGAAGCTTCGTGCATGCTTTGCCAGCACCTCGCCCGATTCCCCAACGACGTCGATGCAGCGGTCACGCTGGCTGACTTCCTCGCCGAGAGCGGTGCGCTCGACCTCGCCGCGGAACTCCTCGAGAATACGGCGAGTCGTATCCCTACGAGCCCGGTGTTGCATGCTCGGGCAGCTGCCGTTGCATTTCGGCGTGGCGACCTAGAAGCGTCGGCGGCCGCGGTCGCTCGCCAACTCGCGTTGACTCCAGAAGACGACGAGGCCAACATGTTTGCCGGTACTATCCACTTGCTTCGACGCGACTTCGACGCCGCCGAAGGATGTGCCATGGCGGTACTCGCGCGCGACCCCAACCATTGGCGCTCGCATGCGCTCTTGGGAATCATCTACGAATCGCTACGGCTCTTTGCGCCCGCGAAGGTCGCCTACCTTCGGGCGCTTTCCCTGGAACCCCATGCTTGGGTCGCGCGCAACAACTTGGCAATGCTAGGACTCGAAGACAGCGGCAATCCTTTGACAGCACTCGCGCTCTTGACTCCCACAGCCGCGAGCCAACCGCCTCCGCAAGCGCGCTTCAATCGCGCGCTCGCTTTGTTTTGTAGCGGTGCGTTCGGGGAAGCTGCGGGAGTCGCCGAAGGAGTCGCAGGCGAAGAGATTCCACAAGCGCTGGCACAAGAGGCCTCGCGCCTCGCCAAGGAATCGCGGCGTCGAGAGCGCGCCTTCGCTTGAACCTTGGGTCAGGGCTCCTTCTGGCGTTCGTAGAGTCGCATCGGTTCTGGTGCGCCCGGAATTTCGCGAAACCGTATACCGCGGAAGGTGATTGCTCCACCTTGGAAGCCCAGTTCGCCCTCGCGTTCGAGGGTTCCTCCATCGAAGCGAATCAGCAGGTCCGGCGCCATTCCCCTTAGACGCGTTTCGAACGTAAACGCTCGGCGTCGCGCTTGGAGTTCGTAAGGGATGCCGCTGAAGTATCCGACTGGGAGATCATCATAGCCTTGAAGAGGTTCATCGATCACCACACCCCTCGAAGCTGCTGCCCGATGTTGGAGGAGGGTCACCAAAGGCCGCAACCGTTCCTCCATGGACGAAGCAGCGGAGAGCGGGCGAAGGGTGGCGGCCCAACCTCCCGGAGCGCGATAACTCCACGCCGCAAAAGCAGTGTTCCACGCAAGAGCCGCAGCACCTAGCCCGCAGACGATGAAGCGCTGGTGTTGCGGCCATCGCCGGAAGAGCGGCCCCATTCCGAGCCAGACAAATGGAAGGAGGAGCGCCAGCTCTTTCACCGTGAACCGGGTCAAGGGCGCGAAGGAGCCCATGAGCGTGGAGCGCACCGTGAACAACACCACCGGCACCAAGAGAAACACCAAGAGTTCTACCGCCTGCCGCTTGCGGAGGGCGCGGGCAACACCCACGAATGCGGAGAGGGCCACGAACGGTGACAACCCCAACACCGCGACTCCCGGCCAGAAGAACAAACACATCGCTCGATAGCGCCAGAATCCCCAGAGCGCTTCTTCTCGAGAAAACCAGGCGAGGTGAAACGCGTTGATATCGGCAAACGGAAAGAATGGACCCAACCCATCGACCCAGTTTCCACAAGACCAAGCGACTGGAAACGCTCCGGCGCACACAGCAAAGAGCGCGCTAGGCGCCAAGCGGCGGGTTCTCGAGAGAACGATGGCTCCAGCAAGCGTCGCAATCAACCAAGAGTCGTAGCGCGTCGCACAGGCGAGCGTGAACAACAGCCCGCTTCCCATGAGATCGGCTCGCCGAGCGGTCTCCAAATACGCGGTGAGGCGATCCACCGCAGAAAGCACGAGGAGCAGATTGAGCGCCTCACTGCCGGAGGTTGTCGAGTACTGAATGTGCGGACCCCAGAACGCAAAGCCGACGACCGCCGCATGCGCCGCCGAGGCGCCGAACGCACGCCTGGTGAGCGTCCACAATGGAACAGCGGTGAGGCAACCGACGACCAAGCTCAAGACGCGTCCTGCGTGAAGGAGAGAAGGCCAGGCGAGTTCCGCAAGCGCCAACGCATAGAGATGGAGCGGACCAAACTGGTACCAGCCTTGGCTAAACGAACCCACCAGGTGAGGGTGCGCCAGCCAATAGTGCGCTAGCCAAGTGCGCGCGACAGCATCGCCTCCGTCATTTTCATTGAGCGGCAGCATCAAGAGGCGAGGGCCCAGTACGCAAATCCCAAGGAGGATCCAAAGGCCGAGCGAGCGAGGACGCGTCAAAAGTCTCTCGTCGATCGCGCTAGCCATCTCAGGTCCCTCTTCGCCTCGTCCGACAGCCATGGCGGTTTCACCATGGCACAGGAATCCGAGCTATTGCAGGGTACCGATGGTTTGGCGAACCACTCAACGTCCAATCGCCGCGAGGAGCGCCGCGCGGCTGCTGGCGAGATTAAACTGCGCGGTAGCCTGCGCGCCAGCCGCAGTACTCACATTGGTTTGCGCATCCATCCATTCAATCACGCTGCCGACGCCAGTGGCGTAGCGCGCTTCGGCGAGCCGGAGCTGTTCCTTGGCCGCTTCCGCCGCTTCATCCGCGCTTTCCCTCTCCTCTTTGGCGGCGCCGATACTGAGCATCGCTTGCTCAACATCAAGGCGAACTTGAAGGCGTGCGATTTCCTTCTGTGCAAACAGTTGCGCCAACTGAGCCTCCGCTTGCGCGACCTCCGCCTGGACAGCACCCCCTTGAAACAAAGCCCAGTTCAGCGAGGCTCCCACGGCAACATTGGGGACCAATGCAGTGAGTTCGCGTCCACGCGCCGAAAGGTTTGCGTTTGCCGAGAGCGTTGGCCAGTAGGTGGTCCAGGCCGACTTGCGGGCAAATTCTTGCGCCCGCATCTGGGCGTCGAGATTGCGAATCTCCGGGCGCTCAGCCAGTGCAGTTTCGACGACGCTTTCAAGAGCCAAGCGCTCTTCTGGAACTTCCGGCAGAGTGCCCTCGACGACATCGTAGGTTGTGGCCGCTTCGACCCCCATCGCCAAATTCAAGCGCGCCTTGGCGAGCGCGTAATTGTTGCGCGCCCTCACCATCGCCAATTTCGCAGCAGCGAGGTCCGCCTTCGATTGCGCGAGGTCCAATTCCGGGCGCGTTCCGGCACCGACGAAGCCTTCGACTTGGCGCAAGTGGGCGCGCATGTTCTCCAGGGTTGCCGCCGAGACTTTCACCAGGTCGCGACTCCCTGCCGCGCTGGCGTAGGCTGTGCGCACATTCAGCGTCGCCGTCACTCTAGCGGTACGCGCGCTCACTTTCGTGGCTTCGAGGGAGGCCTTAGCAGCGTCGATGCGATTCCATGCGGCGCCAAAATCCCAAATGAGCTGCTGCAGCGACAGTTGCCCGCTCCAAAAGTTGTACGTGTTCCAGCTGAACTCTGATGCTCCGGTTGCCGACGACGGCACCGCACCAGGTGAGCCCGCAAAGTTTCCGGTTTGGCGCGTATAAGCCAGAGCCAACGAAACTTGAGGAAGCCACGGCGAGCGTGCAACGCCGAGGTAGGCTTGGCTCGCTCCTATTTGCGTTTCTGCAAGGCGCAGCGTGGGCTGATGTTGCGCCATCAAGTCCAGAGCGCCCTGCAGGGTAAGCTGTTGCGGCACCTGCGCAGCTGCAACCAATGGCAGGAATGCTGCCAGCGCCATTGCCCAACAATTTCTTATGCGCACGTTTCGCCTCGGCTTCATCTTGCGCTCCGGCGTCAATCGTAGTTGACCCGCGCGGCCGCCTGAACAACACCGGGCATTCGCAAAGGTCAACCGGCAAACGTTGTATCCTCTGGAAGAATCGCTGTCTGGAGGTTCAGGAGTTCACGCTAGAATCATCGTTCGAGGAGATGAAGCTTTCATGGCCCAAGAATCAAAATCGACTGCCGCTGGCTTTCGGACTGAAACTTCGCCAGACGCGCTGCGCCGCTCCTTTCTCGACCACGTCGAGTTCACCCGTGGACGCAGTTTTGAGGGAGCCGGAGCCTGGGATCGCTACACCGCGCTTGCGTACACGGTCCGGGACCGTCTCCTTCGCACCTGGGTAGAATCAACGCGCCGCGTCTATGAGGCGGACGCCAAGCGCGCCTACTACTTGAGCGCCGAGTACCTCCTCGGACGCTCCCTCGGGAACAATCTCATCAACTTGGGACTCTACGAGCAAATGCAAGTCGCTCTCGAGGACCTCGGAATAGACATTGGCGCCCTCCTCGAGATGGAGAACGACGCCGGCCTCGGCAATGGAGGATTGGGTCGCCTTGCTGCCTGCTACCTGGATTCACTCGCGACGTTGGACTACCCGGCCATGGGCTACGGGATTCGCTACGAATTCGGAATCTTCACCCAAGAAATCATCAACGGACATCAAGTGGAACGGGCGGATGAATGGCTCAAGTTTGGAAGCGCATGGGAGGTCGTGCGCCCAGACCGCATCGTTCCGGTACGCTTCTACGGCCAGGTGACCAGCGGCTATCTCTCCGACGGGCGGCCGCGGGCGCGATGGACAGGTGGAAAGACCGTTTTGGGGGTTCCCTTCGATGTCCCCATCGCAGGTTATGGGATGCGCACGGTCAACTCACTTCGCCTCTGGCAAGCGCGCGCCAGTTCGGAGTTCGATTTTGGGCTCTTCAACCATGGAGACTACGAGCGCAGCGTCGTAGAGAAGAACGACACTGAAGTCATTTCGAAAGTGCTCTACCCCAACGATCAAAACCAAGCGGGGAAGGAGCTGCGTCTCAAGCAAGAGTACTTCTTTGTTGCCTGCTCCATCGCCGACATCATGCGGCGCTACCTCAAAGGCCACACCGACTTTCGCGCATTTCCCTCGAAAGTCGCGATTCAACTCAACGACACCCACCCGGCCATTGCCGTTGCGGAATTGATGCGCGTACTGGTCGACGAGAAGCGAGTCCCTTGGGACGAAGCTTGGGCGATTAGTCACGAGACCTTTGGCTACACCAACCACACGCTTCTTCCGGAAGCGCTGGAGAAGTGGCCGGTCCCTCTATTTGAGCGCCTGCTTCCACGGCACCTTGAAATAATCTACGAGATCAATGCGCGACACCTCCGGCAGGTACAGATCCGCTGGCCCTTCGAACCAGAGCGGGTCGAGCGCATGTCATTGATTGAAGAAGGCGCAGAGAAGCATGTTCGCATGGCCTATCTCGCCGTCGTCGGTTCCCATTCGGTGAACGGGGTGGCCGAGCTCCACACCAAGCTCCTTCAGGAAAGAGTCTTAAGCGACTTTGCCGCGATGCATCCGGAAAAGTTCAACAACAAGACCAACGGCGTAACTCCACGGCGCTGGATCAAACTCTGCAATCCGCGCCTATCGTCGCTGATTACCGAAGCGCTGGGCTCCGAGTCCTGGGTGACCGATTTGGAACAGCTCCGCGGACTTGAGAAGCTCTCCGAGGACGCGGGGTTTGTTGAACAGTTTCGGCAAGTAAAAACCGCGAACAAGGAAGCGCTTGCAGCGCATCTGCGCGACTTGATGTGGCTCAAACTCGATTCGCAGGCAATTTTCGATGTTCAAATCAAACGCCTCCACGAATACAAACGCCAACTCCTCAACGCACTTCACATCGTTTCCTTGTGGATGAAGGCGCGCAATGCTCCCGGCTCCCTCGTGTACCCGAGGGTCTTCCTTTTTGGAGCCAAAGCAGCGCCAGGCTACAAAGCAGCAAAGAACATCATCCGCCTCATCACGGGCATCGCCGATGTCGTAAACTCCGATGCGGAGGAGACCGGACTTCGCGTCGCTTTCATTCCCAACTACCGGGTATCCGCAGCTGAACGCGTGATTCCGGCAGCGGACCTTTCGGAACAAATTTCCACGGCGGGAATGGAAGCTTCTGGAACGGGAAACATGAAGCTCGCGCTCAACGGTGCGCTGACTATTGGCACCCTCGATGGTGCCAATATTGAGATCCGTCAAGCTGTCGGCGCAGACCATTTCTTCCTCTTTGGGCTGACCGCAGATCAAGTCGAGCAAGAGCGCGCCCGCGGCTACAGCGGACGAGAAATCTACGAGCAGAACCGGGAGATCAAGGAAGTGCTCGACTTGATATCCTCTGGATTCTTCTCTCCTGAAGACCCGCACCTCTTCCAACCGTTGGTCGAGGCGCTCCTCGAGGAGGACCGCTACCTCGTATTGCGCGACTACGACTCCTACAAGGCTGCGCAAAACGCGGCCGCCACCATGTACACGTCACCCCAGCAATGGTGGAAGTCTGCAATTCTCAACGTCGCGCGCTGTGGCTATTTTTCCTCCGACCGAAGTATTCGACAATACGCGAGCGAGATCTGGGACCTCAAGAGCATGCGGGGCAGCGAAACGCCCATTCCATGACGCCCTACTCGAAGACCAGATTGGCAAAGCGCGGAAGGTTATGGAAGTCCCCCGCGAAGAGCGGTGAAAAGGCCTGACCTTCAATGTCCTTGTTTCGAACGACGTGTTCGAGGCGGTAGGCGTTGAAACGCCAGGAATCACCGACGCGCGGAGGAATATGCGGGACATGGCTGAGCTTCGAGATGGGAATCTTGAGTTCGACGGTCCACCCTTTGTCGATATCGGAATCGTCATCGATGGTTCCCTCGACGCGGACAGCACTCAGGACGTTCGCGTTCCACTTCATGGCCGTAGGCAAGTCGCCGCGGCGAACCAAAAACTCGGCATCGAAAAGTACGTTGTGCGGTGACACCTCGATTTCATTGTAGGTCGCACCGTCGCCATCAGCATCGAAGAAGAGCTCGACAGCTTCTTCTGTGTAGATGGGCTCATCGTGCTTCCGAAAGGTCCCCCAAACGTCCGGATCATCACACTGAAACGCCGCATAGATGAATTCGTTGTCCCAAAGGAGCTTGAAGGTCGTTTTGCGGCGGACTGGACTTCCATCGAAGCTTCCGACCAATGTTGCTTCTTCGGCGCCCGCCCATGCAGCATCCTTGAGAACGCCATCGATGGCAGGGGCCTTCGCCGCCTTTCGAATGTGATACGTCGGAAGCTGCGCTTTGCTAGCACTTCCAAACGGAGGCCCTAGCGCGCGCGCTCCAGGACTGAACAGGGGAGAGGGATCTGGAGGAAGCCTCCCCTTTTCGTTGTAGAATCCCAATACCAGCCGCAATGCGCCTGAGTAATTTGGCATTTGAAGAACGTGCTGGTCGAAGACAATTGCCCCCGTCGGCCAAGATTCGAGCGGCGCCTTCCCGCCTTGAAATGAATGGTCTGCATTGCCGAGTTGCTCGCCCGTTTGCGCATCGACGAGGTGCACGAAAAACTGGTAGCCCGAAGGGAGCTGTCCCTTCGCGACAAAATAGTGTTGAAAGACCACCAGGTCCCCTGGCTTCGGATTCGTCGGCGTTGCCACGGACCCCAAATAGACGAGCGCACCCCCAAGCCACGTCGCACCGCTTGAGAAAGTGAGCTCCGGTACCTTCGGAGCCGTAGCCACGCCTTCTGCGACTTGCGTCGGCTCTTGATCACGAGAAGAACCTTGATTCGGTTTGGTTCCCGCCCGCTCATCTCGGCATGAGGAACAGACGAGGAGCACCGCCACTGACGCAAAGAGAGAGCGCATTTGGCGAGCAACTTAGCGTGCGCATGCACACTGTGCTGCAAATTCTGCGCACAGCCTAGAAGGAGTTGCCGATGGTGAAGTCAAAGAGGATTGCTTGATCTCCGGCTCGCCGCGTGAGCGGAATCCCCCATTCGAAGCGCAGGGGTCCAATGGGGGAAAACCAGCGAATTCCAAACCCGACGGAATGGTAGAGGCCTAAGGGCAGGAAGAGCTTCTTGTTGGCTTCGTCGCGCCCCGGAAGGAACCAGCGCCCGCCGCGGGGAAAGACATTTCCAGCGTCGTAGAAGAGGACGCCTTTAATTCCGACTTTCGCGAGGATCGTGAACTCGAGTTCGAGGTTGAAGACGAAATTCTTGTCGCCCCCCACGGCAAACGGAAAGACACCCACGTCGGGAGCAATCGAGCTTCCTACGAGCGTCGTCGGAGAGACGGTGCGGAGCGAATAGCCGCGAATGCTGGTGATACCGCCCAAGTAATAAAGCTCAGACGCGGGGAGCGCGTTCTTGCTGCTTAGGTCCTGGATTTGACCCGCTTGAATATTGAACTTGAGCACCGAGTTGAATGGAAGCTTGAAGTACTTCCGGAAATAGGCCGTGTAGCGATTGTAGTTGAACGTCCCCCCGAGGAACGCAGGCGACGTCTCAATCGAGGCAAAGGCGAGAAATCCGCTCGACGGGAAGAGCCGATTGTCGCGGTGATCCCAAGTCCAAGAGAGCCGAAGCGTCGAAGTGGACCCACTCCGATACTGCCCATAGAGCGCAATCGCCGAAGCCGTGGAGTATGGCTCCACGTAGACGCCCTCATAGGTGTAGCCAAGACTCAAGCTCATTTCGTCCGCGATCAGGTAGTAGCCGAGCGATACGGTTCCTCCGGTCGCAGTTCGGACGAAGCCTGTGTACGTGAGCTGGGTCCGGTACAAATCGACGCTCAACAAGAAGTTGGTGTCGAGAAAATACGGGTCAAAATAGTTCAACTGGTAGAATTGCCGGAGCGACGAAAGCTGCGCACTCGCGGAAACGGTTTGCCCCCAACCAAGGAAGTTCTGCTGGGCAATTTGGGCAGTGAAGATAAAGCTCTCTACGTTGGAGAAGCCCAAACCAACTTGAAAGGTGCCGGTCGATTTTTCCTTCACCTCTACGGTCACGACGACGTGCTTGTTGTCCCGACCTGGTTTGTGGGTCAGCTCGACGGATTCGAAGAAGCCGAGCGCCGAAACCTTGTCTTTCGACCGGCGCATCCCAGTGCCATTGAAGAGCTCGCCCTCGTAGACGCGCAGCTGCCGCCGAATGACTTTGTCCCGGGTCTTGGTGTTTCCAACAACCTCGATGCGGTCGACGATTTGCGGTTCGCCCTTTTGGACTTCCAGCGTGATGTCGATGGTCTTTTCCTCTGCGTTGACCACCGTGGCCGGAGTGATGTTCGCGTAGGCATAGCCTTGGTCGTAGTACCTGTCGGTTATTGCTTGGATGTCGCGCGCGAGTTGTGAGCGCACGAAAATGTTTCCCGTGGTGCTTCCTACGTCTTTGAGCATCTCTTCGCGCGGTGCGACGAGCTCGCCTGCCACATCAATCTTGCCGATTTTGTATTGGTCGCCCTCTTCGATGCGAATGCTGATGCTGATGTAGCGCTTGTCCGGGGACAAGGAGACGATGGGTTTGTCGAGGTGGACGTTGACGAAACCGTTGTCGTAGTAGACGAGCTGAACGAGCTGCAGGTCGCGCTGAAACACCTCTTCGCGATACGTCCCCTGACTTGTCAAAAAGCTCAGGTATCCGCCAACTTGGGTCTGCATGGACGAGCGCAGCTGCTGTGGAGAAATTTTGATAGCGCCGATGAAGTTGATGTCGCGAACTTGGACCTTGGCGTGTTCGTTGATTTCAAAAACGACATCGACTTCTTGCTCGCCCTCGCGTGGACGAATTCGGTATTTGACCTCGGCGAGGAAGTAGCCCTTCTCTACATACTTGTCGGAGATCTTCTTAGCGTTCGCCTTGACATCGGAGAGGTTCAAAATCGAGAAGGGCTTCAAGGTGACCGCTTCCTTGAAGTCGTCTTTTGATAGGGCACTCAGGCCTTCGTACTCAATCGACCGCACCGCGGGCTTTTCCGTGACCCGCACGACGTAGATGAGCCCCTTCGGAGTTTGCTGGGTCAGAAGCTTGATGTCCGAAAAGTACTTAAGAGACCAGAGTCCGCGGAGGTCGTTTTGGGTCTTCGACTTGTCGAAGGGGTTCCCGACCTTCTGCGTAAGTGCGCGGACGATCGCAGCAGCTTCGATTCGCCGGTTGTTCTCGACACGAACTTCCTGAATCACCTCGCCCTGCTCGGCCTTTGGAGCGTCTGGCGGCGGCGCTTCAGGGGATACTTGGGCAAGCGTTCTCGTCGCCAAGCACATGACGAGCGCAGCAAACAGGCTGATTCCTCGACGATGGCTCACGGCGGGCGCGGACCATAGGGGAAAAGTCACACGCGATACGAGGGAAAAGCGTCTCGCGTATGCCCTGCCGGAGCGTACGGAGCGCCGTCGCGGAGCGGAATTCAACAAGTCTCCACCGCCGCAATACGTCCCTCTTGGAGTCGCAGGCGTCGAGGGAGAGAGGCCGCGAGCTGCTCGTTGTGCGTAACGACCAAAGCCGCGATTCCCAGATCCCGATTCACTTCTTCCAAGAGGGAATGGATTCCCGCCGCCGTCGCCGGGTCCAAGTTTCCGGTGGGTTCATCGGCGAGGAGAAGGGCGGGTTGAAGCATCAGAGCCCGCGCTAGCGCGACGCGCTGCGATTCGCCTCCCGAAAGTTCACCGGGGCGGTGATCTCGCCGACTCGTCAATCCAACCCGCTCGAGCAATGCGTTGGCGCTTGCAAAGGCGCTCTTGCGATCTTGCCGGGCGATCAGTCCCGGCATGGCGACATTTTCAAGCGCTGTGAACTCAGGAAGAAGAAAATGCGACTGAAACACAAAACCAAACGATCGGTTGCGCAGTTGCGCGAGTTGCGCGTCATTCATCTCGAAGACGGATTCACCTTGGATGACGAGTCGTCCCGACGCCGGCGCATCTAAGGTGCCAATCACATGAAGCAGCGTGCTCTTTCCAGATCCGGACGCGCCGATGAGTGAGATGAGGTCCCCCTTCTCGATGCGAATGGACACGCCGCGAAGCACGTCGATGCGCTCCCCGTTGAGAAAGAACGATTTCGCAATGTCCGTGGCTTCGAGGAGCGGGGCACTCATTCGGAACGGAACCCTTCCGCGGGGTCGAGCTGGGAGGCCTTGAGCGCTGGATAGAGGCTGGCGAGAAACGTCACCATCACCGCAACGAGCGGTGCCAGTGCCGTTTGAAACGGGACGATTCGCACCGGAAGTGCGTGGATATAGTACACTTGCGGGTCGAGGCGAATCCCAACGCGGTCGATGAAGACGCACCAGACCAGTCCCGCGATGAGCCCTAAGGCCCCGCCGAGAACGCCGATCTGGAGTCCTTCGGTTAAGAAAATCTTGACGATTCCCCCGTTCGGAACCCCAAGCGCCTTGAGCACTGCGATTTCTTTGCGCTTTTCGAGAACCAACATGATGACCGTCGCCACAATCAATCCGGCGGCAACAACCACGATGATGGAAAGAATGATTCCCATCACCAGCTTCTCGAGGCGCAGCGCTGCAAAAAGATTGCTGTTCATCTCTCCCCAATCACGCGTGCGGTACGGATAGCCATCCAGTACGTCCAAGATGGACCGCATCACGCTGCGCGCCGCGTCGACATCGGCAACCTTCACTTCGACGCCGGTTGCCCCTTTCAAGTTGAAAAAGTCGGCAGCATCTTGAAGGAGCACGTACACCAGCTTGGAGTCGTACTCGTACATCCCTGAGTAGAAGATGCCGGCAACCCGAAACGCCTTCGCTTTGGGAAGCGGGCCCGTAGGCCCAATGGCACCGCCGAGCGGCGATATCAAATTGACCCTGTCACCAACGCTCACGCGCAGCTGCGCAGCCAGTTCGCGCCCGAGGATGATTCCCGAAAGCAGCTCCACGGGAGCACCCTCGCCCTCGCCAACTCCGGTCCGAGCCGCTTCCTCGACGAGCGCTGCTTCGTCGGGCGCTATGGGAATGGAGGACGGCTTCGTCAGCCACGCCAGATCGCCGCCGGGCAGAATGGTACGGGGCAAATCCGTGACGCTCCCCGCCGATTGGGGGTCGATTCCCTTGATCAAGGCGCCGGACATGATGTCTCTGGCTGCTACCATTCCTTCGCTCATCAGAAAGGGTGTCACGCCAACGACGCCCCGAACGTTGCGGGTCCGCGCCATGACCTCTGGGTAGTCCTCCATGGACTCACCGGATTTGAGGACGACACCGTCCGCGTGCGTACCAACGATTTTCTGGCGCAAATCGTCTTCGAAGCCGCTCATCACGGAGAGGACGATGATGAGCGCCATAACGCCAACCCCCACGCCACCCACTGAAATCGCGGTCATCAATTGGGTCGGCGTTTGCGCTGAAGCTTCGAGTTCGTGCAGCGCGCGCGCGGCCTCGAGCGGTTGCGTTTGTCCCAGGCGACGGATGCGCACCCGCTCCGCCATCGCCTGCGCCGCGCGAACGATTCCCAGGAGAATCAAGGGTGGAATGACTCCCAACACCAGGACCGCCAGCACGCTGACGATGAGGCCCGGTCGAAAGACGCCGACGTGGCGGGACGCAATGAAGCGTTCATAGGAAAAGCGCGCGTCGAAGCGCCCCGACGACGTCGCCACAAAGCCGATGGTCATCCCGAGGAAGAGCGCCAACGCGAGTGCCGCAAAGACGAGCCAGTAGCCGAGTTCCGGACGACTCTCGCCGAGCAATGAGGACAGGTATACGAGTTCGCGCAGCCGATGCCCGAGTTTCATCATCAGGAATGGACTGCGCGACAAGAAGCTCAAGACAATAGGAATAGGGAGCCCAAAGTAGAGAATCGCAATCGTTGCTTCGGGAATCGCGAGGCGGCGCGCATGGGAAGCGCCCACAAAGCCCCCGACCAACGCGATGAGCACGCCCACACCGAAGGAGATGGCAAACCCGACTCCTGGTTCAAAGCCTGCTCCATCGCTGGCGAGGCTTCGACCCGCCAAAACCGCGTAGGCTAAGACCACCATGCTTTCCGCGAGGAAGAACCCAAGCCCATAGGCGGCGAGTGTTCCCCAATGGAAATCGCTTCGCATCCCTGACGCGGGAGCCAAGCTCGCGAGAACTCCCGCTTTGTGAGGATCTGAGCGAACGCGCCGAAGGCCACCAAAAGCCAGCCCCACCAGCGCGGCGCCTGCGAGCCAGAAGCCCAAGCCGATCAACAGGTAGGAACGCGCGGCAGCGAGAGGGGTTCGTTCGAGCGTTTGCGGCAACTGCGCGGCGCGATTTCGGAATGCGCGCGCAGCCGCCGGGAGCCCTCCCCAGGACATGCCGATGCCCAGCATCGTCGGCGCTTGGTTCCGCAGCAAATCTGCTCGGTGAAGTCCCAATCCGATGTTGCCCAGCGCTACAGCACCGCACAACCCCGCCGCAAGCAGGAGCGAACGACGCGGCCGACGGGTGACGCCTTCGTTCATTCTGCGGCATGCTCCGGCGACTGCTTTTCGTCTCCCTCGACGGCTCGCGGTTTGAGCAAAGGGAATAGGATCACTTCCCGAATCGATTGTTGGTCAGTCAAGAGCATAGCGAGGCGGTCAATGCCTATTCCCTCGCCAGCCGTCGGAGGAAGGCCGTGCTCGAGGGCGCGGATGTAATCTGCGTCGAAGTCCATTGCCTCCCCATCGCCTGCGGCCTTTGCTTCGAGCTGCGCGCGAAAGCGCGCCTCTTGGTCGACCGGATCATTCAACTCGCTAAAGGCATTCGCAATTTCCCGTCCGGCGCAAAACAATTCAAAGCGGTCTGCAATACGCGGATTCTTATCGCTGCGCCGCGCCAAGGGGCTGATTTCGATTGGAAACTCGGTAACGAAGGTCGGCTGAATCAACGTAGGCTCGACGTGCAGTTCAAAGTTGAGCGCCAGCAACTGCCCGGCGTTCATTTTCTCGATATTTGCATGCCCCGCTGCGGGCTTTCCGGTCATTGCAGCGGCCATGATTTCGGCGCAATCGCTGAGGTCGCTCTTTGCGAGAGCTGGGACGCATTCACGAACGGCATCCCGCATCGCGATTCTCCGAAATGGACCGGAAAAGTCGAGCAGGTCTCGACCAAACCGAACCTGCGCCGACCCGCACACCTCCATCGCGACTTCCGCCAGCAATTCCTCGGTGAGGGCCATCAAGTCTTCGTAGGTTGCAAAGGCCTGGTAGAATTCGAGCATTGTGAATTCGGGATTGTGACGCGTCGAGAGCCCCTCGTTTCGGAAGCTGCGATTGATTTCATAAACCCTGTGAAATCCGCCCACGACCAATCGCTTCAAATAAAGCTCGGGAGCGATCCGCAAACAAAGGTCCAGGTCCAGAGCGTTGTGATGGGTGCGAAACGGGCGCGCCGTCGCTCCCGAGGCCAACGCATGCATCATTGGCGTTTCGACTTCGAGATAGTCGCGCGCGTCGAAAAAGCGGCGCACGCATTGGATGAGACGCGAGCGCTTGCGAAAGGTATCGCGAACGCTTGGGTTCGAGAGCATGTCGACATAGCGCCGCCGGTAGCGGTCCTCCACATCGGCGAGCGCTTGCCTCTCTGCCCACGCTTTGGCCTCGGCGTCGTCACCCTTGCTAAACTTCCCTGGAAGGGCGCGCAGCGCCTTGGTGATCGGGACGAAGGCTTGGGCGGCGAGCGTGAGTTCACCGGTCTTGGACTTGAACAAATGCCCGCGCACGCCGACGAAGTCCGAAACGTCCACCGCTTTGAATGCCTCATAGGGGGTCTCGCCGAGCACGTCGCGCTTGACGTGCACCTGCAAAGTTCCGGTGCGGTCTTCGAGGACAAGGAATGCAGCCTTGCCGAAGTCGCGCAAGCCTACCACGCGCCCGCCGAGTGAAAATGGACCAGGGCGATCCGCCGCCAGCACATCTGACGCGCTGTTGTCGAAGCGCGCGTGGAGGTCTCCCGCCAGCGCATCTGGAACAAAGCCATTCCCGAATGGATTGAATCCAAGCTCCCGCCAGCGCTCCGCTTTGGCTGCGCGCTCCAGGTAAAGGCGTTCCTCCGCCGATGTGGCCGTCGTCATGGGCCGTAGACACCACGGCGACCGCCTCCCGGCAAGCAACGCGTGCGAAAGTCGCGAAATCCTCGACAATGCAGGGGCCAACTCAATGCTTGAAAGGCGCGTCCAGGATTCGAATCCCCACGAGCGAAATCGCAAACCGGTCCGCCCAGCGCAACGCGAGCGGCGCGTCGAGAAGCAATGTCTCGTTCGCGTCGATGGCAAGAACGGCCGCCTTCACCTCGCGCAACACTTCGATGGTGACCGGACCAATCGCCGGTTGGTCGAAGCGCTTGTCTTGCCCCAACTTGCTGCGCTTGACGACGACGATTCCAGGACCGGCGAGTCGCGCTCCGCGACGAATGCACGCGTCGGTTCCCTCGACCGCTTCGACAGCGAGGACCGTGCCGGCCTTGATGACCACCGTTTGCCCGACATCGGCGCTCCCCAACGCCGCAGCAACTTCGGCACCAATGGTGACGTCGCGCTCTTGCTCCGCACTCAATGCAGGCCCAGCGAGATGCCCCTCTTCCGCCAAGAGTCGCGGAACGAATTGCGTTGCCGCGACGAAGACGATTCCCTGCCGCGCAAACTCACTGGCGACTTCGCGCAACAAGGCATCGTCGCGAAAGCTCTTGAGCCTTCGCATGACGCGAAGCGCGCCCCAATCTGGTCGAAAGCGCTGCGCTGCCCGCATCCTCCTCAAGCCTCCGGCAAAGACCGCTTCACGGACGCCTACCGCATGGAAACGGCGCACCATGCCGTCGACTTTCCCTGGATTGAGCCACACCAGCGACACAACTTCTTTGGCGAGCGCTGCGTCGGTTTCCGCCGGGAAGGCGATTCCGTGAACCGAATGCCCCGCTTCGCGCGCGGCCCTGGCCACGAGGAGTGGGAGGCGGCCGCTGCCGGCGACGAGGCCAAGTTCCATCGGCTAGCGGGTCACGCCGCGTTTGCTATTAGCAACGAAGGCCAGCAGAACTTTGACCTCAGGGTGACTGCCAAGCTCGGCGTTTAGGACATCGCATGCCTCGCCGAGGCCTAGCTTGGAACGAAAGAGGAGTTGGTAGCCGCGATTGACGTGGCTAATTTGCTCTTCGCTGTATCCGTGGCGGGTCATGCCGACGGTGTTGAGTCCCACGAGTTCGGCGCGATCCCCTTGCACCATGCAGAACGGAGCTACGTCCATCGCGACCATGGAACCGCCGGCAATGAACGCCAGGTCTCCAATTCGCGTGAACTGGTGCACTGCGGACAGGCCCCCAAGCGTCACTTGGCTTCCAATCGTCACGTGGCCTGCAAGTGTCGCTGAATTGGCAAATACATTTTGGTCACCGATGCGGCAGTCATGTGCAACGTGGCTGTTTGCCATGAACAAGTTTCCACTTCCAACGCGCGTGGCCCCGCCGCCGGCGGTCGTGCCGATGTGGAGCGTTGCAAACTCCCGCACGATGTTGCGGTCTCCGATTTCTAGTGTCGAATCTTCGCCTGCGTACTTGAGGTCTTGCGGAATTGAGCCAACCGATGCGTGGTGGAAGATTCGGTTGACCTCGCCGATGGTCGTTCGCCCTTCGATGACCGAGTGAGAGCCGACGGTCGAGCCAGCGCCAATACGGACCTTAGGCCCAATGACTGCGTAAGGGCCAACTTCAACGGTCTCGTGAATCTCCGCTCCCAAAGCAACCACGGCAGTCGGGTGAATCGCCATTTGCGCCTAGGCTGCCTCAACGGGTTTGCTGATGGTCGCTAAAAATTCGGCCTCGGCGGCGACTGCGCCATCGACGGTGGCAACGCCGCGCTGCTTCCACACCGTCGATTTGTGTCGGAGGGTCTCCACGGTGAGCGTCAAACGGTCACCGGGGATGACCGGACGGCGGAAGCGCGCAGCATCAATGCCCATGAGGTAGACAAGCTTGCCGTGGGATTCCTCTCCACTGCTACGAAATGCCAGAATGCCTCCAGCTTGTGCCAGGGCCTCAAGGATGAGCACTCCTGGCATCACTGGTTGACCAGGGAAGTGACCTTGGAAGAACTGTTCGTTGGCTGTAACGTTCTTGTAGGCCACGATGCGTTCGTTGGGTGTAAACGCGATGACCCGATCCACCAACAGAAATGGGTAGCGGTGAGGGAGGATTGCGGTGATTTCTGCAATGTTCATAGACGCTCCTTTTCGGGACCGCGAGCAGCAGGTCCGGCAAGGGTAGAATCGCCGCGGTCCTGGGGCTTGCGAAACGCTATCAACAGCGCTGGCAGCCGACGAATATTCGCCCAGGCTCGGAAAAATTCTCGAATAGGAAGCGCCGGCGTTCCCATCATCTGAGCGCCGGGCTCGATATCACCGATGACGCCGGTTTGCGCCGCCACCCGCGCCCCGTCTCCAATCCGCAGGTGGTCGGCGACGCCAACTTGACCGGCCAATATGACCTCGCGACCGATCGACGAAGAACCTGCCACGCCGACTTGCGCGCAAAGGATGCTCATCGGTCCGACGACGACATTGTGAGCAATGTGCACCAAATTGTCGAGCTTGGAGCCCCGTCCGATGACTGTCTCGCCGATGGTTGCGCGGTCGATGCAGGAGCACGCACCAATCTCCACATCATCTTCGATTCGCGCGATTCCCAATTGCGGAACCTTCAGATGCGCTTGGGCTTCGTTGTCGTAAGCAAAACCAAACCCATCGGAGCCGATGACCGCACCGGCATGCACAGTGCACCGGTCGCCGATGCGGCACAGATGCATGACGACCACGTTGGGTCCCAATTGCGTGTCCGCGCCAATTTGCGCGCCCTCCCCTACAAAGACCCCTGGATGGAGTCGTGCTCCAGGACCAATGGTTGCGCCCGCGCAGACGGTTCCATGGGCCATGACGGTTGCTGTGGAATCGATCTGCGCTGACGGGTCGACACTGGCGGACGCAGCGATACCTGACGGAGGGGCCCGCAGCGGAGGGTGAAACGCGCGCGCAACGATTCCGAACGCGAGTTGGGGATTGGCGACACGAATGTAGGTGGGCCCTGCAGCATTGGGTTTGCGCGGGGTCTCAAGCGGCACCAAAACGACCCCAGCGCGGGTCGCTTTGAACGCTTTGAGAACCTTGGGGCTTGCATAGTACGCGACATCGCCTGTTTCCGCCTCCTCAATGGAAGTCGCGCGGCAGGCAACAACCGTCCCGTCGCCCTCGACGACACCATTGACGAGACTCGCTAATTCCGCGGCTGTCTTCACGTCAGATTCTTTCACAAAGGGGAACTTGGGGCGCGCAGCGGACACCATAGGCTCAGGCTGAGGCGGTGCCAATCGCTTTGGGTAGAGAAGGAAAGCAACCGCGCGTGTTCGTTGCGCCGCTTCGAAACTTTTAAAACCCTGTCGCTGTTCAAACTATTTTCGCTGGCACTTCTAGCGGCGCTTAGAGCAAATACGCGATGCGAGATGGCGGCTTGGTCTTGGAAAAAGAACGCCAGTGGGCAGCGCGATAGCGAAATACATGACGAACAACGCCATTCCGGGGCAAGTGTCCGGACTGATTCGGGCATATGACCTAGCGAGGAGTCGACTTTCGCCATTGCAAAAGGTGCTGCCATCTCGCGTCATCGCCATCCGAGCCCGTCGCTTCGCGCTCGCTGTCCTGGTGCTGTTTGCCACGAACACCTCGGCACCATCTCCCTCCGCCGCATCACCGCGGAGCAAGTCGGTGATGGTGTTCATCACCGCCAACTTGCTGGGCACCATGGAGCCATGCGGTTGTTCGCAAGCGATGCGCGGGGGAATTGCCAAGATTGCCAAGATTGTCGACGACGCTCGCGCATCCGGGGCGCCTGTCCTTCTGCTGGATTCCGGCAATTCCCTTTTCGCTCAACCGGCCATCTCGCTCGAAGAGCGCCCACAGGCCATGGCAAAGGCACATGCGCTCGCGCAAGCGTGGCACTCCATGCAGCTTTCGCTTCGCGCGCCGGGACCCTCCGACGATGCCTTGGGGGATGAATTCCGCAAGGGACTCAAGCTCCCCGAACTTTCAATCGGCACGTGGAAAATGCTTCAAGTCGGCGCCTTGCACTTAGGAATCGTCGCCGCCAAAGACCTCGCCCAGGCGAGGGCTCTCAGCGCCAAGGCTCGACGTGCGAATAGCGATTTTGTCATCGCGCTCGTCAATAGCAGCCTCCCGGAGCTGTTGAAGACCGCCGCTCCTGGTTCAGGCATCGACCTCGCTGTCGCAGCCGCCCAACCGGAATTCTCCGATGGTGATCGCCTCGTAGAGGCGCCGCTTCGCATCGCGCGTCTCAGCACCCAAGGCCGCTCGCTTTTCCGGATCAACCTGACGCTCGCCACGCCTGGCCCATTTCTCTGGGAAGCGAGTGACTCCGAGCGGGCCAAGGCCGTAGCTCTCCTCGACCAACGCATCGCCTTGAACCGGGCGGCACTTGACGCCCCCGACCTCAGCGCTGAAAGCCGCTCTGTCCGTGCGACGCAGCTCAACCAGCTCATCGAACGACGCGCAGCGCTCGCTGCCCAGAATCAAGAGGCCGCTCCCGCTCGCGGCGGCTTGGCGAGCGCGGGTTTTGTGCCTATCGAGTCCCAGATTACCGATGCTCCCACCGTGAAGCGCATCGTTGAACATGCGAACGCTTCCATCGGCGAAGCCAATCTCGCTTGGGCCAAAGCGCACGGGGTGGACTGCCCCACGCCCACCGATGGGAGTCCTCGCGTTCTCGGTTCGGAGGTTTGCACGACGTGCCATGCGAGCGCCGCCGTTGCCTGGGTAGCTTCGAAGCACCATCGCGCCTACCCCGATTTGGTCGCCGCCAAAAAGCAGTTCGCGCTCGATTGCATCTCTTGCCACGTCACTGGCTGGCAGCAACCTGGCGGGGTATGCCGAATCGATAAGACGGCTGGCCGGGAACAGGTCGGTTGCGAGTCTTGCCACGGAGCGGGGAGTCTTCACGTGAGCACTGCTGGGAAAGCGCCGCTCCAGCGCGTTACGAGCGATACGTGTGTCCGCTGCCACGACGACCAAAACTCCCCAAACTTCAATTATGAGAAATACTTGGAGCAAATCCGTGTTCCTGGACATGCTCTTCCGTGAAGGAGTCGCGAACAAAATTTTGACGCGCCTCAAGTTCCCTCGTTACATAGTGCGCTAATCACCCATGCTCTCCGTCTTCGTAGTGCTCGCCCTGAGCACCCTGCAGGAACCACGCGCCGACGAAGCTCCTCCGCGCGCCACCGCGGCCGAGAGCGATGCGTCCGCAGTTCCGGACGACGCCGCTGCGGGCGAACTCGAACAGATGCGCGCCGTCGAAAAAGCGACGATAGATCCACGTGCGCAAGCTGGAGCGGTGGTTCGCAACCTGGCCGGACAGCTGGGTGCATTCTCAGCGACGCATGACCGACTTGCCCAAGCAATCGACTCAATGGACCTCTCCGGGGAGGAAGAAAACTTCGTCCTCCCCATCGTGGACAACGTCGAGCAGTTCGATGTGTCGCTGGTCCGTGACAAGTACGACATCCCCATTGAAATGCGACCGCTCGTCGCCCAGTACATCCGCTTTTTTCAAGGTGCAGGGCGCAAGTGGTTTCGAAGATGGATGGCGCGATCGACGCGCTACATTCCCCTGATGCAACCTCTCCTCGAAACGTTGGGGATGCCGCGAGACACCGTCTACCTCGCGATGATTGAGAGCGGCTTCAGCAGTCAAGCCAAAAGCTTTGCCCAGGCCGTCGGTCCTTGGCAGTTCATCAGCAGCACCGGAAAACTATTTGGGCTCAAAGAGGACTTCTGGATCGATGAGCGGCGCGACCCGGTGAAAGCAACCCGCGCCGCTGCTGCTTACCTCACCGTTTTGAAGAGGGACTTGGGGAATTGGTACCTCGCCTGGGCTGGGTACAACACCGGAGGCGGCCGCGTGCGGCGCGCAATGCAGGCCCATGGCGCGAAGGACTTTTGGGAGCTCTCGGAAACAAAGAAAATCTTCAAAGAAACAAAACACTACGTTCCCAAACTCATCGCCGCTGCGCTCGTCGCCAAAAATCCCCAAGCCTTTGGCTTCGACCCCTCCGAATTCGACTACCAGTCGGCTTTCACCTTTGAAGAAGTGAAGCTGCCGCAGGCCGTGGAAATGGAACTTTTGGCCCAGGCCGCCGGCGTTCCGATCGAGGTGCTCCAAGAACTCAACCCGGAAATCAAACGCTGGTGCACGCCGCCTGCCACCCCCGATGCTCCGTATATCTTTCGGGTACCGGAAGGTGACGCGGACAAAGTGACCGCCCGCCTGGAACAATTGGAACCTGCGGAAAGACTCCACTTTGCCACGGTGGTTGTTCGAAAGGGAGATACGCTCTCGAAGATCGCCGCTCGCAATAATTCAGCCGGCGAAGCGATTATCCGATTGAATCAACTGCCCTCGGCGAAAATGCTCAAGCTCGGCTCGCAACTGATTGTCCCGATTCCGGAAGCGGGCAAGCTCGCCAGCGCAAAAGACCCCCAAATCGAGCGCCAAGTGGTTCTGGCGCGCCGCGACCGGCTGTTCGCACCCCGTCCCCAAGACGAAGTTCCCGCAGGAACGGTCTTTGCGCGTCGTCGCGCTGCTGGTGGTTCGATTGTGCTTTCCAAAGTTGGCGAGAAGACGATGGTCACCTACGGGGTTGCGCAGGGCGACTCGCTTTGGTCAATAGCCAAGCGTTTCTCGGTGCCCGTAGGCGACATCAAGGCCTGGAACCCCGCGCGCGCGAGTGCCAAGCATCTCCTTGCAGGGGCTGCGCTCACGCTTTGGCCGCCGGCCGCAGTGGTTGCGACTTTGACCGATTCTCCCAGCCCTCCACAGGCGAGCGTGGCGCGGGCTTCCTCCAAGTCCAAGGCAGGTCCCAAGGACGCAGCGCAATCTGCGGGGAAGACCGCGCACCTGTACAAGGTGGCGCGCGGCGACAATCTCTGGGTCATTGCGCGACGCCACGGCGTTACGACGAGCGATATTCGCGACTGGAACAATCTCCAGAGTTCAAAAATTGTTGCTGGCCAGTCTCTGGTGGTGCGTCGCTAAGCGATCAAACACAGAAGCGCGCTCACACTTCTCCGAGCAACATCTTGGCTTCTTTAATCCGTCGCGTGATGTCTTCGCGGGGTATCTTTTGGAACACCTCCGGCAGCAACTCCCGACTGGTACATTCTTGTACTGCTACCAAGTTCTGAAGTTCGACTTCCAAAGGGTAGCTGGGAGGCACAAAGTCCGCGAGCACTTCTTCCAGGTCCTTTGCCAACACGTTGTCGCGTCCATCGACAAAGGCGCGGAACTTCGCGCGCACCAAAATGGCTTCGATGTCGGCACCCGAATACCTTCGGTCCTTCGACAGCGCTTGCGGCGCAAATCCTTCAATCGCCACTTTGGTCTTTTTCTGCATCGCCACAAAAAGGTCCGCCGTTTCTTCGTCCGTCTGCGGATAAAACAACGCAATGTGTTCTTCGGCTCTCCCTTGGCGCTTCAAGTCGATCGGTAAGAGGTCCGGTCGGCAAGTGAGCAAGAACCAAACAATCTTCCCACGGTAGGTCGTATCCCCCATGAAGCTCGAAATCGAAGCGAACACTCGGCTCGAAGTTCCAGAATCGCCGCTAGCCTCCCGGCTGCCCAGAAAGGCGTCGGCCTCGTCGATCATCACCGCGACAGGCCAAAGCGCCTTGAGCAAGTTGAAGATTTTTTCGAGATTGGCTTCGGTGACGCCTTGCCATTGGGAGCGAAAGTTCAAAAATTTCACGCACGGAATTCCAATTTCACCTGCAAAGCAGGTGACCATGAATGTCTTTCCGGTGCCTACCGGGCCGCTCACCAAGTAGCCCATGGGCAACACGTCGAGCTTGCCCGCTTTGAGCGCAGCCGCTGCGCCTCGGAGGAGCTTTTTTGCCCGGCCGTGGCCGGCCACGACATCGAGCGTATACGCAGGCTCAATGAACTCCAGGAGGCCGTGGCATTCCGCCTGAATAATCTCCTTCTTTTGTTCTTTGAGGACATCGACGGTGACCTTGATTTTTTGTTCGACGGCCTCGTTGAGAAGTCTGTCCAAATTGATGCGAGACAATCCTGCGGTCATCTTGGCGAGCGCTGCATACGGAAGGTCGCTGACCGTCTGGAGCTTCTTGCCATCGAGCTTCCATTTGATGAATTCGAGTCGCTCACTCTCGTTCGCAAGAGGAATTTCAATGGCCGCGACATAGGGGTTGCGGGAAAGGCGAGGCGTAATGTCAGCCAAATTCTCGGCGAGGAGGACGACGCTTACGTTCCCCTCCAAGAATTGCGGGTCCTGTGCCCATTTCACAATAGTCGTGAGAACGAAGCGATCCTCCGAAGACGCGCTCGCTGTGTCGCTGGCAGGAACGACCGTCTCTGCAAAATCGATTATCAAGGCAAGCGACTTTCCTTCGGAGATGCGCGTGCGCAGGTAATTCTCGAGGATTTGCAGCGCTCTCCCTGGGTCTCGCGGACGATCGCTTGCAAACTTGGTTCCGTAGGCCGTGTCGTAGCCATTCAAGAACCGCAGCATGTCCTGTTGCGTTCCCGGCTCCTCGGAGGTGCGAATTCCTGACGAGCGGTCGTAGAACAGCACATGATCGCGCGACCCAAAAAGCTCGGAGGACAGGAACCTCTTCAGATTGTCGAAGCCTCTTCCACCGTTTGCCCTGTGCACCGACTGTAGGTCGCGGACTGCACCGGTCAGGATAAAAGTACTGACCGTCCGGCTGTAGTAGCGGTGCGCAAGCTTCTTGGCCCAACCAGGAAGGCTCGCGAGCGGATCGGCGGTGGCGGTGGATTCCATCAGACTGTACCTTCTCTCATTGCGCGGGCTGCGCGCTTGGGGCGGCGGCGGAGGGAACCAGGGATTCGTGCACTTGAACGGCGTCTCCTTCACCCACGCTGACGATTTTCGTGGCGGTGGAGAACCCCGGCGCAGACAGTTGCACCGCCGTTTTTCCGATCTTCACGGTGCGCACCATCGGCCAGGTCGCGAGCGGCTTTCCTGGCGTTTCCGTGACCTCTACACCGTTGATTCGCACGGAGACCTTTCCCTGTAAGTTGGCAGGAATGTCCACGATGACCAATCCTGTCGCAGGGGGACGCAGAGCGAGCAACACGGCAAGGCCGATCGCCATCAGAGCAACGATGCCGATGACCAATATGAGCAACCGCCGATCTGCTGTGCTCTTGACGTGCAGTGCGGCGTCTTCTCGGGAGGGGGAATTCACTTTGGTTCAGCCTTCTTTCTGGCCTTGCAACGCCTGGAATCGCTCGCGTTCGGTCGCAAATTCGACAGCAAAGAGCCTCTGCATCGTCTCCGCAACACCGGCGCTGCTGCAAGGCAACTCGCAGGTCCCCATGGCTTCGCGGAGCGCATCGGCAAAATCGCCTGCGCACTGGTAGCGCTCCTCAACATCGACGGCTGTGGCTTTGAGGATGACCGCGTCGAGAGGTCTCGGCACCGCCGGGTTTCGTAAGGAGGGAGCTGGAACGCTCGCGGTAGCGGAGTCGGAACTACCTCGCGACCTTTGTGGGAAGAGTCGCTCCCCCGCCAGCAACTCGTAGAAGCACACGCCAAGCGCGAAAATGTCGGAGCGTTTGTCAACGTATCCCCCCTTGCGCTGCTCTGGGCTCATGTAGCCGACCTTCCCCTTTCGGTCACTGATCGCATGCCCGCCAACTCGGGCGATTCCAAAGTCGATGAGCTTCACCTCACCTGAATAGCCGACCATGATGTTTCGAGGCGAGATGTCCTGGTGAAAAACCTGCAAGGGCCGCCCGGCTTGGTCGGTCGCTGCGTGCGCATAGGCCAGCCCCTCCGCGCAGGCGGCCGCTACCGTGCATGCAAAGGACGTGGGGGCGCACACTCGAAGCTGCTGACACCTCTTCAACACCGCTGCGAGATCCCGCCCTGCTACGTACTCCAAGGCCATATAGAGAGATTGCCCGACCCGATTCAGCTCGACGACTTCGGCAATGTGCGGATGGTGGAGTTGCATCGCGAGCGCGCCCTCTGCAAGGAACAGCGTCGTGAGTTCCGCGTCTTCTTGAACAAGAGGGAGTGTTCGCTTGATGGCCACGACCCGCGAGGGCCCTCCGCGACGCGATTCTCTTGCGCGCCACACTTCGGCCATTCCCCCCACATCGATTCTGTCGAGGAGCAGGTAGCGACCAAAGGCAACCGCCGTCGGTTCCATCGCGACGCCACTGGCGCGTCGCTTCTTCGACCTGCGAAGGAGCGCGGCCAGGTTCGCCAAGATAGCAACCATTGGCATACCTAGGGAGCGCCGAGAGCTCGGATTGGATTCACGCGCGATGCTCGAAGCGCAGCCCCGAGGGCTCCCAGCACGGCCGCCAGAATTCCGCCACCAGGCGCTGCGCACCAAAGCCAAAGCGGCGCCGCGAAGAACGATTCGAGTTTTATCGGCAGCGGTGGAAGAAGCGTGCGGGCCAACCCATCGGCTCCATGGATCGCAGCGAGGGCGACAGCACCGCCCACTGCCACGCCCACCAACCCAACGACGAATGCTTCGGCGAGCACGAGGACCATGATGTCCAAACGGGTAGCGCCGATCGCACGAAAGACGGCAAACTCGCGCTCTCGAGCGACCACCATCGCCGAGAGGCCCCGCGAAACATTAAACGCGGCGAGGATTGCAATCAGGATGGAGAGCACCGCAAACGCGAGCGTCGCCACAGCCACCGCCGCACCGATTCCATCGGCGAGCTTCCTCCCTTCTTCATCGACTTCAAATCCCATGGACCGCACCTTGGCGATGGTCGCCGGGACGCGGGCAGGACCATCCAATGCCAGGGTGACCGCAGAATAAGTCTTGGCGTCGAGGCCAAGGCTCTGATTCAAGCGACGCGCTACATCGAGGGGGATTGTTAGCCCCGCCAAAATTGCGCGCTCGGACACTCCGGCGATTTGCGCACGAGCGTGAAGGACTTGCCCCGAAACATTGGCGCCAGTGATGCTTCGATTGACATCCACTGGAAACCCAAAACCCTCGAGCATCGCAGGCGAAAGGCGTGGCAAGTTGCGCGATGGCGCGAAGCTCACATTGTAAATGGTGAGCAACCGCGATGCGATGAGCGAAGGAATCGGCGCATCGGAGCCTCGGTCCTGAAACGCTTCGGCACTGACGTCCGCTTTGACGTAGTCCGGTTCCACTCCCATCGCGATGACTTCAATGGCCATGCGAAGCGGGCGGCCGAAGAACTCGCCGTCGTACGTCGAGGCGGCGGGTGCGCGGATTGCCATCTTCCGGTAGGCGCGCACGACGCCGGGCAGCGCTTTCAGGCGTCCTACTGACGCCTCGTCAAGCTTTGCCGGAAAGAGCGCAAACCCCATTTTGGGAATCACTTCGATGTGCCCTGCCTCCACAGGAAACACCTTGGTTCGCAGGGTACGACCGACTCCCAGACTCAGGGCTACGAAAAAGATGAGGACGGCGACGCCAACCGCGATGCCAAAGCTCGAAGCAGCGACGCTTCGAAGGCGGCTCTTGAGCGAGATGCCCACCAAGCGCGTGGCTGCCGCGCACTTCACAGCAGCACCCCGCCCACGAGCGAAAGCGTTCGCCCAGCGGCCGCGCGAAGGAGTCTTTCGTGCGTGACGACGACGATGGTCTGGCCGAGGCGGTTCAGTCGGCAGAGCGCAGCGA
>JBGSMZ010000126.1:0-24065 GCA_041739845.1 Myxococcaceae bacterium
GGGACCGCGCTGATTGAAGAGCTCCAGGCCATAGCCGATGAACTCGCTGATGTGCTCAGCGCGCCAGTGCCCGCCGTCGGCGGAAACCGCGCAAGCTTCACGGTGCGGCGATTGCACGATTCCAACCACCCGGTGTAGGGCAGGTTTCTATGGACCTCCAGCTCCAAGGCAAAGGGATCCTCGTCACCGGATCGACGCGAGGCATCGGCTTCGCGGCAGCTCTGGCCGCGGCGCAAGAAGGAGCTCGGGTCGGCGTTTGCGGCCGAGACGGTGCGCAACTCCAAGGTGCGCTCGCTACGCTTCGCGGCCACGATGCAAAAGCCTTTGGAATGGAGATCGACCTATGCGCGAAGGACGGCGTGGAGCGGTTTGTCGAAGCAGGCGCTTCTGCGTTGGGTCGCATCGACGGCATCGTGGCGAGTCTCGGGGGAACGGTGGGAGGGAATTTCGCCGAATCTACCAGCGAGGATTGGCTCAATACCTTTGCGCTCAATACCCTGCATTCGGTACGAGCCATTCGCGCGGCGCTCCCCTTCTTGGAGAAGTCCGGAGGAGGCAGCGTGGTCATCATTGCAAGCATTTCCGGGGCGCGCCCTGGACCACGCGCGCAATACGGTGCCGCCAAGGCCGCCGAGATTTCCCTTGCGGGTTCGCTCGCCCGCGAATTGGCTCCCCAGCGCATTCGAATCAATACCGTGAGCCCCGGAAGTATTTTATTTGAAGGAGGTTCCTGGGCCAAACGCAGGGAAGCGATACCTGAGGTTATTGCGGACTTTGTGGCCCGGGAATTTCCTTTTGGACGCATGGGGTCTGCGCCGGAAGTTGCAGCAGCGATTGCATTTCTGCTGTCTCCTCGCGCCAGCTGGATAAGCGGCATCGACCTCGTCGTCGATGGTGCCCAGGGTCGGCCGAGCATCTCGTCGCGGTCCTAGGCGAGGTACTTGACCACGCATCAACGCTCGGCTAGCCACCTGCAAACGATTCTCAAAATCAATCCGGTTTCAATTGATCACAATCTGGTAATTCATGTACGTGTGCATTTGTTTTGCGATCTCTGAGCAGCAGCTAGAGGACGCGGCAAACCGTGGTGTTCGCTGTCCTTACGCTTTCGGTGCCGAAACTGGCGCCGGCACCTCATGCGGCCACTGTATCGAAGACCTTCGAAATCGTCTGGCCGGCGGACTTCCGCTCCCGGAAACGCATCGCAGGACCAACCTTTCATCGCCTGTGCGCGCTGACAATGCTCAGAAAATAGGCTAGCATCAAGGCCCCGTAGGAGAATGGAAGGAGCGCCATGAAGGGTGACACCAAGGTCATTGAAGCATTGAACGATGTGCTGACGGCGGAGCTCACGGCGATCAATCAGTATTTTTTGCACGCCGAGATTTGTGAAAATTGGGGCTACCTCCGCCTCGAAAAGAAGCTCAAGAGCGATGCCATCGAAGAGATGAAGCATGCAGAGAGGGTGATCAAGCGAATCCTTACCTTGGACGGGCTCCCGAACGTTCAGCGCCTCGGGAAAATAAACATCGGCCAAAACGTGCCTGAAATTCTGAAATCTGACCTTGCGCTCGAGTACGATGCGGTAGCCCGCCTCAATCCGGCAGTCGCGCTTGCTCGCCACGCCAACGACAACGGTTCCGCTGAACTTTTCGAGGCGATTCTCCTCGACGAGGAAGAGCACATCG
Source organism: Myxococcaceae bacterium (assembly GCA_041739845.1). Taxonomy (GTDB): domain Bacteria; phylum Myxococcota; class Myxococcia; order Myxococcales; family Myxococcaceae; genus JBGSMZ01. Next base: position 1,689 of record JBGSMZ010000126.1, read on the forward strand.
ACTGGATCGAGGCGCAGCTTACCCTCGTCGAGCAAGTGGGCGTAGCCAATTACCTGGCCCAACAGCTTTACGAAGAAGCCTAGCCGCCTCGCGCCGTCTCGATTGGACGCTCCTCCAACGCAGTGGACCTTGGTGACGGGTGCCTCGTCTGGGCTCGGTGCAGCGCTTGCCCGAAAACTCGCGCAAAGCGGCCAGTGCAACTTGCTCCTGACGGCGCGCCGAGCCGAAAAGCTCATCGCGCTGAAGAGCGAGCTCGAATCGGCACACGGCATTCAGGTTCGCGTCTCCCCTTGCGATCTTTCCAACATGGCAGAGGTCGACAAGCTTGCAGCGGAGGCCCGCGGACTTCCTCTTTCTGCCGCAGTTCTCAATGCAGGAATGACCTATTTGGGGACTCAGGACATGCTCTCCTGGGAGGCCTTCGACGATATGGTCAACCTCAACATTCGAGGGACCGTACGGATGGTGAACCACTTGGTTGCGGACTTGCGACGCAAATCCCAGACGAGTCGAATTCTCATCGTTGCCTCGATGGCCGGATTGGTGCCGGTAGCGTTTCAATCCGCCTATTCAGGGACCAAGGCCTTCTTGGTTTCATTTGGCTCAGCGCTTTCGGAAGAGTTGCGCGGTTCCCGAGTAAGCGTGGGAATCTTCGCGCCTGGTGGAATAGCCACGGAGATGACGGCCGGTAGCGGTTTTGATACTTTGCGCGGATGGCTTGCGCCAGTGGAGCAAGTCGCCGAGGCGGCGGAAAGGGCGCTTCGGAACGACAGCTTGGTGTCGACTCCTGGGTTTTCCAACGCTTTGGGAGCGCTTCTGTTTCGGCTGCTGCCGCGCAGATTCGTCCTTCGAATGGTTGGACGAGAATACCGCAGCGCCATCGCCGCCCGCGCGGCTCTCGGCGAGGGGCGCGCTAAAGCTGATTCTTGAGTTCTTGGGCGGGGCGAAACCCCACAGTACGCATCGCTTTGAGCTTCATGATTTCATTCGTCTGCGGATTTCGAACAAATCGTGACCGCCGGTCCCGGAGCGCAAACGTTCCAAATCCTGGGTAGCGAAAGCGCGTCTGGTATCGAATTGATTGACCAATTTCTTCAAATACAAAATCGAGCATCAAGCCAGCGTCCTTCTTCGTGAGGCGAGAGCGTGCCGCAACTTTCTCAACGAGCTCAGCCTTTGTCATTCACCGCTCCACGAAATGCGTTCATTTCTTGACAAATACGCGGCGGACTCCCCAATCGTCAATCAAAGACACGTTGCTGTTGCAATTCATTGCGATGTCTGATCAGGATGTCCATCGCGGCGATCGCTCGGACCATCCAAGCGCGCGGAATCACGCCGAAGTCTCGGCGCGGCGCGATCGCAAACCTCTCGATCCCGATCGCACCGGATTTTTCCGAGAAAGTGGCGCGAGGCGGAAGGAAGAAAGAGAGGGTGCGTGGCGACACCATCGTGCTAGCAGCGCCGAAACGCCCCGTTCAGCGCGTCCTGCGGAGCCTCGGAAAATCGATATTCTCCACGGTGAGGTCGAAGAAATACCTGCGCACCAAAAAAGGCTGATTCGGTAGTTGTGTCTCCCCGCAGGGATTGGCATGCTGGAGCATTCGAAATGGCCGGAAGAAGTCCTGAATCATCGCGTGATTTTCCACAGATTCGGACGGCCCTGGCGTAGGCGCGGACGATTTCGCGCGGTTTCTTGGGTGGGTGCATGGACAACACAGACGGCGAACAAACATCAAACCGTTCGACCCCTGATGAGCGCGCTCTCGACCGCGCGCTCCGAGAACAGGGAAAGGAACGGGCTCAGGAGCGCCGCGCCACCAGGCGCAATCGGCGGCGCACGTGCGTCCTCTGCGGCATCGAGGAGGACGACAGGGCCCCTTTTGTACCGCACCCAGATGGCATCGGTCCGGTGTGCAACGATGTCAATGGTTGCGACCGGAACCGTACGGTCCGGCCCGGTCTCGACTCTTTGTAGGCGCACAGTTTGCCAAATCGCGACTTCCGCCGGCCTCTGCGCAGTCTTCTCTCGAGACGTAAGCGGTCCCACGCTTGTGGCTTGAGGGGTGATTACGGGTTGGCGAGTTCAGTGGTCTCCGAGCGGAAGATTCAACGACTCCGCAAGAAGCTGACTCGTTCGTAGCGCAATAAAGCATTGCGATGCGCTCCGGGACCAGTCGCGATGCCTCCGTGTCCGCCTTCGAGATGACTCGATGCCGCACATTGGGCATAATCATCGGGGAGTGGCCGACTGTAGCGTAGAAGGAGAAGCAAATGAAATCCCTCGCCGTGCCCTTGAGGCTTTTGTTCTGCGTGCTTTCTCTTTCGGCGATGGTCGCTGCTTGTAGTCCGGGAATCGTGCCTAACACCTGCGCTACGGGTACCCACGCCTGCTCTGCTGTCTGCTACTTGGATTCGGACCCCACAAGGTGCGGCAGTTCCTGCACGGCGTGTCCAAGCACGAACGGCACGGCGACGTGTAGCTCTGGGACTTGTGGAATAATTTGCAATAGAGGCTACAACAACGAGAATGGCCGATGCATCGCAGGAGCCGATGCCGGCATGGCGGACGCAGGTGGAGTGACCTGCGATGCGGGCTTCAACAAGGAAAATGGCCAATGTGTTGCCTGCCGATGGAAGAACGTCGATATCGGCGTATATTCGGGATACCTTACTAGCATACGAGGGAGCGGCGTCAATGACGTTTGGGCGGTCGGACACAGCGGTAGGATTCTCCACTGGGATGGCCTCTCCTGGGCCAGCGTAGATAGCGGAACATCAGTAGAACTTAACGGCGTTTGGGCGATCAGCAACGAGGATGCCTGGGCGGTCGGCGAACGTGGTGAGATTCTCCACTGGGATGGCGGCTCCTGGACCAGCGTGGACAGCGGAACGACTGAAGTCCTCAACTCCGTCGCCGGCGCCAGAGCTAACGATGTTTGGGCCGTCGGCGGCTCTGGTACGATTCTCCGTTGGAACGGCTCCTCCTGGACCGAAGTGGACGGAGTGCGCGCCGATTACGACGGTCTCCGCGGGCTGTGGAGCGGTAGCACAGGGAGCGTGGGGTCCGTCTGGGCGGTCGGCTTCCGTGGTACGATTCGCCGTTGGAATGGCTCCTCCTTGCCCACAGTGGACAGTGGAACTAATCGCCAGCTTGAGGGAGTATGGGGGACGAGCGAGGTGAATATTTGGGCCGTCGGCGGCTCTGGCACGATTCTCCGTTGGAATAGCATCTCGTGGGCCAGCGTAGACAGCGGAGTAGGATTAGGTTTAACAGGCGTTTGGGCGGCCACAAGCGAGGACGCCTGGGCTGTCGGCCCCGGTACTGTGATTCTGCGCTGGGATGGTACTTCGTGGAAAACTATTTCGATAAGCGAACTACAAGTCGGTTCACTCTTAAGCGTTTGGGGAAGTAGCGCCAATGACGTTTGGGCGTGCGGTGTTGGAGCCAGTGCGGACGGTGGTGTCAGGAGCAGCAATGTGATTCTTCGTTGGCAATGCACACCCTGACCGAGGCCTCGGCGAGCTAAAAAAAGGCCATTGCCCCGACGCGCTACGGAACTGCTTCTGAGCTGACAGTCAATCGCTTGCAAACGACCGAAACACCGACGACCTTCTGAATGGGCCGCAACGCCTAACAAGCAGGAGCGCTTCAAGCCGTTTTCCGGCTCCGCGTCCAAACGAGCAACCCGGCGGCGATGAGCAGACATCCTGCCGCATCGTACCCATGAAGGAGCGCCGCATCATGCGCGAGACGCTGTTCGTAAGCGCATTCTTCGGCACTCTGTCTCACGCAGTGAAAGCGTGCGTGCTTCACGGCAATTCCCCCCAAGACTAGCGACGCCAGGGAAAAACCAACGACGAGCCCACGAAGAATCGGCGACGGCAGGGCCTGCGACACCGCCATGAGGTCCTGGCTTTCCATTGCGCTTCTCCCTTACCCTAATGCAAGGCGGAGAAGGCAAAGGGTTCCACGTTGTTTCCCGCGCGGTATTTGCGCAATCGGCAGCATCCGTTCAAGATTCCCTGCGAACGCTGTATGAACGCAGGATGCCACTCTTGCTCCTCGCCCTGCTCGCCGTAAACCCCAATGCGGACTTTCTCCAAGAATACGCACGCACCCGCGGCTACTCGTTGGGGCGACCATCGCAGGTCAAGGTCACCCACTCCGGCGCCTACGCGGTCTACCTTCGCAGTGGCGCGCAAGATTCAGAGCAAACCCTCTATGCGCTTGACCTCGCGACGGGCGTCGAGACGACCGTCGCATCGCCGCAAGCCTTTCTCGGCGGCGACCAAGAAGTGCTGTCCTTCGAAGAGCGCGAGCGGCGCGAACGGATGCGCGTCAGTGCAAATGGAATCGTCTCCTTCGCCCTGCAGCCAGAAGGGAATGCCGTCGTCTTCGGCTTGGGCGGCAAACTCTACATCGCCGACTTGCCCTCAGGCCCGGTGCGGCAGCTTGCGACCGGACCAGGGGCTTGCCTGACGCCCAGCTTCTCACCCGACGGGAAGCGGGTCGCCTACGTTCGCGCATTTGACGTCTACGCCATCGACCTCGCCACCAACGAGGAACGTGCGGTGAGCGTCGAAGGCACCGAGACCATTCAAAACGGGCTCGCGGAATTTGTTGCGCAAGAAGAAATGAGCCGTCACCTCGGCTATTGGTGGAGCCCGGATTCCTCGGCAATCGCCTACCAGACCACCGACAATTCTGGAGTGGAACGCCTTGGTCTCGCGGACCCTTTTCATCCCGAGGCTCCAGAACGTTGGCATGCCTACCCACGCGCGGGGCATGCCAACGCGCGCGTCAGTCTCTCCGTCCAGCTGATCGGCGGGAAGGCTCCCACGGCAGTTCGTTGGGATACGACTACCTATCCCTACCTCGCCTCAGTGACCTGGAGCGACGGGCCGCTAACCCTTGTCGTGCAGAAGCGAAGTCAGAAGCAAGAGCTCGTCCTGATGGCAGATGCCAACGGCCTCGTCGCTCCGATCCTCACTGAAAGCGACGCAGCCTGGTTGAACCTCGACCAGGCTTTTCCGCATTGGAACCAAGACGGAACCTTCTTTTGGTCTACGGAACGCAATGGAGCCCCAGAGGTCGAGCTGCGCACGGGCAATGGCACGCTTGCCCGATCATGGGTTCAACCCGCCGCAGGATTCGCGGATTTTGTCGGATACGATCGCCCTTCGGCCACGCTCTATTTCACCGGCGGATCAAAGCCCACCGAGACGCAATTGTTTTCCGTCACACGTGCTGGAACTCCCAAAGCCATCGCTTTCCGATCCGGGCAAATCAAAGCCGAATATTTTCCCGGTCCAAAGCTTCTTGCCATCGCCTACGCCGACGAAGCGCATCTCCCCCAATCGGCAGTGATTCGGCCCAATGGCGCCCTCGTCCAGAAGATTCCATCCGCTGCATCTGAACCTACGGCTACATTGAACTCGGAGATCCGAGTTCTTCCCAAGTCTGGGATTTGGACGCGGGTGACCAAACCGTCCAATTTCACTGCGTCCCGCAAGTATCCGGTGATCCTCTCCGTCTACGGCGGCCCCGGGCACCAGCACGTCGTTGCGACTCCTGCTCTGATCGACCAGTGGCTCGCAGACCAAGGATTCATCGTCGTTCGCGCTGAAGGGCGAGGAACGCCGAGGCGAGGCAGGGCTTGGGAGCGAGCCATCGAGAAGGACTTTTCCGGCATTCCCGCCGCCGACCAATTGCGCGCACTCCGAGAACTCGCCGCCCGTGATCCCTCCCTCGACACTTCGCGAACCGGCGTCACCGGATGGAGCTTTGGTGGCTATTTGTCGGGTGTGCTGGGAATGGTGCACGGGGATCAAATCAAGGCTGCCGTCTTGGGTGCGCCGGTTGTCGATTGGCACGACTACGACACGCACTATACCGAACGCTACCTCGGGGACCCGAAAGAGAACGACACCGTGTACACGGCGAACGCGCTCACCTCGATGGCGAAGAACGCCAAGCGCCCGCTCCTGATATTCCACGGCACCGCAGACGACAATGTGTTCTTTCTCAACACACTCAAACTCTCAGATGCACTGTTCCGAGCAAACGTTCCTTTCGGAGTGGTTCCACTGATTAACTTTACCCACATGGTCCGCGATGCGACGATGACCGAGCGTCAGTGGGAGCGCACGGCCAGCTTCTTCCGCGAGCAACTCGGTGTGCCAGTTCAGCGCGAGGTCGTTCCTAGCGCTCCAAACACGGCGCGATAATCTTCGAAGCTCAAGGCAATCGTCGAAAGCGCTTCTGCCCGGTCATAAATTTCTGCAATTTCCACCTCCGGCGCCGGAGTCCCGGGCATATGTTTGTACGTCAGGAAGTAGTGGCGCAACCGATCGATGAGACTCGTGGGAATATCTGCCAGATCCTTCCAGTTGCCGTAGACCGGGTCGCCGCGAAGGACGGCCACGATCTTGTCGTCCGCTTGGTTGCGGTCGATCATCCGCATCCCGCCGATAGGAATCGCCTCCACCAGTACACCTCCCTGGAGGACTGGCTTCTCCGTGAGCACGCAAATGTCGATGGGGTCGCCGTCGCCCATGATTCCGGGGCGCCCGACACGCTCCGCGCAGCGCGAACCGACCTTGGACTCGCAATAGGTCCTGGGGATAAAGCCGTAGAGGCTCGGCGGTTGGTTCGAATAGCGTTGCGGCCGATCGAGCTTCCGAATTCCGGTTGCCTTATCGACCTCGTACTTTGCGGCGTCGGTGGGCACCATCTCGATATAGGCAACGCAAATGGCCGGAGCGTCCGGACCTGGGGCTACCCCGTGCCACGGGTGCGCAGCGTAGATAGCCAAGGCCGAAGGGGAGTGCGCTTCCATGGGGAGATCTCTAGCACGAGGGACGCGACTTCGAGTCGGAGACTCCGAGCGCTCGGAGCGCCGCTTCAGCGGCGACCACATCGCCAGGGGTATCGACGGCCGGCGATTTGTGCTCCGTAACGCAGCACACAATTGAAATTCCATTCCCCAATGCACGAAGCTGTTCCAAGGACTCCGCTCGCTCGAGCGCTGTGGGCGGCATCGCGGCCAGCCGTTGGAGCGTAGGCGCGGCATAGGCGTAGACGCCCAAATGTGCCCAATGCGGGAGGTCCGGGCCACGCACAAAGGGGATGTCTGCGCGCGAAAAATAGAGTGCGCTGCCAGCCTCATTCAGCACGACTTTCGCAATGCTTGGATTGGAGTGTTCGCCGGTTGCAAGCGCACGCACCAGCGTCGCCATTTCGGTACCTCTGGAGCGCAGCGTTGCAACGAGTTGCCGCAGCGCCTCCGGAGGAATGGCTGGTTCATCGCCTTGCACGTTGACGATGATGCAATCATCTGGTGTCTCCAGCATCCGCGCCGCCGCAGCGACCCGATCTGTCCCCGACGCAAGCGCTGCGTTGGTAGACACAGCTTCTACGCCGTCGATTCTGGCGACTGCGTTGAGGATTCTCGAATCATCGGTGGCCACGACGACGCGTTCAAAGCATCGCGCCTCAAGGCAACGACGCGCCACGTGTTCGACCATCGGGACGCCGAGCAGGAGAGCGAGCGGCTTCCCAGGAAACCGCGACGATGCGAAGCGAGAAGGAATGATTGCCCACGCGGGCTTCACGGCGCTCTCGCTCTGCGCGCCGCTGCGCGGCGCAGCAATGTGCGGACCAGAACACCAACCCCGATGGTCACGCCAATCCATAGCCACAGCGATGGAGACACCCGGCTCGTCGCCACCAGCGTCCACACTGCGGACGCGCCATAGATTGCTGCGGCCGCCAAGGCCCACGGTCGGGGAGGGGAAATCGCTCCTCCACGTTTGGAGGACGCGGCCGCAAAGAAGAGACCCAATACGGTAAGGCCGGCAAACAGATAGATGAGCGCACCAACGTTCGCGAGTACCGTGCGCAAGTCGTAAGTCGCCACCAAGAGGAGCGCGATCCCTGCTTGCAGGAAGAGCGCCGGCCGCGGCGTCACCCCCGGCTCCATGCGAAACATGCGCGGGAGATCGCCGCTGCCAGCCATGGCCGCGTACACGCGAGATCCGACCAGCATCATGCCACTGATTGCAGACGCAAAAATGAGCACCATCGCCGCCCCCATCCAACGCGCCGCCCAAGGTCCAGCGAGCTTTTCCATGATCGCCTGCCCGAGCGTTACCGCATCGTATTGCCCCTGAAGATTCGCAAATGCTGTGTAATTGAACACGACGCTTCCAAGGGAGGGCGTGAGGTTGGCAATGAACAGATAGTTCATCACCAGGTAGGCCGCGCCAACGACAAAGCAGCCAACAACCATGGCTATGGGGACATCCCGCTTGGGAGACTTGAATTCGAGAGAGGCGTAGGCGGCCGCATTCCAACCTGAAAATGCAAAGGCAATGAATCCAAGGCTCAGTCCAAATTCCATAGCTGGCTGGAGCGCGGGTTGTGGCGGGCTCCAGCTGGGCCACGTCCAAGTTCCCAATACGGCAGCTACCACAATGAACCCCAGTACGAGCGCCGCTTTCATCGCAACGAGAATGTGTTGTCCTCGGGCGGAGCTCTTCCAACCGACGGCGTGACTTGCGGTGAGCATAAGAATCATGGCCACCGCAACGAGACGGGGATTCACCGAAGGGAGCAGCGCCTGAAGAAATGCCCCCGCCGCGACGGCATTGAGGGCGATGGGTGCGGAAAATCCAAGCAGCAGTGAGCCCCAGCCGGCGATATTGCCCACGGTCGGATCGATCAACGTCGACAGGTAGCGATACTCACCTCCCGATGCGGGGACCAAGCGCGCGATTTCCGAGTACGCGAGCGCACCGCATAGTGCGAGAATGAGCCCTACGATCCAGGCGACCAGAATCTCTCCCGGACGCATGGACTGCGCCATGAACCCAGTAGACAAGAATACCCCAGCGCCCACCATGTTGGCGACTACGAGGCCGATTCCTGCGATCGCAGAAAACTTGGGCGACGTGGTGCTCACTTAAGCTTGAAAGAGCGCGTCGACATATTCAGATGGCGAAAAAGCGCGCAAGTCTTCTGCTCGCTCTCCCACGCCGACCCACCTCACAGGGACTTTGAGCTCGTCACAAATACCAATAATGACCCCACCCTTCGCCGTACCATCGAGCTTGGTAAGTGCGATTCCGGTGACCCCGATTGCATCGAGGAATTCGCGAGCTTGAATGAGGGAATTTTGTCCATTGGTCGCGTCCAGAACGAGCAGTACTTCGTGGGGCGCTCCGGGCATCGCCTTGCCGATGACGCGCCGCACCTTCTTGAGCTCTTCCATGAGGTTGGCCTTGGTGTGCAAGCGTCCGGCGGTGTCCGCGTACACCACATCGTACCCTTCCGCGACACCTCGCTTCACTGCTTCAAACAATACGGATGCACTGTCCGCATTGGGTGCACCTTTGACGACTTCGACTCCGGCGCGCTCGCCCCAGACGTCAAGTTGCTCAGCGGCCGCCGCTCGATAGGTGTCTCCTGCGCCCAGCAGAACGCGCTCCCCTCGCGCATGCGCGCGCGCTGCAAGCTTGCCGATGGTCGTCGTTTTCCCGGATCCATTCACGCCCACGACCATCACCACCTGGGGTTTTCGGAAGTCCTCTCGGTCAGCGGTTGGAATCTGAATCATGCGCGTGATTTCTTCGCGAATGATTTCCTTGAGCGCTTCACCGCTGGTTCCACTTCCGGTTCGAGACCTGGCCGTCGCCACCAGCCGCGTCGCTGTGGCAACACCGATGTCGGCACCGAAGAGCACCGCTTCTAGCTCGCCCAACACGCTGGTGTCGATGGGCTCATTCCGGCCGAGCAACGTGTGGAGGCTGGCCATGAAGCCTTCGCCGCGCGTCTTTCGAAGTCCGACCGAAAGGGTCAACCCAGCCTCCGAAGCGACCCGCGCCGCGTGTATCTCTGCGGCCGCGCGCTCCGCAGCCTCTCTTCGCTCCTGTTCGCGCTTGGCTGCTTGACGCTCCAGAGCGAGGGAGGCTTCCCGTTCTTGGCGTCGTTGGCTCTTGGCTTCGCGCTCAGCGCTGCGCTCCGCGACGTAGGCTTGCTTGCGAAGCTTCGCTATCTCCTCTCGCTTGGCTGCACGCCCGGCGTCACTTTGCTCGGCGGTGAGTGCTTCTTGCGCGGCTTGGGCGCGACCGCGAAGTTCTGCAGAGGCACTGCGGAGTTCAACGGCCGCTGACTTTGCTGGGGCTGGCGTGGGGAGCGAATCGCGCTGCGGTGGACTGGATGGCGAGAGCTGCTTGCGCCGGCGGATCCGCGCGAGACCGTACGCGACGGCAACTCCTAGCACGACAGCAATCGCTGCCCCAATTACCCATGCCTCGAAGCTGAAGGAATCGTTCACAGCGTTCGCTAATAAGGCGTCATCACCTGGAGCGCCCCGAGCACGAGTCGATTTTGTCCGTCGGTTCGCACCGTGTTGGCGTTGACGATTGGAACCCGCACATCCGTCGCTCGATCCCACATGCCGATCAATACGATTGCACTTCGCATTTGCGAGGTCGCCGGCAGCGTAAACTGGAAGACGTCGCCGATATTCTCACCCACACGCCATTGGGTCGTCGGCTTTTCTGATGGATCGTGATCCGAATTGAGCCGCTCCCCGCGACCGTCAGCATCTTCGACATGAACGAAAATCCCATAGTTCTTGTCGAAGGCACCCAAGACCCTGAAAGAGAGCTGCACCTGCACCGGCTCCCCCGGCGTTGGGCGCACGGGATTGAAAACCGCGCTCACCAGTTCCGCTTTGCCGCCGAAGTTTGCTCCGCTCTTCATTTCCCTGGGGCCGGCCGGCTGGACTTCCCCGAGGACTTGCTTCCCAGCGCTGGTCGGCGCTTCGACGATGCATCCAAACAGTGCGGACAGCGCGAACAGGGCGACGAGCGGAAGTTGCATTTTCATCTCGACGCCTCTTTACCGCGCCGACGGGAATCCGTGCGGAAAATGCAGTGTGCCCCATTTTCGATTTCTCTGCGCCGATGAACGCTTGGTCCACCGGTGGGCTGCGCGCTCGCTGGCTGCGCGCGCTGGAAAGACCAGCCTTCGCGCTTCCCTAGCACGCGCACCGTGCCGCGGACCCCGGTGAGAATGGTTCTCAGAGTATCGCTGCAATCAGCCGCTTTCTGCCCTGGCAGAGCATCGTATAGTAGCATCGGCGTTCCATTGACTCGCTTGAAACGCTACCTTGTTCTGCTCGCCCTCACCGCTTCCGCAGCCTACGCTGCGGACCCCCAACCTGTCGCACCGAGCTTGAATCAACCGCTCCACGCTCGGGCCATCGCGATGGGAGGCGCTTACGAGTCGATGGGCTTTGGTGCCGATGCGGTCATCGGCAATCCGGCGGCGATGACCCTCTACCGGCGCTATGTGATTGAGGTTTCAGGAAATTGGGACATTCCCTTAGGTTACGGGACGGCAACCTTTCGACTTGCAGATTCCACCAGCGCGTTGGCTGCCGGAGTCGCCTACGATTTCGTGGCGTATGGCGGACTTCTCAATCGACGCTGGGGACATTTGGTAACCGGGGCTTTGGCCTTTGGTGTCACAGAATGGCTGCACATCGGAATCGCGGTACGCAACTTCAACCTCATTGGCGCAACCGCCACGAATGCGGTGACAATCAACGGAGGGATCGTCTTTCGTCCAGGCGAGTGGCTCCAAATCGGATTTTCCGGGCACAACCTGCTTCCTAGCTACAATGTCGACGTCACCCGATACCTCGTCGCTTCCGCAAGCTCGACGCTCGCAAAGCAGCTCACCCTAGCGTTCGACGCAAATTTTGACTTCAACGCCAGCAATTTACGGATGTCCTTCCACGGAGGCGCAGAGTGGTTGATCGCCGAGACGGTACCGCTTCGAGCCGGATATGAATGGGATGGAATCCTCGGCCACCAATACTTTGCCGTCGGTACCGGGTACTTCAACAAAGGAAGTGGCATCGACATCGCTTACCGAAATGAAATCGGTGGGTCCAAAGGCCGATTGATTTCATTGACTCTGAAGCTTCAGTTCTAGCGCCTCGCCCTTTGCCAAAGCGCATCAAGCGTGGCCGACAAAGACCCAGCAGAAATAAACTGGGCGCTCAGGACAACACCCCGAGCGCCCAGTTCAAGAATTTCCCTTTTTTCCTCTGGTGCTTCAGCGAGACGAATTACGCTTTGGCCATCGCCTTCTTGACAGCACCGACGATCGCCATGATGACGATGCCGCCGACTCCACCACCGGCTACATTTTGAATGATGTTTCCAGCTCCGGCCTCCGCACCGCCCATCACCATATGAAGGAGTTGGCCACCCAATCCTCCACCGACGATGCCTGCGATGCTGTTGCCGACCGTGCCAAGGCTCAGGTTCTTAAAGAGCGCACCGCCGACATTGCCTCCAACTGCTCCTAGGAGAAGTTGCACAATCCAGCCCGTTGCATCCATTTCGTTTACTCCTGTATCGGGTGTAGTTCGACATCATGCTGCGTTTCAAACGCAAATGGAATCGCAGCACCAACGTCAACAGAAGCCTCCATTTCATTTCTCCAGGCGGCTCCTCCTCCGCTTATACCAGTCCCCAAGTTCAACACCATTGAAATGCGCGCAGCTCGTCTCTGTTGCTTCGGAACGCATCCGAGTGCGCTGGGCGCATAGGGAGCCGATGGGGTCCTTGGAAATCCCAATCACAAATGGCACTTCCGGTGCACCGTGGAGCACAACGCAAGGAACTCGCTGGCGAACCTTCGCACCGGCTGGTGCCGAGCGTAATCAATCATGTTTGGCATTGACCTTCCAGCCCGTGCCGCGAATCTATCGCACCTCGTCCTTCTGATCAACGGGCGTTTCGGGGGTTCGTCTGCGCCAACGCCACCGTCTCGCGCAGCGCCTTCAGAAGCCGCTCCGCCTCTTTGCCAATGGGACCATCGACGTCGAGTTCGCATGCCCGAGAAAGCGCATCCCGCGCCATAGCGAAGTCACCTTGGAGTTTGAGAATCACGCCGCGATTCAAGTGCACCACCGGATTCTCAGGGTCCATTTGATGCGCTTCGCGAATACACGCTTCGGCCTTGAAAAGATCTCCTGACAAGATTGCTTCTTTCGCCTCCTGAATCTTCTTTTCCGAGTCGTTGACCAATTCGACGTCGAAGACTGTCTTGCCAGCGAGATTGAACACCAGAACGCGAAGCAAGCCCGTCCAGTAGAAAGTCGCTCCCTCGAATGCGACGACCGCCGCCAGGGGGAGATCCGGCAAGAGTTGTTTGCCACGAAATTTGAAACGCACCTTGGTGTACCGACCCTTCTTCGCGAAGGTCAGCACCTGTGCTTTCAATTTCTGAAGCGACTCCTCGATGCGCTTCGGGTCGATTTCAAACGGAAGCGTTGCAGGAGGTTCTTGATCCTTGTCGTCCACGCTTCTCCAATAGCACAGGCGCGCAAGCATGATCAGGAGCGACCCATCGTGAGTCGAAGCGACACCCAAGATTCTTCTGGAGCCACCGCAACAGATCCACGCCGCGGGGCTAATCCCACCTTTCCCTACGCGATCGGCGCACCCCATGAATTCGAGTGGCGAAGACGCACCTCAGTCATAACATATCAAAACTGAACGATGCCTCGAACGACGGCCCCATCTGAGATCAAGCTCGTAGCACTGGGTAGCATTGCAAATGATCCGCGGTCCAATGATACGCTCACTGTGATGGTTCAACTCCCGGCGTCACGGGGGCGGAAGCGAATGGCTTTCGTGCCGATAAGGGCGTGCTGCGGAGTCGCGGTCAACGAGCCGGTTCGCGTTATTGCCGGACTCAATCCAACCTGGAGTGCGCTTGCGCAAAAGCCCTAACCCCAGGGTTCACTCCTGTCGCGCTGGGGCGTCCCTCGATCGCACGACGTGAAAAACCCCGGGAATCGGGTCAACTCATCTGGACCTTGGCGTTAGGGCTCGCCTCGCAATCCTCGGCTATTTTTGGCCGCCCGCCAGGGACGTTGGGCGCTAGGGAGTATCGAGCAGGGCTTGCAGCCGTTTGACTTCCATAGAGAGTGCCTCTTCAGATTCCGGAGAGAGATTTCCTGCTGCTTCAAATAACAGAAAGAGCGTCACGTCCCCCATGGAACGGGCAAGCGACCGAAGGGGATCAGCGCCCAACCTCCCCGCTGACTGCAATTTCTCGTAGCGCAAAAGGACAGAAGGCGAATCGAGATCTCCGGCGGCGCCGAAGGAAAGCCCCTCCAGGACTGGGCTCGCCGAGACGCTATGCGCCTGCAGACCGGCATTTGCAGCTTTGGAGAATTCGCTGGCATTGCGCCCGTGAAGGACCGCCTCCCGAATAGCGCGAAAGACGGAGTTGTAGACTTCCACGATCCGCTCTGGACCCTCCTTCGGAAACTCCTCCTTTGGAACTGGTGGATCGAGCGCGACTTGAACGTATCCCCCCTCGAGAAGTCGAAATACGAGCTTGGTAGTGTCGAACTCCGACTGGCGGGTTTCTTTCCCGAGCTCCGCTATGGTTCGTCGACCGTTGACCTTCGAAAATACGAGCGCCTCGTCTTGCGTCACGTCGTCCGCGTTGGGCACCTTGACGCGGCTGACCACCACCGCAGAATGAGGAATTTTGGTGCGAAAATGCGCTGCCTCGTCGGTGCGACGAATACTGTCCATCAAGAGGCCCTGCGCAGAGAGCGCAAGGTTGTAGTCATGCGAAACATCGTCGATCGGTTGTTTGACGAGACAAAAGCTTCCGGCGCTGGAGGTCACGATGCCATGAAATACTTCGGCGATTTGTTCCTTGAGGCAACGAAAGAGGTCGTGCGATGCAAGAATCTTCTGTTCGACGAGCGCCCGCCCGAGACGGGCTTGCGGAACACGTTGGGCAATGTCTTCCACCACGGTCAGATCCACGTACCCGAGCCGCACCAGGAGCCTGTCGAGCTGCTCCCGTTGGACGTCTGAATAAGCTGCTCGGACTTCGCCTTCTTTGAACACGATGCGACGTTCCCATGCATCACCAGACACTGCCATCACGCCGGTCCATCGACTCTGCGCGAGAAAGCCAATCAAATCGGGGATTGCAAAGCTCTGCAAGTCTCCGACGAGCGCTGCCTGACTGCGGCTATCTCTTCCCGAACGCGATTGCCGCAGGAACACGAGCCAATCGCGGCTGGCCGTTGCGAGGCGATAGGTTTCTCTGAATTTTGAGAGGGGCGAAGAAGCGCTGCCGTCGGGAATGAGCGCACCTTCGGAATCGACCGCAAAAGTAGGACTCACTTCCCCACTGCGCCTACCCCAACTGTCTTTCCCGGTGCCCACGATCCTTGATGCTCCATCCATTCGATTTCGTCGTCGACTGATACGCGAAGGGTTTCTGGAGAGAGTTCTAACTGATCCTTGCGTCCATTGATGTATAGCGTTGGCGTCACTTCCAACCCCGCCTTGTTCCCTTCGTCCCTCGATCCATGGAGTTCGTCGACGTAGCTGCCTGCTTTGACGGCTTTCTCGTAGGCTTTTAGAGAGACGCCATTCTTGCTGAGGACCTCCTGGATCGTCGCATTCGACATTCGGGACTGCCCGATGAATAACCCGTCGTGAACCGCCCAAAACTTGCCTTGGTCGCGGGCGAGGAGGGCCGCTTGGCTCGCAGGTATTGCAAATTTATGCTGCGCAAGTGGGTAGGGCTTCCAACAGAGGCGAACATCCTTTCTGGAAGCGACAAAGCCTTCGAGCATCGGTCGTGCTTCGCCACAAAATGGGCACTCGAAATCCGAGAATTCCACGATAGTTACCGGGGCACCCTTGGGACCCTGACAGGTGCGGTCGTCGAGCGTGAATGCCGAGCGCGGCCTTGAAAAACCGCCACCGTGCTTCGCGAGAGCGACGAGTATCTCTTGGGAACTGAGCCCCTGCGCTGCCAAAGTCGCAGCCAAACCAACCATTCGGCGCGTATGCGGGCAAACATCCCCGCGCTTGATGGCCGCCAGCAGCGTCAGCGGCTTCCCGCAATAATCGAATTCATCGACCAGTACTTCCGCAAGCTCAGATTTCGATGGACCCGCGAGCTTGGAAAAATCGAATCCCGGGAGGTCCCGGAGCGCCTGCACGGGTCCGTTCTCGGCAGCCGCCGCGTCCTGCGATGACGCCAGGACCAAAGCCCCCAGGAGAAGGCTACACCGACCAAGCCGAAGTCGAACCACGGCGGCCTCGTAATCACCTTCACATTCGTTGTAAAGGTTCGCGCGAATGCAATGAAGCGAATCCTCATGGTCCATACCGGTGGAACGCTTGGAATGCGCGGACGGCGACCGGGTGCGCTGCGCCCCGGTGACTTCTTTCGAACATTGAGCAGGAAAATTCCCGAGCTTCAACGCCTCGCAAACGTTGATTTTGAGCTCTTTAGCAATGTCGACTCGTCAGAAATGCAGCCGGAGATGTGGTCGGACCTTGCGGCCTTGTTGGCGAGGAGAATGCCAAAAT
Source organism: Myxococcaceae bacterium (assembly GCA_041739845.1). Classification (GTDB taxonomy): domain Bacteria; phylum Myxococcota; class Myxococcia; order Myxococcales; family Myxococcaceae; genus JBGSMZ01. Next base: position 18,135 of record JBGSMZ010000126.1, read on the forward strand.
ACGACGGTTGCGTCGTCACTCACGGGACCGACACGATGCCCGAAACCGCCGCCGCGCTGTCGTTCATGCTCGTCAACCCTCCTTGTCCAATCGTCCTCACCGGCGCCCAGCGGCCGCTCGGTGAGATTCGAACCGACGCGCGGATCAATCTCATCGACGCTGTCACTTCAGCGATTTTCGGACCCAAGGAAGTCTCCGTTTGCTTCGATTCACACCTCTATCGAGGAAATCGCGTTCGGAAAGTTTCGGTCGGTGAGTACGATGCATTTCAAAGTCCCAATTGTCCACATCTCGGAGTCTTGGGCGTTGACGCTCGCTTTAACGATGGACGCAAGCCACGGGGGCGATTTGCGCTGCAAAACAAGCTCGATCCACGCGTTTTTCTATTGCGCGTTTTCCCCGGGCTCCATGCCCCTACGGCGATAGCTTTGCTCGACCAGGTTCATGGCATTGTTCTCGAAGCCTACGGGGCAGGCACCTTTCCGGTCCGTGCCGATGGCGATCGTTCTCTGGTTCCATTCTTTGAAGCAGCACGTCGTCGCCACATCCCTTTGTTGGTCATCAGTCAGGTCCCACGCTACGGCGTCGACCTTCCGATGTACGCCGCCGGAGCGCGCGCCCTTGAACTGGGAGTGATCAGCGGACTCGACATGACCCCGGCGGCAGCCTTGGCTAAATTGATGCACGGGCTCGCCTATTACCGAGGACGAGCTCTCACCTCCTATCTCACGCGGTCCATTGCAGGAGAATTGAGCGCCATTCGGCCTCGAACGCTCACCCAAAAGCCACCACTCCCCCATGCGCCGCTGCGAGTGGCTGTGCGGAAGGCGAGGTCGTCGCGTCCGACCCGTTGACGAAGGCTCGACTTTGGGAAATACCGACCTATGCGCCAACGGAAAACCAAGCTGATCTTCGTGACTGGCGGGGTAGTGAGCTCCTTGGGCAAGGGGCTCGCCTCTGCGTCAGTAGCCGCACTCTTGGAGAGCCGCGGACTTGACGTCACGCTTTTGAAGCTCGACCCCTACATCAACGTCGACCCAGGAACGATGAGCCCGTTTCAACACGGCGAAGTCTACGTCACCGACGACGGCGCCGAGACCGACCTCGATTTGGGGCATTACGAGCGCTTCACCAGCGCCACGATGAGCAAGCTCAACAACTTTACAACCGGAAGTGTGTACTTCGCTGTGATTAGCAAAGAACGGCGCGGAGAATACCTCGGTGAGACGGTTCAGGTCATTCCTCACATTACCGATGAAATAAAAACCCGTATCCTCCAGGCCGCAGAGGGTCATGATGTCGTTTTCGTTGAAATCGGAGGAACGGTCGGCGACATCGAGTCCCTCCCCTTTCTTGAGGCGATTCGTCAGCTTCGCTACGAAGTGGGGAGCGAAAATGTTGCGTACGTCCACTTGACGCTGCTCCCCTTCATTGCCGCCGCTGGCGAAGTGAAGACGAAGCCCACGCAGCATTCGGTGATGAAGCTGCGGGAAATTGGGATTCAGCCAGACATGCTGATCTGCCGCACGGACCGTGAAATCTCCAAAGAGCTCAAGGACAAGATCGCAATGTTTTGCAACGTGGCACCGGGGAGTGTCTTCACGAGCCCAGATGTCGCGAGCATTTACGAACTCCCGCTCGAATTGCAGCGCCAAGGCATCGACGAGCGGCTCGCCGAAATCCTCAACATTTGGTCTCGGGAGACGCGCCTTGATCAATGGGAAACCATCGCCGAAAAAGTCCGCCACCCGAGCAAGGGGGAAGTGCAAGTTGCCATTGTCGGGAAGTACGTCGAGCTGAAAGAGTCCTACAAGTCGCTCAACGAGGCGCTCGTGCACGCGGGCATCGCCAACGATTGCCGCGTCAACTTGAAATTCGTGGATTCCCAGGAGGTCGAAACGCAGGGTGCCCCAGCGTTGCTCTCGGATTGCGACGCCGTGCTTGTCCCCGGTGGATTTGGCGTTCGCGGTACGGAGGGGAAGATTCAGGCAGTGAGGTTCGCGCGCGAGCGGCGCGTGCCATTTTTTGGAATCTGCCTCGGGATGCAGATGGCCGTGGTGGAGTATGCCCGCCATGTGCTGGGACTCGCTGGCGCAAATTCCACCGAGTTCGACGAGCAAACGCCACATCCGGTGATTTCTCTTCTGCACTCCCAAGCTTTGGTTACCGAAAAGGGCGGAACCATGCGGCTTGGGCGATACCGGTGCCTCCTCAAAGCAGATTCGGTAGCGCGCAGGGCCTATGCACGCGAAGAAGTCAGCGAGCGACATCGACATCGCTATGAGGTCAACAACGCCTACCGAGCTCGCCTCTCGCAAGCGGGACTCGTGATTTCGGGAACAAATCCAGAACGCGACTTGGTGGAGGTCGTCGAGCTGCCGGACCATCCATTTTTCGTCGGCTGTCAATTTCATCCGGAATTCCAGTCCAAGCCGTTTCGACCGCACCCTCTTTTCACCGGCTTCATTCACGCCGCCGTTGCCGCCCGGGAACACTTGCTTCCGATGATGCTTTCACGAAAGGCTGAAGAACAGCTCCGCGCATAATTGCGCTTGCCAACGGCGCGCCGGGCAGTGGTACACATGCTGCATACTGCGGATACTCCCACCGCAGGAACGGTCAGCCAATGAACAACATCGAGCGCGTCTTGAGTCTACTCGCTCTGCTTCGCGAGGGGCGCGAGGGCCATACATTTCAAGAAATTGCTGCGCTCTTCCCGGGGGAATACGGCGGCGAGGCCATTGCCGCGAAGCGCAAGTTCGAACGTGACAAAAGGGAAATTATCGAACTTGGCTACCCGCTCTCCTTTGGTGGCAAGAGTGCAGATGAGGGTGGGGACGAAGCAGAGCAGCGCTACGCGATCGACGTCAACGACGGACTGCTTCCAAATGCAGGATGGACCTCCCCAGAGCTGGCAACGCTGTACGCTGCCGGTTCCGCAGCTCTCCAGTCCGGGACCTTCGTTGCCGCATCTGATCTCCAAGGCGCACTGCGAAAGATTTCTCTCCACGACATGGCGCCTTTTGCCGTCCCGAAAATTCGCTACCTCGGAACAGGGGGCTCCAGCGAAGATCCGGACCAGGAGAGCGAAAAGAACAGCACCGTCTGGTCTGCGCTCAAGCGGCGAAAGCGCCTCAGCCTAACCTACCAATCGCCCAATGCTTCAGAACCCACCCTCCGAGAAGTCGATCCCTGGGGTGTCGCGCACCGGCGCGGCGTTCTCACCTTGGTAGGCTATTGCCACCTTCGCCGCAAACCAAGAGTGTTTCTCGTGCCGCGCATCCTGCGTATCAAAGTGAACACTTCCAAACCAAACACACCCGACTATGAGGTCCCTCCGGACTTCAGCTTTGACAAATACGTTGGAATCCGCGCATGGGAGCACAAACTTCACGAGCCGGTGAATGTTCGCGTCGCGCTGCGAGGACACGCGCGCGCGCGAGCAGCCGACTTGTTCGGGGTCGCGCCCAGCTCCGCAACCGACGAAATCTGCACGTTGACACTTTCGGTGACGTGCCTGGAAGGGTTGATTCGTACTGTTTTGCCGTTGAGCACAGAAGTGCAGATTATTGACCCAGCTCGCGCAGTTGCCGCGATGCGCGCCGCCGCGCTCGCCATTGCCGAAATGCACGAGGCTCCAACGACGTGAGCAGCACGGATGCGCACGCGCGGCTCGAGCGACTCTTGCTGGTGGTTCCTTTTGCAGTCCATCGCAAAGGAATCTCGCTTGGGGAACTCGCCGCGCTCATTGGAATGGGCGTCGATGAACTTCGCTCCGAACTCGAGACGTTGACGCTGGTCGGTGTTCCCCCGTTTAACCCTGACGACCTCATCGATCTCGCCGTTGAAGAAGACGCCGAAGGAACCGAGCGCGTCACCGTTGCTCTCGACCAAAGCTTCTCGAAGCCACCGCCGCTCACTGCCTCCGAAGGCGCAGCCCTGGCCTCGGCGGCGGAGTTCTTCCGCTTTGAGGGAAATCTCGTGCTCGACTCCGCTATCAACAAGCTCCGTCGCATTCTTCCAAAGGGAGCGCATGGCGCGTTTGCATCACTCCGCAGTCGCATCGACGTGCACACCGCAGCCCCTCTTGCATTTGCACCCTTGGAGAAGGCCGCGCAACAACGCGAAGAGGTGGCGCTCACTTATTCCAATGCTTCCCGCCAAGTCACGGAAGAGCGAACCGTCCATCCCGTCGAGCTCTTGTACGCATTTGGCGCATGGTACCTGTCGGCCTACTGCTGCACGCGCATGGAGGGCCGCCTCTTTCGCCTCGACAGAATTTCTGGCGTGCTCCCCACCGGGAAACACTTTGAGAGCGCAACCGGCCAGGCGGTCCTCTCGCTCGCCGATATTCCGGGGAGTCGCATGGCGACCATTCGGTTGTCGCGCGAGGCCGCTCCCAGCATCATCGCGCAGTTCGGAAATCGAGCCGTTGCCGCCCCTAACGGCCAGGTTGTCATACAAATCGCCGCAGACTCGGTGCCTTGGGTCATTGGCTGGGTCCTTTCTTATGGCGGCGCCGCCGAAGTTCTTGCCCCGCAAGACATTCGAGACGAGGTGGCGAGATCGGCGCGCCGAATATTAGGCCCAGAGTCCAGCTGCGTTGACCCGATCCCCGAGATTCCTCGCGTCGTGCGAGTCAGTGACGACCCCGCTCAACAGAAATGATTCCTGGGGATGGAGTGCATCTCCACATCGGCTGCGTCGTGCTACTTCTGAGGGAGCCACACCCCAGAAAGCGTTTGTGAGATGTGCTCTAGCGAGCAGGGAAGGCGACGACGACTGGGCGGAGGGAGGTCTGAACGCCGGCGTCGGCTCCAAGCTGCATGGAGCTGTTGTTCCCCCAGCAGTACGCGCTTCCGTCCGAAATCGCGCAGCTATGTGAGCCGCCAGCGGAGATTGCCGTTGGGACACCAGCAAGCCCGACTACTGGCACCGCATTGGCACCTTCTGCGGAGTCGTTCCCACCAAGTTGTCCGTAAACGTTTCCTCCCCAGCAGTACGCACCGCCGTCCGCAATCGCGCACGTATGGGTGAAGCCAGCGGAGATTGTGGTGGCTCCGCCAGGAAGCTTGGCAACTAACCCTGGCACAGCACTGACGGCTGGTTCGCCATCAATCACCGTGTTGCTTTGCCCCCAGCAGTACGCAGCGCCGCTCGCTATCGCGCAAGTCCGATAGCGGCCACCGGAGATCGCCGTCACACCGGAAGGAAGCCCGGCCACGAGAACCGCACTGGAGCTGTTGCCGCCGTCATTTCCAAGCTGCATGTAGGCGTTCTCTCCCCAGCAATACGCACCACCGTCCGCAATCGCGCACGTATGGAAATGGCCAGCAGAGATCGCCGTTGCGCCGTAGGGCAGCCCAGTTACGAGCGCCGGGACTTCACTTTTGCCGCCGTCGTTTCCTAGCTGGCCGTAAACGTTGGCTCCCCAGCAATACGCATTACCGTCCGCAATCGCGCACGTATGAAAGAAGCCGGCGGAGATTGCCGTTGCTCCGGGAGCAAGGCTGGATACTCGCACTGGGCTCGAGTGCATGGCGCCATCGATGTTTCCCCAGCAGTACACACCACCGTCCGCAAGCGCGCACGTATGGTAGGTGCCAGCGGAGATCGCCGTTGCGCCGTAGGGCAGCCCAGTTACGCGCGCCGGGACTTCACTGTTGCCGCCGTCGTTTCCTAGCTGCATATTCGAGTTCTCTCCCCAGCAATACGCATTGCCGTCCGCAATCGCGCACGTATGCAAATAGCCAGCGGAGATTGTTAGATCATTGCTTGGCGTGCTACTGCCAGTCCCGGAATCAGCCGTTCCGCTGTCGCCTGCGCCAGCGTCAGGAGAGCCGGAATCAGCCGTTCCGCGGTCGCCTGCGCCCGCGTCAGGAGAGCCGGAATCAGGCGTTCCGCTGTCGGCTGCGCCAGCGTCAGGAGAGC
>JBGSMZ010000157.1:0-23009 GCA_041739845.1 Myxococcaceae bacterium
GGAGGGCGCGCAGTTTCTCGCGGCGATGGCGTTCGTAGCTCGCAGCGATGCCCTCGCGCAGTTGCGCATCGACTGCATTGAGGATGCGCGGGATTGCGCTGGTTGCTGGCCAGCTCACGGCGCGCGTCTTTGCAGCTGCTGTGGGGAGAACTCTCGTTTCAGGAATAGGTCCGCGGCGGCAACTTTCAAAGCGCACCTTCAATGGCTTGCACGATGCGCTCCGCCTGTTCCACAGTGAGCGAAAGCGGCGGCATCACTACGACCACGTTGCCCAGCGGGCGCAGCAGCACCCCATGCTTCCGCGCGGCGAGACAAACCTGGAAGCCTTTGCGCGCTTCGAACGGAAACGGCTCGCGGGACGATTTGTCACGAACGAGTTCAATCCCGATCATCATGCCGAGCTGGCGCACATCGCCAACATGGGGGTGCATCGCGATGCGGCGCAAACCAATTTGCAGGGTGCGCATTGCCGGCTTCATGGCCTCCAGCGTTCCTTCACTTTGAAAGAGCCCAAGATTCGCGAGCGCAGCCGCGCAAGCGAGGGGATTCCCGGTGTAGGTATGCCCGTGGAAGAAGGTCTTCCCTTCCGCGAATGTTCCAAGAAAAGCCGCATAAATACGCTCGCTTGCAAGCGTCGCGGCGAGCGGAAGGTAGCCTCCGGTAAGCCCCTTGGCGACGGCCATTAAATCAGGAGTGACGCCGGCTTGCTCTGAGGCGAACATCGTTCCGGTGCGGCCAAAGCCGGTTGCCACTTCGTCGCAGATGAGTAGAACATCGTACCTTCGGCAAAGGGAAGCCGCGGCGGCGAGCCAGCCTTGGGGTTGCAGCAGCATTCCTGCGGCGGCTTGAATCATTGGCTCGACGACGAACCCTGCGATGCTCTCGCCTTCTGATTCGAGGAGTCCCTCGAGCAGCGCCAAGGTTTCCACTCCCGCTCCTTGAGGTCCTCGCCAATGGTAGGCATCGGGAGAGGGAATCCGTTTTACGTCAAACAAGAGGTCGCGAAAGCGATCGTGAAAGAGCGTCATGCCTCCCACGGAAACGGAGCCCAGAGTGTCCCCATGGTAGGCCTCTTGAAGAGCGACAAAGCGGCGTTTCCCGGGTCTCCCAACGAGTTGCCAATATTGGTAGGCAAGCTTGATGGCAATCTCGACGGCGGTGCTCCCGGAGTCAGAATAGAAGACCCGCGTAAGCCCTGGCGGCGCAATCGCAATCAACGCTTTCGCAAGCGCAATGCTCGGCGGCGACGCAGCGCCGAGAAGTGTGGTGTGCGCAACTTTGCCAAGTTGCGCAATGATTGCCGCATCGATTTCGGCTTTTCGATGCCCATGGACGGTCACCCAAAGAGAAGAGATCGCATCGAGCCACCGCCGCCCGTCGGTATCGATGAGCCAATTCCCTTCTGCGCGTTCAATCACCAAGGGTGCGTCGTCTGGCCAAACCTGCATTTGCGTGAACGGGTGCCAAAGGTACTGAAAGTCCTGAGCGAGCCATGATTCCGTCGATGTCATCGGCAAGTCTCTCGCAACGCAGACGCGAGTGCGTCGAGTTGCGCATCAGCATGCATTGCAGAAATGGCGATCCGCAATCGGCTCGTTCCAACCGGGACCGTCGGCGGGCGAATGGCTTTCACCAGGAAGCCTTTCTCACGAAGCGCATCGGCTGCGGTGAGCGCTCGCGCTTCGCCGCCCATTACGATTGGGAAAATAGCCGACGTCGCGTCTGCGGCAAAGCCACTGGTTTGAAGCGCCGAAGCAAAGCGTGCGATGTTGTCGCGAAGCCGCGCACGCCGACCCCCAATATCTTTTTCCACGATGCGTATCGCAGCCTCCGCGACGACGGCAGTCGCTGGAGGAATCCCTGTTGAAAACACGAAGCTACGCGCGCGATTTCTCAAGAGATGGCAGATCTTCGGCGCCGCCGCAACGTACCCGCCGGCGACCCCCAACGCCTTGGAAAGCGTGCCCACGATGATGTCCGCTTCGATTCCTGTCGCTTCACACAAACCAGCGCCTCGAGGCCCAAGTACGCCCGTGGCGTGCGCTTCGTCGACGAGGAGTGCGGCGCCGTGGTTTCGACAAGTTTGAAAAATTGCGGCCAGCGGTGCTGCGTCGCCGTCCATTGAAAATACGGCGTCTGTGACCACCAGCCGTCTTGCTCCCCGGTGCGTCGTCAACAGCTCGTCCAGATGTTGGGTGTCACTATGCCGATACACATGCACTGCGGCGCCGCTCAAGCGACAGCCATCGATGATGGATGCGTGATTCAAGGCGTCGGTGAAGACCGCGTCGCGCTTGCGAAGGAGCGCCGCAATGGTGCCGACGTTGGCCGCATAACCTGAGGAAAACGCCACCGCGTCACCCTTTTTGTCAAAGCGCGCGACGGAGGCTTCGAAGCTTTGGTGCGCGGAAAAATTGCCTACGACGAGCCGCGATGCGCCAGCGCCGGTACCCCATTTGTCCACCGCTGCGGCGGCGACACGCTTCAATTCGGGAGACGTCGCAAGTCCAAGGTAATCATTGCTCGAACAATCGATGAACGCGCGCCCATGGATCGTGACCTGAGCGCCTTGCCGAACCTCCAAGACCTCCAAGGATCGCAAGCGATTCTTGGCGCCGAGCGTCGCCAGGTCCTCATCGGCCCAAGCTTCAACTGGGCCAGGCTGCGGTGATGCGACGCTCACTCCTCCGCGCGTGTCTGCGCCGCCGTGGAGCCCGGGAGAAGTGGCGTCATCCCAGCGCGCTCGAGCATTCCGAGATCGTGCTGGTAGTCCCCATTGTCCGTCGTCAAGAGCTTCTCACCAAAGAATAGCGAGTTGGCTCCGGCCATCATGCACAGCAATTGCGCCTCATCGCTCATTTGTGCGCGGCCAGCCGAGAGGCGCACCATACTCTTGGGCATCAAAAGCCGTGCGAGCGCAATCGCCTGCGCCATTTCCATAGCACCCACCGGTGGTCGGTCTTGGAGGCGGGTGCCCTTCACGGGGACCAAGGCGTTGATGGGAACGGATTCCGGGTGCTTCGGTTGGTTTGCGAGCGTGCGCAGGAGTTCGCAGCGATCTTGCAGCGACTCACCGAGTCCAAGGATTCCACCGCAACACACTTGAATCCCGGCGTCGCGTACCAGCGCCAGCGTCTGCAACCGCTCTGCATACGTTCGGGTAGTGATGACCTTGTCGTAGTGCGCTTCACTGGTATCCAGATTGTGGTTGTAGGCGTCCAAACCCGCTTCGCTGAGGCGTTTGGCCTGGGAAGCGTTGAGCATTCCCAAGGTAACGCAGGCCTCCATGCCGAGCGCTTTCACGCCGCGGACCATCTCGAGGACCGAATCGAATTGACGGCCATCTTTCACCTGCCGCCACGCGGCTCCCATGCAGAAGCGGGTCGCGCCCGCTTCTTTTGCTTGGGTTGCACGCTTCAGGACGTCATCGACGAGCATGAGCGGCTCGGCGGTAACTCCCGTTTTTGCGCGCGCCGATTGTGAACAGTAGCCGCAATCCTCGGGGCATCCTCCGGTCTTGATCGAGAGGAGGCTGCAGAGCTGGACTTGGTTCTTCGGCCACGCCTCGCGGTGAACCGCTTGGGCGCGAAAGAGCAAGTCGAGAATCGGCAATTGGGCGAGTTCCATCACCTCTTCGAGCTTCCAGTCGTGTCGCAGCTCCATGGTGGTCTCCGTTTCCACTGAACAGCTCCAGTGGGCCAAGCGCGCTTCCAAACTAGCTTCGGGGCATTGTCAACCTTTGCAGAGGGATCAGGGAGAAGGCATTGGGCTTGCAGCTCCCCAAAAACGGAGTGCCGCTCCGTCGCTGTCGGAGGGTTCAAGTAAGGAGTGGCGAACATGGCGAAAGCGAAGACCCACTTCATCTGTCAATCATGCGGGTACCGCTCGGCCAAGTGGCTAGGGCGATGTACCGATTGCGGCGCCTGGGGAAGCTTGGCAGAAGAAATCGAGGGCGAAGCATTGCCTCGCCAAGGACGAGGGAGCCTTTCGCGAGAGACGCATCCGGTGCTCTTGCAGGATGTGGGTTCGACGGACGGTGCTCGGAGCCTCACGCGCATCGCTGAGCTCGACCGCGTGCTCGGCGGAGGCGTGGTTGCAGGGAGTCTGATCCTGGTAGGTGGCGACCCGGGAATCGGGAAGTCGACCCTGATGCTCATGGCTGCCGGAAACCTCTCCAGCGAGCGGCCGGTGCTCTACGTTTCCGGAGAGGAGTCGCTCGGGCAGACGCGGATGCGCGCCGAGCGGCTCCATGTTCCCGATGGGCTTCTGCACGTCTTCGCCGAGACAGACCTCGAAAAAGTACTGGTCGCAGCCGAAAAGATTGTTCCCTCGACCATGGTCATCGACTCGATACAAACGATGTTTCTGGCTGAGCTCTCGAGTGCACCTGGAAGCGTGAGTCAGGTCCGCGAGTGCGCGGGGCGCCTTCTCAACTGGACCAAGCGCACCGGAATCACGGTGTTCATTGTTGGTCATGTCACCAAAGATGGGGCGATAGCTGGGCCTCGCGTTCTCGAACACATGGTCGACACCGTTCTGTATTTCGAAGGCGAAAGAGGGCATCCTTTTCGAATCTTACGGTCTCACAAGAACCGCTTTGGCAGCACCAATGAAATCGGCGTGTTTGAGATGCGCAGCGGTGGTCTCGCCGAAGTGCCCGACGCGTCAGCGCTCTTTCTCGCGGAGCGACCGGTTGGCGTATCGGGAAGTGTCGTTACCTCGACGCTGAATGGAAATCGTCCGATCTTGGTGGAGGTACAGGCACTGGTGGCTCCGAGCGTCTACGGAACCGCGCGCCGCACAGCGCTCGGCCTCGATGGAGGACGACTGGCGCTATTGGCAGCAGTGCTTGAAAAGAAAGAGGGTGTACAACTTCAGGGATGCGACATCTTCGTCAATGTCGCAGGTGGACTTGCATTGTCAGAGCCGGCGAGCGACTTGGCGGTCTGCGCCTCGATGGTCTCGAGCTTGCGCAACTTGGCTATTCCACCGCATATCCTCTTGCTTGGGGAAGTCGGGCTCGCGGGAGAAGTGCGCGCCGTTTCTCAGGTAGAAGCGCGCTTGGCCGAGGCAGCGAAGTTGGGATTTCGTAAGGCAATACTTCCTGCGGGCAATGCGCGACGCCTGGAAGAAGTGCGGCTCCAAGTCATTGCTGCTGACAACGTCGGACAGGTGCTAGCGGAGCTCTTCCCGCAATAGCTGACTGTTGGCGTTTCGACCTTTTTTGTGACTGGACCATTGCGGATACTTGTGCATCGCGTGTAGGTCGAACCGACGGTGCGCTGAGGGGATGCGCATTCAGCGACCCATTCTCTCGCACTCGGAGGAACGTCGGCATGGCGCGTTCACAAAAATTTCCTGAGTCCTACAACATCGCCGAGCGCTTCCGAAAGGTGTGGCTTGCCCAATGCAGCGACGACGCCTGGGAGGCAATGCTCAAACGCGAACCAGGTTCCATTGCCACCTGGGGAGGAAGTGCGCTTCACGGTGCTGCCCACGCGAAACGCGTTCGTGACGAAGTGAAAGCCGGAGATATCGCTTTTCTCTACAGCGCTCGAAAGCTTCGCTCAGTAATTGGGATCGCGCGCATCGCCGCACCTCCTCGCATCGCAAAGAAGGCAACGAAACGCGGCGCCGCGTTGACGATGCATTTCGATTGGTGGGCCGCGACGCCACAGGTCAGCTGGCAAGCGCTTCGAACAGATGCCGTATTGAAGCACTCGGAGAAGGTTGCTCTTCGGTCCGGGAGCTTGTTTCGCCTGTCCCTATCTGAAGCGCGGCGGCTCCTCGCTTTGATGAAGAAGAAACCGAGCGACTTTCCAGAAATCCTTGAAGCGCTCACCGCTTCACCGATCCTCGCTCCACCCTCGCGAGATTCCGAATCATCCGCTCCGCGCTCGGAATCCAAGGCGCAGCCAAGCGCTGAGAGTCCAACTCCCACTGCGGCCGACGTTCAGGTCGCCACGCAAGCGAATCCTCGGGCGCTTCCGCCCTCGACACCGCAAGACTTCGCGTCTCGCCACGCTTTGACGCCCGAGGAAGCCGCCAGGATGGATCGCCACGCACGCGCGCTGGCCGCGACGAAATATCGGGAGGACGCGTACGAAATTCACGAACTCACCTCTGAAGGCCCCTTGTGGTTCAGCAAGGGCGGACTCAAAGTCCGCGTCCTTGTTCGCGGTTCGGAAGACGTGGATTCCCCACTTCAATTTAGCGCCGAAGAGATTGAAGACTGTTTGGCAGTCCGGGCGCGCACCGACTTGTTCGTCGTGGGGAAGTTCCACACCTCGGAGACTCCCTCAGGCGACCCTCAGAGTGACCAAGTGCGCCAGCTCATCGGTTGGATGCCTGTAGCAGACCGCCTCAGGCCGACGGCCTTCGCGTACACAATCGATGGCAGCACAGCAAAACAACCGCGCGCACTGGCGACGGTTCTCACGACTGCTTGGGTTCCATTCGAATTCTAAGTTGCGGGTGTGACTTTGCGTAAAACCACCGCGCACATGCCTGGCGCGATCCTTTTGGGATCGTGTAAAATATCCTGTAATTACAGATAGATGAAAAGATTTAGCGCCATTGAGGTGACCCCGAATCCAGCTGCTCGAGCCGTCGGAGATGAATGGCGATCGCATTGAGGGCAGGAGGAGTGACTCCAGGGATTTTGCGCAAGTGACCCCAGGTTGTCGGGCGGCGAGTCCCAAGCTTCTCTCGAATTTCCATCGAAAGTGCCGGGATATTGCTCCAATCGATTGCCATAGGAACGGGTCGATCGTCCCCGACGTCGAGATCGCGCGCTATTCCCGCGATTGCAGCCTTGAGGTAGCCCTCATATTTGACCTGGGCCTCGACTTCGGCAGCGAGATCGGGAGCGAGCAAATCCCCTTCGCCGTCCATGAGCGTCGCGTACCGAATCGAGGGCTGTCGCAGCGCTTGGAGCTTTCCGAGCTTCGCGAGGCGCTCCACTTCTTCGTCGATGCGCGCACGCCGCGCGCGGGTCGCTAGGAGCTGTGCGTCAGAGACGAGACCCACGCGATGGCCCACCTCGCGCAACCGGAACTCCGCATTTCCCTCGCGCAGCGCCAATCGAAACTCCGAACGACTGGTCAGCATTCGAAATGGCTCATCTACTCCTTTGGAAACAATTTCATCGATCAACACGCCACCATGGGCTTCGCTGCGCCCGAGCACCAGCGGAGGCTCCCCACGCACTTGCAACGCCCCGTTGATGCCTGCGATGAGCCCTTGAAATGCCGCTTCCTCGTAACCCGAGGTTCCGTTGAGTTGCCCAGCGAGGTAGAGCCCGGCGATCTGCTTGGTCTCCAGGGTTGGCAGCAACTGCGTAGGAGGTACGTAGTCATACTCAACGGCGTACCCAAAGCGTGCAACCTTCACGTTCGCCAAACCAGGAATCGTACGCAGGAAACTATCCTGAATTTCACGTGGCATGCTCGTGGAAAGCCCCGCCGGATAAACCAGAGGGCTCAGCGCCCCTTCAGGCTGCAAGAACACAATGTGCCGATCTCGCGACGCAAAACGAACGACCTTGTCTTCGATCGACGGACAATAGCGCGGGCCACGGCCAGAGATTTGCCCGGTGAAAAGCGGCGCGTGCGCCAAGTTGGCCCGCAATAGTTGATGGGTCGCTTCGGCGGTGTGGGTGATGTGGCACGCAAGTTGAGGGCGCAACGGAAAAGGGGAGTGCGGTGAGCGCAACGAGAACGGTCGGGGAGCGGCCTCTCCTGGCTGCACCGGGCAGACGCTCCAGTCGATACTGTCATGGAAGAGGCGCGGCGGCGTGCCGGTTTTGAAGCGGTCGAGATGGAAGCCAAGCTTCTTAAGCGATTCGGAAAGCCCAGTGGCCGCCGCATCGCCCGCGCGACCACCGACGGATTTTTCGGAACCCACGTGCATCAAAGCCTTTAAAAAAGTCCCGGTCGTCACAATGACCAGCGGTGCCTGGACCTCCGCTCCGTTCGCCAAGTGAACGCCGCGTATTGCAGGTCTCGGTGTACCCTCTGCAATCAGGGCCTCGACTTCCCCCTCCATGATCGTGAGATTCGGTTCTGCCTTCAATGCACCCTGTATCGCCAGCGCGTAGGCATCCCGGTCGCAAAGGACGCGCGTCGCCTGAACCGCCGGTCCACGCGAGGCATTGAGCGTGATGAAGTGCGTACCCGCCAGGTCCGCTGCGCGCGCCATTTCGCCTCCCAGCGCGTCGAGCTCTCGAACCAGATGCCCTTTTGCGGTTCCACCAATGGAAGGATTGCAGCTCATGGCGGCTATCCCGTCGAGGCGAAGCGTAATTGCGGCGGTCTTGAGTCCCTTCCTGGCGCACGCCAGAGCGGCTTCCGCTCCCGCATGGCCTAGCCCAACGATGATTGCGTCGAAAGCGTTCACGGACCACGCACTTACAGGCCTCCAAGCGGATGTTCCACGTGGAACATGCTCCTGTTTCCACGAAAAGCGCGCCCTGGGCTGCTTGGAGGTACGGTTCCGCATCGGGAAGCGAATGTTCCACGTGGAACCTTCACTTCCCGATGCAGAACCTCGCGAAGACGGCGTCGAGCAGCTCGGTACTCGCGTCGCTGCCGAGAATTTCGGCGAGCGCTTGGGCGCCAATTCGAAGCTCCGCGCTCGCGAGTTCCAGGGACGACCCCACGGCGATAGCGCGATCGAGCGCCGCTGCAGCGCGTCGGAGGGCATCCAAATGGCGTTCAGAAGTAACGAGCACAGCCTCCCCGATGCCGCCTTGCGTGAGTCGCTGCTCCAGAAGTTCTCTCAGGATTGGAATTCCAAGACCACTCGTGCCCGATACACGAAGGCGGTCGCCCTCGACTGTGGCCTGCACCAGGTCGGCCTTCCCGAAGACCGCGAGAAGCCGACTCGGGTCGATCTCCCGCTCCCAGATCGCAATCTGAGAATCGGAAGCTCCCGGCGGAATCACCAGAATTCCAATGTCCGCTTCCGCCAGCGCGCTCCTGGTTCGTTCTATCCCCTTTTGCTCGATGCCTTCCGCTCCCTCCCGAAGCCCTGCGGTATCGACGAGGGAGACCCTCAAACCAGCAATTTCAAGTGTCGCTTCGATAGCGTCGCGGGTGGTCCCAGGTTCCGCGTCAACAATTGCCATTTCGACGCCAACCAGAGCGTTGAAGAGCGTTGATTTTCCCGCGTTCGCCGGACCGAAAATGACGATTCGCGCGCCCCGACGAATGAGTCTTCCGCGTTCCCCGTGTGCCAAGAGATCGACTACCGTCGCGCGAGCTTCGGCGATGTGGCTCGCGACATCGTATTCGGCGCCATCTGTTTCTTCAGGAAACTCAAGAACGCCGTCGACGGTGGCCCGGGCCCTCAAGACAGCGTCCCGGGCAGCCTCAACCCGGATCGAAAGCGCTCCGACCATTTGTGCCGCAGCAGCGTGCACCTGCGCTTCCGACTCCGCCGCTATGATGTCCGCGACGGACTCTGCGACCGCCAAATCCATTTGCCCATTGCGCACCGCGCGCCGTGAGAATTCTCCTGGTTGGGCGAGGCGGACCCCTGGTTCGAGGAGAATCTCGGTGAGGAGCATTTGCAGCAAGCGTGGCGATCCATGCGTGTGGAGCTCCACGACTGTCTCTCCGGTGAACGACTTGGGCTCAGGAAACAGGAGGATGAGACCCCGATCGAGCGCTGTGTCACCGGCCGCGAAATCCACCCGCGTAGCCACGCGCGGCACCAGGCTCGGAAGACCACACCGACAGACGCGGGCTGCAGCCGCGCGTGCGCGTGGACCTGAAACGCGGATGATGCCAATCCCGCCTCGCCCCACTGGTGTCGAAATGGCGACAATCGTTGCGTGCATGGCGGGCGCTCCATTAGCACGGGCAAACGTCAGCGCTTCATCGATGGCCTAGGACGGTGCCTCATCGATGCATAGAGGCGCGAAATCGACGGCGTCGCTCGAGGCAATGACGTAGCGGACCCCCCCAGCAACTCCCTTGAATCCATCTGCGATCCCTGGCCCGTGAAGGTGCGCGTATGCGCATACGGCTGGTCCCCACGCTTCGATGCGCATGGAGAAGGCGGTGGAAGCACCATTGGCATACCGTGGCGGGTAATGGACGGCCGCAATCGGTCGCAGTGATGGCGATACCGCCATCATTTTTCGTGCCTCGTCGATCGAACGCTCAAGCCGTCGACACTCGCGTTCCACGTGCCGGGCAAGCTCGCGGGAGTCCGGCACAGCTCTGTAGGCGTTTGGCGGAGCGTCAGGAACATCCCACAGGCGCGAACCGGCGACGACCCATGCTCCAGCGGCCACAGCGCATTGGTGAATCGCACCTCCCACCGAGGGATATTTTCGTAAGAGTGCGTCGATCTTGGTGCGGCTGTCGCCCCACCACGGGTCGTGGTTTCCTTTGACGAATACTTTGCGGCCTCGGCGCGCATCGATCCACGCCAAGTCTTGGGTGGCTTCCGAAGCCCGGGTGGCCCAAGAGATGTCCCCCAAAACCAAGACGACATCACTGTCGGCTACCGTCGCATCCCAATTTGCGGCGATTCGCGACGTATGATCTCCCCACCCAAATTTTTCCATTGTTAGCCCGCGGGCCGATGGGAGATGGAGGCACCCGATGGCAAAGAGTTTCATCGCGCCCCGAGTGAAGCGTCCACCGGCTCCACTTGCCAACCACGGGCACGAATTGGCAACTGACGTGCTACATGGTGCAAGACGCTCTCCACCGCGGACCTGGGAGTTTTCTTGGAGCACGCCGAAAAAGAACTGACAATTATCAACGAACTTGGCCTCCACGCGCGTGCTGCCGCGCTCTTGGTAAAAACTGCGAACCGCCACGCTTGTGAAGTCACTCTCGACTGCGAAGGGCAATCGGTGAACGGGAAGTCTATCATGGGCGTCCTCATGCTTGCGGCGGCCCAAGGGACGTCTGTGAAGGTTTGTTGCAATGGACCAGATGCGCAATCCTGTCTTGACGAGGTCGCGGCTCTCTTCAACAACAAGTTCGGCGAATCGCGATAGGCATTCAACAATGATTCC
The DNA here is from genome assembly GCA_041739845.1 of Myxococcaceae bacterium. Taxonomy (GTDB): domain Bacteria; phylum Myxococcota; class Myxococcia; order Myxococcales; family Myxococcaceae; genus JBGSMZ01. The sequence continues at coordinate 11,036 of JBGSMZ010000157.1, forward strand.
TTCTTGGTCCACTCGAATTCCGCCGCTGCTCTTGACCAGCTTTCTGGCCATCCTCTTTCTTCAATCCGGCCTCGACAAGGTCATCGGCTACGCAGGGAACCGCGCGTACCTCAACGACTATTTTGCCAAATCCCCGCTCCGCGCAACGGTGCCTTGGATGTTTCCCCTTCTTACGCTCCTCGAAGTTACCTCAGGGGGACTGGCTGCCGCGGGAGCTGGTCTCATTGCCCTCGGTGGATCTACCTGGCTTGGTTGGTGCGCTTCGGCGCTGTCCGGCGCGACACTTCTTGCGCTCTTCTTTGGGCAGCGTATGGCCAAGGACTACGCGGGGGCTGCCGGATTGGTGCCCTACTTTTTAACTGCGCTCATCGGTACGATGTTCCTTCACCCACCCTTTTGATGCCTCCAGAACCCGCCCTCTCTTCCGCTTTCAAGATGATGCCCCTTGCATGCGCTCTGCTCGCGCTCGGAGCTTCCGCTCAACCGTCCGGCGATGGAGGAACGCTCACGCCTGTTCGTCCAGGTTCGGTACGCTTCGTTGCGTTTGGAGACCAGGGAAAGGGAAATGCCGCGCAGCGCGCGGTAGGCAGCGCCGTTGCGAAGGTTTGTGCGTCACAAGGGTGCGATTTTGTTGGTCTTTTAGGAGATAACTTCTACCCGAGCGGCGTCAGCTCAGTCACGGATCCGCAATGGCAGTCCGCTTTTGTTGCGCCCTACGCAGAGGTCAATGCTCCGTTTTACGCCGCGCTTGGAAACCACGATTATGGCTATGGGGGAACCGGTGCAGATTTCCAGCTCTCTCGCTACCAAATCGCCTACAGCCAAGTGAATCCCAAGTGGCGAATGCCTGCGTCCCACTACCATTTTCACGTTGGCGACGTAGAGTTCTTCGTGGCTGACACCAACCGCTCATTCTACTATCTCGACGCAGGAGTCCGCGCTGATTTTGCCAAGTGGATGTCGGCTTCGACCTCTCCTTGGAAGATTGTCCTAGGCCATCACAACTTGCGTTCCAACGGTCCACACGGAAACGCTGGGAACTATAGCCGCCTGCCGAGCGTGGTGCCCATTGCCGCTGGCGGGGGCGTGCGCGCCTTCCTCGAGGACGACGTTTGCGGGCGTGCGGATGCTTACATCTGTGGCCACGAGCACATCCTGGAGTGGTTACAAGGAGGCTGCACGCGATTGGGATCGTCGAAGGCGACCGAGCTTCTGATTTCCGGTGGAGGTGCTTCCACCACGAGCATTCGCAAAGAATCGAGTGAGCCAACCTATTGGAACGCCGCAGTGCCGGGGTTTCTCTACGTCGTCATCGAGGGGAGTACCTTCACCGGCACCTACTATGACCAACATGGCACCCAGCTCTTTACGCGGAGTTTCACGCGCTCTTGAGCTCGCCTTCGGAAGCGCGCCGCTACATCGGGCTCGATGCGATTCGCGCAGGCGCGATGATGCTCGGGCTCTTTTATCATGGGCTTTACGCCTATATTCCCGGAATTGAGCCCTGGTACCCGATTGTGGACGGCGCGCAGAATGACGGCTTCACCATTGCTTCCGCCTTCCTTCATGGATTTCGAATGGAAGTCTTCTTTGCGCTTTCAGGCTTCTTTGCGCACCTCCTCATCAACCGCCGCGGTGCTGACGCATTTCTCGTCGATCGCGCGCGCCGTCTCCTCGTTCCAATGCTCGTCGCACTGCCGTACGCTATTTTTGGAGTTCTCGCCGTCACCTCCGTTGGGCGACGCTTGGGCGTGACCGACGTGCGCTACGTTGGCCCTGGGCAACCTTTTTCACCTACCTATCTTTGGTTCTTGGAATACCTCTTCCTCTTTTGTGCCGCGGCTTGGGCATTTGCGCGAGTCGCGCTCCGCCGGCCGCACGTGCGGGAGTCTCGGTGGATGTTCCTCTGGTTGCTGCCATGCGTGGTCGGAACCGTGGTCCTCGCCGATCGTTTCCCTGAACTTGCGCCGTGGAACTCCTTCCTTCCTCAGGCGCCAGCGCTTCTCCATTTCGGTACCTTCTTTGCCGCGGGCTTTGTCCTCCACGCGACCGGCGTTCCAAGACTGGGTCCGGCGTGGGTGGGCTTGTTGCTCTTGGCTGCGGGCCTCGCACTCACCGGATACGGTTCAGGCATACCGATGCAATGGACATCCGAGGGGAGAGCGATTGCTTGTGCGGGCGCTTGGCTCATTGTCGTCGGCGCCCTCGACATCGGGTGTCGGGCGCACGGGGAGGTGCCTCCCAAGCTTCGCTATCTGGTCGATGCATCGTATTGGGTCTATTTGACGCACTACCCACTGGTGCTTGCGCTTCAGCTGGCACTGGTGTCTGTCTCGCTTCCAGCGCTCGCCAAGTACCTCCTATGCATCGGAGCGACCACCGCGGTGACTCTTGCAACCTACGACCGCTTCGTCCACAGCTCGCCGATTGCGGAGTGGATTGGGGCGCGCCGCTCTCGAATGGCGCCAACGCAAAGTCACTCCTCGATACACGCGGCGAACCATGGCCATTCTTGACGTCGCCACGTTGGGGCGCATCGGGGGTCTCAAGCTTCGCGTACGCGCTGTCGTCGAAGGGATACTTTCAGGACTCCACAAGTCTCCGCTCCAAGGCCAGAGCGTCGAATTCGCCGAACACAAAGAATATGCGCCCGGCGACGAGCTTCGGCACCTCGACTGGAAAGCTTTTGGAAAGTTTGATCGCTACTATGTGAAGCGCTTCGAACACGAGACGAACCTCCGCGCCACCATGGTCATCGATGCCTCTGGCTCCATGGGCTTTGGCACCGGAGGGCTCTCCAAGCTCGACCTCGCAAAGACCCTCGCAGCAGCGCTGGCTCATGTGCTCATCCATCAGCAGGATTCGGCCGGTGTGACCGTCCTTTCCGCCGAATCTCCGGTGACCATTCCTCCGCGTTCCGCGCCCACCCATTTGCAGACAATCCTCGAGGTGTTGGAGAACAGCAACGCAGATGGAGGCACGGACCTCGTGAGCGCACTGAAGATGCTCGCCGAGCGGCTCCCCCGGCGTAGCTTCGTTTGTATTTTCAGCGACCTCTTTGACGAACGCGCCGAAGTGTTGCGTGGAATCACATCGCTGCGGTCTCACAAGCACGAAGTGGCGATCTTTCACTTGATGGATCCCGCGGAAATCACGTTTCCATACGACGACCCGACCCTTTTCACTTCCATGGAAGACGATGCAAACAACGAAGTGAATCCACGCGATATTCGAGATTCATACCTCCAGGAAATCCGCAGCTTTCTCGACAAAGCAAAGTCCGCTTGCGAGTTGGCTGGTTGCCACTACCAATTGGTTCGCACCGATGAGGCGCTCGACGAAGTGCTCCTGCGATTCATCGCGCACCGCGGAAGTCGTCGATGACTTTCGGTGCCCCTTGGATGCTCTTGGGACTCGCAGCGGCGTTGATTCCGCTCTTGATTCACCTCTTCGACAGGCGCCGCCCGCGAAGGGTACCATTTGCCGCGCTGGCATTTGTTTTGCGTAGCCAGAGGCGGACGGCCTCTCGCCTCAAGCTCAAGCGCATCCTTCTCTACGCTTTGCGAACGCTGATTTTCTTGGCGATACCCTTGGCGCTCGCCCAACCCCGGTGGCGCCACGGAGCAAAGGTGACTTCAACGCGGGGTCTGGCAGCCACCGCCGTCGTTCTCGATCAATCGTTTGCCTTGCGCTGGAGTGATGGACGCCCATTGTTTGCGCGCGCACAAGAAGAAGCGCGCGCAGCCATTCGCGCGCTTGCTCCCGAAGAGCCGGCCTCGCTCATTCTCTGTGGGGAGCGTCCGGCGATCGCAGTACCGCTCGGCTTCGATCGCGGCGGGCTTTTCACTGCACTACAACTCGCCGCTCCCGGCTACCGGCCAGCCGCCTTGAACCAATGCCTCGAATCAGCGGCCGGCACCTTGGATGCGTCGCCGCTCGGGAGGCGACGGTTGATCGTCGTGAGCGCTGCCACTGCAACCTCCCTCCGCCTCGACGTAAGCCCGCCGCGCGCGCACCTCGCCAATGGCCAAGAAGTTGTTCCAGACATCGACTTTCTCGATATCGCTCCTACAAGCCTACCCAATCGGGCCCTAGTCGGGCTGCGCGCCGAACCGGTTCCGGAACTCGGACTCCGGTCTTGGCGTTTCACGGCCCTCACCCGCTCTTTTGCATCCGGCGCTTCGCGCGACGCGCAACTCAATCTTGAAATCGATGGGGCAGTCGTTGCCAAGAGCTTCCTGAATCTTGAAGAGCAAGGAACCACTCAGAAAGTCTTCACCTACGATTTTCCAGGAAGCGGTGTTTTTGAAGTCACAGCGCGGCTCGCCCGAAGCGATGCACTGGCCGAGGATGATCACCGTTCGCTCATCGTCAACGTTCCGCGTCCCACCAGAGCGCTTCTCATCAACGGTGCTCCAAGCAGCCAAAAGTATCGCGATGAGGCCTATTTCGTCGAGTCGGCGCTCGCCGCAAGCGGCAGCCCGGTAAAGGCCACGACACGCGACCCTGACGCCGCATGGAATGAAAACCTTATGGACTTCGACGCCCTGTTCCTTCTGAACGTGGCGGCACCTTCGTCCGAACACGTGCAGCGTATCGAACGTTTTCTTTCGAAAGGAGGCGGCGTCTTTCTCAGCGTAGGGGACAATGTGAACCCCGAAGCGTGGAACGCTGCCGCGGGGTGGATTCTTCCCCGGAAATTTCGCGTTGTGAAAACCGCTGGCACCACGGGCATTGGAGTGCGCAGGATTTCCCAGGCACACCCGATCATGGCCCCGTTCGTCGAACGCGCCCGCGAAGGTCTATTCGCAGCACGCTTTTTGAGATTCATGCTTTTAGAACCTGGCGAAGCCGACGCGGCTCCAGCCGAGCCCTTGGTAGTCCTCGATGATGGCGCTTTGCTCTTGGTTGCCAGCCAACGAGGAAAAGGGCGAATTCTCTTCTTCGTCTCCACCGTCGATCGAGATTGGAATGACCTCGTACTTACCCCGAGCTTTCTGCCGTTGATCCAACGATCCGCGGGTTGGCTGTCGGGTACTCTCGACCGCCAGGAACCGCTGCAAGCAACGGTAGGGGAACCCACAGAATTGGCGACGCCTGATTCCCAACTAGCTTCAGGAGTCAAGGCCCCCTCTGGCGCCATCCTTCCCGTCGTCGTCACCGCCGATGGCACGAGCCAGACGCCGCCGCTTCGTGAACCCGGACGCTATCGGGTACTCGAACCCGACGAAACGACTCGTCCCGAGCTCGACTTCTTTGCCAACATTGAACCGACCGCCAGCGATACCACGCGCATCCCTGAAACGGACTTGAAGACCTGGACTGGACAGACCGCCAGCATCGAGACCGCCACTGTGGATGCGCGACGCCGCGCATTTCCCGCCTGGACATTCTTGTTCATGCTTGCTGCGGTTGCTTTCTTTATCGAAGGCGTTTTGGTGCGCAAATAGCCACGATTACATCGAGATAGACCCCTCGCGGAACTTCGATTTTCCTAGCTGCACATTGATCAACACCGGTTTGCCCTCCTTCGATCGCGCGCGAGCAACCTCAAGGATGCGATCGACCTGCGCACCCTCGGTGATTTCAAGCCCCACTCCGCCATACCCTTTGGCAACCACCTCGTAGGCGGTGCGCAATAGTGTCGTTCCCGTGGGTGCTCCCAACAGTGCGGTTTGGTCGCGCGCAATTTGCTCCCAACTCGCGTCGGTTCCGACGACGATAATTGGCGCGAAACCATGCCGCACGCAGGTGTCGATCTCCGCCAAGCTAAACGCGCTCGACCCATCTCCATAGATCAGCCATACTTCAGCGTCCTTCCGAACGGCGGAAGCACCGACTGCAAAGCCACCACCGACACCGAGCGTTCCAAAGACTCCCGGGTCGAGCCATGCGTGGGGACCCCGCGGTCTCAAGATGTACGCGGCAGTTCCTACAAAGTCTCCACCGTCGAGCACCAAGATTGCATTCTCCGGCAATTGCTCTTCGAGACGAAGAAAGAAATGGACGGCGTCTACGGGAGAAACAGCGGGCTTGGAAGTCGCCGCAATCTCTTGGTCTCTTGCGGACTCTCGGGCGCGAATCTCATCGACCCATGTGTTCCAGGAACTATTCGTAGGCGCATCCTTCGCCAACGCGACCAAGAAATCCGCGGGATGCATCTGCAACGCAACATCTGGCCTCCGATTGAGCGCCAATTCGTTCGCTGACAAATTCGCCGCCACGACAGAACCTCCGCGCGCACCACCGAGGCCGTATTTCAAGCGGAAGTCGAACGGCACCCCGCAGAGCACCAGCAAGTCCGCTTGGCGTATCGACTTGCCGCGCGCGTGGCGAAATTGAAGGTCATGGTTTCGCCCAAGTAGTCCTCGCGCTCCTCCCGCAAGCCACGTCGGTACGCCGAGAGCTTCCACGGCTTTGCGCAAGGCAGAAGCGTCGCGCAATCCAGTAAGCGCTTGGCTTCCAATGACGAGCATCGGACGCTTGGCGCGCCTGAGGAGGGTCTTGGAACGCCCGAGCGCCGCCGATGCTCCTTGAAAGGAAAGCGCGTTGATCGCGCGTTGATCAGCGCCGCGGAAGGCCGCCCAGGTGAATGGTCTGTGAAAGGTCTTCCACAGATAATACCGTATGTAATTTGCAAGTGCGCGACCGCCAAGAGACTTGTCCTTTCCGCCTCCCGTCTCTCCTACCATCATCTTGCGGACCGTATCCTCCGCGTACAATACATCTACCGGAAGCTCGACAAACACGGGACCCGGTACTCCTTTGCGAGCAACTTGCATCGCGCGTTCCACGGTCGGTGCAATCGCAGCAACCGAAGTGCAGCGCTTGCGCAGTTTTACTGCGGAAGCAACGAGAGACATTTGATCGATATCTTGAAGGGCGCCACGGCCCTTCAAGAGCATCGCCGTTGCCCCTCCGAGGAGAACCACAGGGGACTGCGCGAGTTGCGCATTTTTCAGCGCGGTCAGCGCATTGGTGACCCCAGGTCCAGCGGTGACGACCACGACTCCACATCGGCCAGTGAGCCGGGCTGCCGCGTCGGCAGCAAACACCGCGCTTCGTTCGTCTCGGCACCCAATGACCTTGATGCCCAACTCTTCGCAACCCACGAGAATCGGCGAAATGTGCCCGCCGCAAAGGGTGAAGATTTCTTCGACTCCTTGCTTTGCGAGGACACCAGCGACGATCAATCCCCCATGAAGAGGAGCGCCACCTCTGTGCATCGCCGTGGGACTTTCCTGTTGCTTTCCTGTTGCTTCCGCCACCTTGTCACTGCTCATGACTTTGCCTTTCCGCAACCTGTGGAAATGTGGAGGTCTCTTGTGGAAAAGACGCTCCGCTCCCTCGTGCTAAGTACCTACGTTTAGGACCACTTTCATGTTTTCCAGATTTCCACAGGACCTACTTCTTCCACTTCTTTTAGATCCTTAAAGATCAATAGATCGTATTACTCGGAGACCTTGTGGAAACTCCTCGTTTCTTTTGCTCCGCCGTCTAGAACTTCTTGCGCATTGGGAGTAAGAGCTTCGTCAACGCGAGAGAGGTCCTCCAATCCGGAAAAGCGCCTGGCGATGCCCAAGAAGCTTTGATGATCGCTGCCCAACAGCAAGCGCGCAGCTTTCTCCGCGCGCTCCGCAAGCCGTTCGTCGTGAAGCTGACGCGCCGCAGTGTACAGACCGACCTGCACTTCTGGATCGAAAGGATTTACAGCCAGTGCATCCAGATAGGCTGCCTTCGCTCCAATCCAGGATTTTGATCTGATTCGAAGTCTCCCCAGGTGCACGTTCGTACTCGCCGAACCGGGATGTAATTCGAGACTCCCCACCAGTACCTTTTCTGCTTCGGAATAGCGTTTGAGTTCTAGCAACGTCAGCGCGTACTTGTTGCTTATCGACTCATAGCGGTTGCCGACTTGCTTCCAGGTGCGCTCATACACCTCCGCAGATGCACCCATCCGATCGCGCTCTCGAAGGATTTCGGCGAGATGCGCGTCGCGTCGCGCCCCAGGCTCGGAGACTTCCGCAAAATCACCAAATGAAATTTCTCGACCCTTCGCATTTTTTGGAGAGTCATTGGCAGCCAGCTCTTTCCTTTCGTTGGATGAGCGCGGAACCAATTCGCTGGGATAATGCATCGATTGAAGACCTGTCATCCAGGACTTCTCAAAACTTGGCCAAGGCAAACGGGTCACTCTCTTGACTGCCTCCTTGTCTGAAGCGCCATGCATTATATCTGTCAACATCTCGGAGAGCGCCGATTTGCCTCCGAGACGATGAACGAGCTGAATGGCATAGAAAACCTCAGAGAATGCAACTGCCGCGTCCTCGGCAGTTGGGAGGAGCGCCATGGAAGGGTGCATCTTTGAAAAAGGGATGAGCGTAGACTTCCGAACACGCTCGCCCAGGAGCGCGAGGGAGGAGGGAGTCATTGCCTTACCGGCGGGACCTCGCCAACGTGTTTCGAGGTATTTGGCGAGGCCTTCGTGCATCCAAATCGGAACCCGATTGCGACTCTTTTTGGAAACAACCAGGTGCGTGTATTCATGCGCAACCGTATCCATCCAATCGTAGCCGGTAAGAATGACCCTTGGGGAAAGGACCATCAACTTGTTGAATTTACAGATTGCTACGGTCCCCGTCGTCCGAATGGCAGATATATTAAGCGTCGAGAGCGTCGAGAGGTCCGCGGCAGATCCAACGATTTCAACGCGTGTTTTACCTGGAGGCGCGTAGCCTAAATCCTCGTGCAAGGCGGCGCGCTGCGCTTCCAGTGCATCGAGGGTCCAAGAAACGAGGATTTCGTCGGGCCCTGGTTTATACACCACAACGAAGTGCTCGCTTTCCGCACTGGTCGTTCCTTCGAGGACCTTCGCGGTTGCCTCCGCGAGGGACCGCCACTCGGTGGCCTTGTCGCTGTTTCCAGCCGAGGACAAATCCGCTGCCGCATCCGCGTAGCGTCCTTCTTCAAAGGCGATACGGCCATTCAAGTAAGCGATAGGAGAGCTATTGGCGGGGGCAGTACCGGCGAGTTCTTGGACCGCGGCTTTTGCGCCCGCAGTGTCCCAAGCCTCGAGGTCGTCTTCGGCAGCTTCTACGGCAATTCTGGCGGGTCCACGGACTTCCGCGCCGTGAGCGGCGGTCGCAACGGCAAGCAACGCTGCAATCCAAACACGCCAAATGTTCACTTTACGAGCTCCTCGTAATATTGCTTGTTTTGCTCCTTGTACCGCTCCGGTCCTGCAAGCCGCATCTTTTCAACCAGGTCTTTGCGAAGTTGCGCGTTCCGGTTCGGATCCTCGTCGGGAATCGCAACGCGCTCTTGCTGGGGAATGAAGCCATTGGAGTCCGGGAGCGGCATGGGCATAGCGCCGCTGCCGGAAGTGCGCTGGGCCTGTTGCATGGACTTCTGGAGGCCCCTGAGTATTTGGAGGGCACCCTGTTGCTGGGCGTAGCCACTCGGCGCATTGTTCTCTCCCAAGCGCTCTCCTGCGTTCTCCATCTTCGAGACGGCTTGTCCTGCGCTTTCCTGGGTCCGTTCATCAAAAATGGGCGCCCGTCGCCCAACTCGTTCAAGCTTTCCCAAGAGATCGCGCGCTTCAGCGGCGGCACCTTTTTGTCCCTTTGCGAGTTGCTGAAGCTCTCTGCGGTCGTTCTTGTCGAGCTGCTGGCCAGATGGAGGGAACAGCGCATTGAGCTTCTGTGCAACCATATCGGCCCTCTTTGCGTCGGCGCGCAGTCGTTCACTCTCTTTTTTGTGGCTGCGCTGGGTTTCGGGCGGCTCTCGCAGCGCTTGACTCAATCGCTCCCGCTGCTCTGCATCTGCGACGAGATTGCTTGCGCTGTCTGCGAGTCTATCAGCGGATTCCGCGGCCAAGGGAAAATCGTTCGCCTGGAGGGCCTGCGCTACCGATTGCAGGTCTTTCATTGCCTGCTGCTTCGACAAATCGAGTCGCGCGCCTCGATGACTGGCCCCTAACTCTTTCCAACTCTTCTGCAGCTCATCGAGCGATTGTTTCAGTTCGCGCTTCAGCGAAGCTCCTCGCCCGCTCATGCGGTCGCGCTGCGCCCGTTGGGCGCGCTCTTTGATCGCTTTGGTTTGCTCCGCAAGCTGCGCCTGGACCTTGGCCACCGAATCGAGACCACTCGCGAGCTCTGCAAAATCCTTTGCAAACTGCGGGTCCATCATTTGCGCCGCAGCGGATGAAGCTTCGTTGAGTCCCTGAAACATCTGATCCATTTGCATCGAAAGCGCCTGGAGCTCTTTCATCGCTTCTGCCGTGTTGCCCTCGCGGATGAGCTCCTTGAGTTTTTCCAAGCGACTCCCGAGGCCGTTTTCTGCAACCATTTCTTTAAGCGCGTCGGCGTTCATGAATTCGTCGCGAATGCTGCGGCCCATCTGCGCCATCTTCCGCTGAATATCCGCCATGCGCCGTTGGAGGCGGTCGATGTCTTCCAGGAGCGTCTTTTGGAGCTTGGGATCTTTGCTGCGATCCAACTGCTCAAGCAGTTGCACAAGCTCACGACGGTCAGCTTTCAGGGCCGAGAGCATCGAAGCAACAGCAGAGAGCTTCTGCCGATCGAGCATCCCCTCGAGGTAGAGAACATTGTTCTCCGAGTGTTCGATGTCGCTTCGGACCGACGCTGCGAAAGGGACCGTCGATGCGGGCAGCGCATGAGGTTGCAGCAACGCCTTGCGGAATCCGGAAATCGCCAGCGTGTCGTTGCGAAGCGTGGAGCCGATGTTCGCGAGAGCACGCGCAAGGTCCGCAGGTGTGCCCACATCTTTGCGGAGCGACTTGGCGAGTTCAGCAAAATCTTCGGCGAGGTGCACGGCGGAATCGTCAATGGCACGAGCGGCGGGAAGAATCGCAGCCGGTATTGGGACGCGCCGATCGCCACTCTCCATGCGATCCGCGAGGTGGGTCACGAGGCGTTCCCACAGCGCCTCGGCTTTTCGTACCGCCTCCTGACGGTGTTCTTCTCCGCTGTAGAGCTTTATTTTTATGGAGCCCGACACGCCGGTGTTCGGTCCGGATACGCCGTCGTTGTCTACGGCGTCGATGTAGGCAACGACCGCTTGTCCGGGCGCAAGCTTGAGCGGAGCCAAGTTCCACGCATAGGCGTCATCGATGGCCCTACCGGACTCGCCATGAAGCGCCACCCGTTGAGGTGTTTGTCCATCTACGCGGTACACCAGGGACACGGAGGCAATTCCGTAATCGTCCTTCACATGGTATTTCATTGTGAGGCTTTGCATCGCTGGGTCCAACTCGAGTTCGCCGACTGGGCTAACAATCTGCACTTCTGGCGCAGTGTCTGGAATGGCTTGAATAGCCATGTCCGGTCCAGCAACGGCAACGCGCGATCCTCGAAGAAAGGACACATGGTAGCTGCCATTTTTCGCAATGGTCAGCGTCGTCGACAATTGCCTGTCGTTGACCTGCATTGGCGAAGCGGTGCCATCGACGACGATCGCAGCAGCGAGCACTGGACGATCGGCGCGGGTCGAAAGCTCTACCTGCGTACCCACCGGTGCGGAGAGATCGCCGTTTCCACCCTCTTGGGTGTGCGCTTCAAGTCCAGTGTGGACGGGGTAGTGGTAGGTGATTCGAAAGTCCCCAGTGATAGGTTCGCGGGTTTGGGCAATGAGTGCGGAGGGATTGGAAAGGGCGTTGGCGAGGCCCGCACGCAAGCGGGCACCGGCAAAGGCGAAGGCGAGAAGAGCGGCCAAGGCCAGCATCGCTAGGGTTGCCGCCAGTCTCCGATTCCACCGCGTGTCCACGAACGTCGAGGCCCGGTGTTGGGCAGCGTGGGCGTCGACCCCTTGTAGAAATGCGTGCGCGAGGCGCGGCGAGAATGCAGTCTGACCGCTCTCTCGCGAGAGCTCGATGGCCGCCAGCAAGTCAAAGCTCAGCGCCCGTGCCTTTGGAGCGAGGCCGCGCGCAGTGGCTGCAAGATTCCCGACATAGCGT
>JBGSMZ010000059.1:0-9599 GCA_041739845.1 Myxococcaceae bacterium
CATTCGAACGAGCCGCTACCTCGTTCAAGAAATCGGTCGCGAGCCGACCCCGGAAGAAATCGCTGAAAAAATGGAACTCCCCTTGGACAAGGTGCGGAAAGTCCTCAAGATCGCCAAGGAGCCGATTTCTCTCGAGACGCCTATCGGTGAAGAAGAGGACTCGCACCTCGGTGATTTCATCGAGGACAAAGCGCTGGTGAAGCCCGATGACGCGGTCATCAACATGAACCTCGCCGAGCAAACGCGCAAAGTCCTTGCGACCCTGACGCCGCGCGAAGAGAAGGTGCTGAGGATGCGCTTTGGAATCGGGGAAAAGTCTGACCACACGCTTGAAGAAGTCGGCCAAGATTTCGATGTGACGCGCGAGCGCATTCGCCAAATCGAAGCGAAAGCGCTTCGGAAATTGCGACACCCCTCGCGGTCGAAGCGTCTGCGGAGCTTCACCGAAGGCAGCGGCTAATAAGAACCCCTCGGTCGAAAGGGCCTATAGCTCAACGGTAGAGCTGGCGGCTCATAACCGCTCGGTTCCAGGTTCGAATCCTGGTGGGCCCAATTGCGCAGCGAAACGGCGCTTGCCCTTCCTCTAGCGATTCATGCCGCCAAGAAATTCAGCGTTGCTCTTGGTCGGGCGCATGTGTTTGAGCGCGAACTCCATCGCATCGATGGGCGTGAACGGATGGAGGACTTGTCGAAGCGCAGTAATTCGGACGAGATCTGCAGCATCGAGGAGAAGCTCTTCTTTCCGCGTTCCGGACTTGTTGATGTCGAGACAGGGAAAAATGCGCTTTTCGAAGAGCTTGCGATCAAGCACGATTTCGGAGTTCCCAGTCCCCTTGAACTCTTCAAAAATAACTTCGTCCATGCGGCTTCCGGTGTCGATGAGTGCAGTACCGATGATCGTCAGTGACCCGCCCTCCTCGATATTGCGCGCAGCTCCAAAAAAGCGCTTTGGCTTGTGAAGCGCATTGGCGTCCACGCCACCAGAGAGAATCTTTCCAGATGCAGGCTCCACCGTGTTGTAGGCGCGTGCCAGTCGGGTAATCGAGTCCAAGAGGATGCACACGTCGTGCTTCTGTTCGGCCAGCCGTTTGGCCTTGTCGATGACCATTTCTGCGACTTGCACATGGCGCGTCGCTGGTTCGTCGAACGTCGAACTCACCACCTCCCCGCGAACGCTCCGCTGCATGTCCGTGACTTCTTCTGGGCGTTCATCGACGAGGAGGACGATCAAATAGATTTCCGGGTGGTTGGTCGAAATTGCATGCGCAATGTTCTGGAGCATCACCGTTTTCCCAGCTTTCGGCGGAGCCACGATCAAACAGCGCTGGCCCAAACCGATTGGACAAAACAGGTCGATGATGCGCGTCGTCAATTCACTTCCGTCATGCTCGAGCCTGAGCTTCTTGGTCGGATAGAGCGCGGTGAGGTTGTCAAAGAGGATCCGCTCTCGAACGTCGGCGCTCAGGGGCTCCGAAAAGTTGATCTGCTCGACCCGCTGCAGCGCAAAATAGCGCTCGCTTTCGCGCGGTTGCCGAATCAGTCCTGAAACCGTATCTCCTGGCCTCAAGTTGAAGCGGCGCACCTGCGAAGGCGGCACATAGATGTCGTCCGCGCTCGGCTGGTAGTCCGAATCGGCGCTTCGGAGGAAGCCGTAGCCGTCGGGCATGAGGTCCATCACCCCTTCGGCGCTTACCTCGTATCGCTTCTCGGTGACGTTGCCCAAAATCGCCACCAAGAGCTCTTGTTTCTTGAAGCCTTGCGTCCCCTCGATTCCTAGGTTGTGCGCGAACTTGGACAGCTCGGTGATCTTCATCCGCTTAAGGTCGCTGAGCTTGAGGCTCTGGAGGTGAGACTCCGTTTGCGGCGCCTGGGCTCCGTTGCCCCCCAAGGTCTGAGCGTCAGGAGGTTGCGAAGGCCCCTCTCCCGCATCAAATTCGGCGCTCCCTCCACCTTCGGCCAAGACCTCGTCCGCTTCTCCAACCGGCCGGCGTCCCCGAACTTTCCGCGCCTCGGCATCGCGAGGTTGGGCCTTCTTCTTCTCCGGGTCCACTTTGGTCCGAACTCTTGGCATTGAATTTCCTGGTGTATCGACGCGATTTCGCGCGTGCGTTTTTGTCACTCGTTTTTTTCTTCAGGGAAATCGCTAGGTGCGTTTGAACCAAAAAACGCACGCACACAAACCACCGCGTCGAAGGAAACCTAAGGAAGGCTGCTGCAACTGTCAAGGCGAACAGTTCTTTCCTAAGAAGGCCAGAAATGAGGGATTCTCCAAGCCACCATGGATGCGGGAGCGCGAATCTTGGAGCTGAAGACGCAAATCGCGCACCACGACCAGCGGTACCATGTGCTCGATAATCCGGAAATCTCCGACGCCAGTTACGACGCGTTGCTACGGGAATTGAAATCTCTTGAGCTTCAACACCCAGAATTTGCCTCCCCCGATTCGCCCACCCAGCGGGTGGGCGCCAGACCGGCAACAAAGTTTCTGCGCGTCACCCGCCGCCAGCAGATGCTCTCCCTCGGCAACTGCTTCAACGGCGACGAACTCGCAGAATTCGATCGGCGCGTCCGCAAGAGCCTTGGCGCGCAATCTCCCCGTTATGTCTGCGAGCCCAAGATGGATGGACTCGCGGTCGAATTGGTCTTTGAGGGAGGCTCCTTTGTTCAAGGCAGCACCCGCGGAGACGGCACTGTGGGTGAGGATGTCACCCAAAACCTAAAGACGTTGCGTTCCCTGCCGCTGCGGCTTCACGGTTCCAATATTCCGCGATACCTTGAGGTTCGCGGTGAAGTCTTTCTGAAGAAGACCGACTTCCAGAAAATGAACGAAGGATTGCTGGCTTCCGGGCAAGAGCCTTTTGTCAATCCGCGGAATTCCGCTGCCGGGAGCCTTCGGCAGCTCAATCCTGCGATCACCGCCGCGCGGCCGCTTTCCCTCTTCGTCTATGAAGTTGGAGCCCTCGACGGACGAACGTTTGCAAGCCACGAAGAAAAGCTGAGGGCGCTCTCTCGCTGGGGGCTCCCCGTGAACCCGTGGCGGACCGGCGCCGTCGATCTTTTGGCCATCGAACGCGCCTACCGGGAGTTGCTCGCCGAACGCGCTAGCCTCCCCTATGAAATCGATGGCTTGGTCGTAAAGGTCGACGCATCTGCGCACCGCGAAATCTTGGGGCGCGCATCGAAAAACCCGCGTTGGGCAATCGCCTACAAATTTCCCCCCGAAGAAGTCGAAGCGCTCGTCGAGGACATTCTTGTATCGGTCGGGCGAACTGGGGCCGTAACTCCGGTAGTCGCGCTTCGGCCTGTGTTCGTCGGTGGGGTCACGATTTCTCGCGCGACGCTTCACAACGAAGACGAATTGCGGCGGAAGGATCTGCGCATCGGCGATTGGGTCTTCGTTCGACGAGCCGGTGATGTCATTCCGGAGGTCGTGAAAGTGATCGCTAGCCGAAGGACAGGTTTGGAGCGACCCTTCGTATTTCCGGCGATCTGTCCGGTTTGCGAATCTCCGATAGCGCGCGAGGAGGGCGCAGTTGTTGCCTACTGCACGAACCGCCGCTGCCCTGCCCAGCGCTCGGGCCTGCTTCGGCATTTCGCCTCCCGTGGAGGCATGGATATCGAGGGCCTAGGAGATCGCCTTTGCCAATTGTTGACCGATAGCGGTCTGGTGAATGCTCCGTCCGACCTCTACAAGCTTTCCGTAGCGCAACTGTCCTCGCTCGAGCGCATGGGCGACAAGAGCGCGGCCAACGTCGTCGCCGCCATCGAAGGCTCGAAGCGGATCCCCTTGAATCGCTTGATCTATGCTCTGGGCATACCGGAAGTCGGAGAAGCCACCGCCAAGTCGCTTGCCGAAAAGTTTCGCGACCTCGAACCGTTTCGCTGCGCGACAACAGCGATTTTGCAAGAAATCCCAGATATCGGTCCGGAGATGGCAAAGGCGATTTGCGACTACTGGGAGCGGAGCGAAAACCAGGAGTTGATCGACGCACTGATTGCGGCGGGTATAACGCCAGAGCCGCCGCGCCCAGCGACCGGTATCCTCAGTGGCAAAACCATCGTCCTCACCGGAACCCTGGCAGGGATGTCTCGAGACGCGGCGAAAGCTGCAATCGAGCGCTGCGGGGGAAAAATCGCCGGGAGCGTTTCGAAGAAGACTTCCTTTGTCATCGCCGGATCTGATGCCGGAGCGAAGCTTCAAAAAGCACGCACGCTTGGCGTTCCGATCCTGAGCGAAGAGGCATTTCTAGAAATCATTGGTGGGAGCGAAAGCCCTGCGAACTAAGAAGGGCCGGGCTTGGGTAGTGCGATCTTGAGGCCAACTGCGGTTGGCTGGTCTGTTTCGATACCGGTGGCCATTTCCAGCAGATCGATGAGCGCGGCTCGCGAATCCGGATCATCTGGGGCAAGGACGACGACTTCAATTGGCAAGCGGTCCTCAGGCGCTACTGGTTCCGGGTGCAGTGCATCCCCGGTGGGGCCGAGATCCTCTACGAGCAGATCGCCGTCGCGATGAATGGTGTAGCGCCGGTACATGGTATTGCCACCTCGTCCAAAGATGCGAACTTATCGCCACCGAGGCCACCGTCATGCGTCAAATCGGTAGCCGAGTCCACGAACTGTAATGAAGTGCCGCGGTTTGTAAGGGTCGAGTTCGAACTTGCTGCGCAATTGGCTGACAAAGTTGTCAACCGTTCGCGCCGTACCTTCATATCCATAGCCCCAGGCCGCCGAAAGGAGTTCGTCCCTGTTGAACGTACGGCCAGGATGGGTGGCAAAGTGGGCGAGAAGCTTGAATTCCTGCGCGGTGAGCAAGACCGGTTGGCCCGCGCGAGCAACGATCTTGGCATGAAGATCGATCACCGAATCTCCAAAAGGAACGGATTCTAATTCCCGTCGGCGTCGACGGAGGACGGCGCGCAGTCGCGCAACGAGTTCCGCGACTGCAAAGGGTTTGACGACGTAGTCGTCCGCGCCCAAATTGAGCCCCATCACCCGATCCCCTTCACTGCTTCGTGCGGATAGCACCACCACCGGAATTCCGAGTGCGCGGCGTCGCAATTCTTCGAGGACTTCAAATCCATTCATTTGGGGGATCATGAGATCCAACACCATGATGTCCGGGGACGCATCGATCGCCTGCTGCAGCCCAGTACGCCCATCTTGGGCATGCAAGACTTCGAATCCTTGATAGCGAAGGAGCATCGACAACCCGGTGAGGATCGACAGGTCGTCCTCCACGATCAGCACCCGCGTTCGGGGGTCCGAAGCGGGCTCACGCATCGGCGACGACCGGGAGGTGAATGGTGAAGGTGCTCCCGGCTCCGACGGTACTCTTCACCGTGATTCTTCCGCCATGCGAAGCGATGATTCGCTCCGCGATCGCGAGCCCAAGGCCCGTGCCTTCGGTCGAGCGCGCGAGGAGGCCGTCGGCCCGGTAGAAGCGTTCAAAAATGCGTTTCCGATCCTTCGCGCTGATACCGATCCCATTGTCCTCCACGGAGATGAGGACCTCTCCGGCTGCCTCACGAGCGCGCACCGCAATTTTGCGATCCTCTTGGCGAGTGTACTTCAAGGCGTTTTGAAGCACGTTGAGAAGCGCGCCGCCAATCGCTTCCTTGTCCGCATTTACTTTGGGAAGTCCTGCGGAAATGTCGACCGAAAAGGCGATCGGCTCGGCCATGCATTGGAGGCGAAATGGTCCAACGCCCGCTTCCACCAGCGCTTCCGCTGAGACCGGTACCTGCGCGTACGATTTCTTGCCGCTTTCGATGAGCGCCCAATCGAGGACTGCTTCTCCGAACTGCGAGAGTCGGACTGTTTCCTTGTGCAAGAGGTCCAACACCGTCTTCATTTCCGCAGGGTCGTTCACCTGCTGCGTGGCAAGCATTTCGATGAACAAGCGAATCGAGGTCAGCGGTGTCCGCAACTCATGGCTCACAAGCGATACAAAATCGGTCTTCAGTCGCGAGAGCCGAGCCTCGCGATGAAGTGTTCGCGCGGTTGAAACGACGCCAACAGCAAGGGTTGTGAGAAGGAACGCTAAGAGCGACGAAAGAATAATTCGGTTCCGTCGCGATGCATAGGCGACGGGGTCTCGACCGGCAGCCTCTGCAACCAACTTGAAGTCCTCCATGGGGCGCGGAAGGACAACGGATGCGAGTTCCCGATCACCAAGCGCAGCTTCCCGGACATCGCTGACACCGGAGAGAAAGCGCGAGAGCATCCCCACTCTCCCCTCGCGGCGAGTTGGTGATACGCGCACTTCTGCCTGCGCGCTCTCCTCGCTCGAAGCGCGGCGCCGCGCGATAATACGGTCTATCTGCGCGACTTCGAGGCGGCATCCGTACACGTCCGAACCGCGCTTCACGGCGGCGATGAAGGCCGCACCATCGGGATCTGCAACAGAGAAGACTATCGGTGAAGTCGAAAGGTCGCCCAGGCCAGGAAGTGCGGTGGCGATTGCATCTGCCTGCCGTTGGTCCGCGGAGACGATGCGACCATCATGCGCTCGGAAAGGGGAGCGTCCAAGGTCGAGTTCCTGCCAGTGCACTTCCAACCCCTCTGGCAGGAGCCTCGTTTGGAGCTCGGTCCAGGCCGCCAAGAGGCCCAGCGATGCTTGCTGGAGATGCAAGCTCCAAGCGCGTTCCATTCGCTTTTCGACAGCCGCTTGCTCGTTGACGATCGCCATCACGCCGAAGACTGAGAGTCCTGCAGAAGGGACAACGATCAAGAGGATCAGGAGCGTGAAGGTACGGCGAAAAGACAGGAATCCTGGCGCGTGCGCCGGAGTCATCGCGTCAGTTTCAGGGTAGCTTTTCCGCGAAGAAGTCGTCCATCATTTTGTAGGCCCGCCCGGCGACGAGCGCATTGTACATGGCGACTCCCGGGCTATTGGCGCCCGGATCGGTGAAACTGTGCACGGTATTCCCGAATTTGACAATTTCCCAATCGCGCTTGGCGTCGCGCATTTCCTTTTCAAATCCTGCCACCTCTGCGGGCGGCACGGTTGGATCGTCCGCACCCTGAAGCGCAAGGACAGAACCAGTGATGTTCTTCGCGTCCTCCGGATTGGGCGTCGATAGCCCTGCGTGGAAAACCACCACGGCCCCAATCGACGCGCCTGCGCGCGAAAGTTCGAGAGCCGCTGTCCCCCCCATACAGAACCCGACCAGACCAATCTTGCCTTGCATAGGAACGCGCTGCTCCCGCAGCGTCTCATATGCGACCATCATCCGCTTTCGCATGATGCGCCGGTCCCCTTTGAGGAATTGCGCTGCCTTTGCCGCTTCTTCCACGTTTCGGGGACGCTTTCCGATGCCATGGAGGTCTGCGACGAAGACGACGTAGCCGCGCTTGGCGACCAGTTCCGCTTGCGAAAGGTTCGGGGCATTTATTCCCATCCAATTGGGCACCAGCAACACACGCGGAAGCCCATGTCGCGCATCGTCGTAGATGAGGACGCCTTCGAATTTGTCACTGCCAACGGTGTAGGGGATTTCCTTGGAAACCATCTTTGCGATTGCTGCAGGAGACGCCATGACTGTAGCGGCAACCGCGAGACTTCGAATCATGCGCTTCATCGGCCACCTCTCCTTCTGTGGGAACCCTTAGCACGAGGTGCGAAAGCGATGCTTCCGATTCCAAAGGCAGCCGCTTCACTGGGTGTCGGGGTGTAGACGTACGCGAAAATCATGTAAAGCCGCGCGCCATGGCGTCTTTCTCAGTCGTAAATCTTTCCAAGGCATTCGGAACGAAGAAGCTCTTCGAAGAAGTAAACGTCGCGTTCTCCGAAGGTCGTCGGTACGGAATCACGGGGCCGAACGGCGCAGGCAAGTCGACCTTCATGCGCATTCTCTCCGGCGATGAAGAGCAGGACACCGGCGAAGTCTCGCGGCCAAAGCGGTTTGGAGTCCTTCGGCAAGATCACTTTCAGTTTGAGCTCAACCGGGTGATCGACGTCGTGCTGATGGGCAACGGGGCGCTCTGGAAGACCTTGCAGGAGAAGGATCGACTCCTCGAAAAGACCGACCTCAGCGAAGCCGAAGGCCATCGCCTCGCGGACCTCGAGACCATCATCTTCGAAGAAGATGGATATACGGCGGAGGCGGACGCGGCGGCGCTTCTCGACGGCCTGGGTGTCGATACCAAAGCGGATAAAATGTCGGACCTGGACGGAGGAATGAAGCTCCGGGTCTTGCTCGCGCAGGCGCTCTTCGGAAAACCGCAAGGCCTCTTGCTGGACGAGCCGACAAACAATCTGGACTTGGAGTCGATCCGCTGGCTCGAAGGATTCCTCACTGCCTACGACGGCGTATTGCTGACGATTTCGCACGACCGGCACTTCCTCAACGCGATTTGCACGCACATCGCTGATATCGACTACGAAACCATCATCGTCTACCCGGGTGGCTACGACGACATGGTGCAACAGAAGGCGTCGCTCCGATCGCGCATCGAATCGGAGAACGCCGAGAAGTCGAAGAAGGTTGCGCAACTCAACGAATTCATCGCGCGCTTCGCTGCAGGGACGCGCGCGAGCCAGGTGCAGAGTCGCAAGAACCAATTGCAAAAGCTTCGGCTGGAGGACTTGCGGCGCTCCAACATCGTTCGCCCCTTCATCAAGTTTGAACAGAAGTTTCCCAGTGGCAAACAGACGTTTGAAATCAAAGGCATCGCGAAGAGTTACGATGGGAGGTCCATCATCCCGCCGTTTCGGGCGCTGGTCACCAGGGGTGAGAAAATTTGTGTCATCGGCAAGAATGGCGTCGGCAAGTCGACGCTCGTCAAGCTCGTCGCCGGCGCCGAAGACCCAGACCAGGGAGAAGTGCATTGGGGCCATAACGCTGCCGTCGGCTACATGCCGCAAGACCACCAAGGCACGATTCCGCCGGGCCATACGTTGTTCGGGTGGCTTCGTGATCTCGATCGCAAACTCACCAACGAAGAAATCTCAGGACTCCTCGGGAGGATGCTGTTCTCAGGAGACGAGCGTCTCAAGCCTACAGACACGCTTTCAGGCGGTGAGACGGTGCGCGCGCTGATGTGCCAGCTGATGATTCGCAAGGACAATGTTTTGATCCTCGATGAGCCATCGAACCATCTCGACCTCGAATCGATCGCAGCGCTCTGCGATGGCCTCTCAAAGTTTGAGGGAACGGTCATTGTCGTAACGCACGATCAAACGCTGATCTCTGAAATTGCGACGCGGATTTGGGTGCCCAATAGTGGAAAGCCGGTAATCGATTTCACCGGGACCTTCAGTGAATTGTTGGTCCGGCATCCGGAAGTCGCTGCTCACAAAAACTGAATCCTAGCGGCCAGCTGGTGCGGCCTTTGCACCCCCTTGGTGCATGGGTGGGATGCGCTATTTGGTTTGGGGCTTCATTGCAGTTGGGCTCATGCCATCGCAGGCTTGCAACGCGACGAGCGACGCTAGCTCGCCCTGCAGCTCGACAGCTCCTTGCGCCGGAGGCCTTATTTGCGAGAGCGGGCGATGCGCTTCCAGGAACACGGGAAGCTGTGACGCGACGAGCCACGGAACTCCCCTCCTGGCGATTGCTCCGCGCTCCCTTGAATTTGGAGAGGTGACTCTCCTC
>JBGSMZ010000067.1:0-16368 GCA_041739845.1 Myxococcaceae bacterium
CACCCAAGTTCGCGAATTGGCGAGCGCCAACGCAATCGCCCTCGAAGAAGGACAGGTCGCATTTCACTTTGTGGCACGGAAGAACAAGGTCCGCCGTTTGATGCTCTCGGACGAACTCGCGGCGAAACTCCGCGACGGAGGGCTCGCGATTATTGAGCGCCCCGAGCGCGACCGTATTGAACACGCACTCGTCCCCGCAGCGATAGCGTTGCGCGTCCTTTTAATTTCAGAGCGTGCGGTCCGCTTTTTCAATCGCGCGGGTCAGCCGATCGGTGTTGCCGACGAAGCTGGAGAAGCGACGCTTCCTGCGGAAGGAAGCCAGCCATCACCAAAGGAAGAAGCGTCACCGGCGAAGTTCATTGTGATCAAGCGCGCACCAAAAGGCTAGCGGAGGGGCTAGCTCTTTGAACCGCCAAACGCATCGATGCCGGTAATCGCCTTTCCAACGATCAAGGTGTGCATTTCGTGGGTGCCCTCGTAGGTGAACACGCTCTCCAAGTTGAGAAGGTGGCGAAGCGGAGGGTAAGCGTCGGTGATGCCGTTGGCGCCGTAGATGCTTCGCGCATAACGCGCGATTTCGAGCGCGGCGCGCACATTGTTGCGCTTTGCCAGCGAGACCTGCGCAGGACTCACTGAGCCCTTGGCGTCCGCCAATCGACCCAACTGAAGCACCAGCAGTTGCCCCTTCACAATTTCTTGGAGCATGTCGGCGAGCTTTTCCTGCGTGAGTTGGAAGTGCGCGAGGCTCTTTCCAAACATCTTGCGCTCCGCAGCGTAGGCGCGCGCTCCTTCAAAACATGCCACCGCCGCGCCCATTACTCCGGCGGCTATCCCCGACCGCGCCTTGTTGAGGCACGACAATGGGCCGCGAAGCCCTCGAACTCCGGGAAGCATCTGGCTCGCTGGAACGCGCACGCTCTGTAGCGAGAGGTCGCCAGTGCGCGACGCTCGCAGCGACCACTTCCCTTCGATTTCAGTGGCTGCAAAGCCAGGAGTGCCCCGATCGACGAGGAAGCCGGCGATGGACTCCGTGCCTCCTCCGTCAACTTTGGCCCACACCAGCGCAAGGTCCGCGATGGTCGCGTTCGTAATCCACGCTTTGGCACCATCGAGGACGTAGTCATTGCCATCGCGGCGCGCTCGGGTCGTCATCCCGGCGGGGTCCGAGCCAGCATTGGGTTCGGTCAATCCGAAGCAACCGATGACTCTCCCCTCTGCCATTTTTGGGAGGTAGCGCACTTTCTGGGCGTCGCTGCCGTAGGCCCAAATCGGGAACATGCAGAGTGCAGTCTGCACCGAAGCAAAGCTCCGCATCCCGGAATCACCGCGCTCAAGCTCTTGATAAATCAAGCCCCCGGCGACGTTCGACAAACCGGCACATCCATAGCCCCGAAGGGTGGCACCCAAGACTCCCAGACTGGCGAGTTCTGGAATCAGCTCTGTCGGGAAGCGCCCCTCCGTGAATAGCTTTCCCGCGATGGGCAGATAGGACGTGTCGATGAACCGAGCGACGGTTTCGCGTACCGCGCGCTCATCCTCTGAGAGGAGACTATCGATTTGGTAGAGGTCTGTGACTTCCGCTTGGTCTGGGCGCGACATGCGCACATTCTACGCTGTGCATCGCCCTCGCGCTCGCAATGGTTGCTGCCTTCCGCTACTCGGGGGGAAGCGAGAACACCCTTCGGTAGGTGAGGAACCCATCCTGGGCTTCGGCGATCGCCAGGAGGTCCCCTTCCGGCGTCACGACCCTGTGGGCGCCGGCTGGATGCTTAGGAACCTCTACCCGTCCTCCGTGGCGCACCCGCTCCGCTGCCGCTCCAGCAACTTCGATGGCAGGCAAGAATGCCAGCGCTTCACGCTCCGTCACCAGCCTCGCTGCAACAACTGGCCCGCCGACACATATCGTCGAGACGGGGAGTGCTTGCGCGAGGGTAAACGGCCCGGTGCTCATGCGCCGCAGCGCCGCCAGGTGGCCGCCGCATCCAAGCGCATCGCCGAGAGACGCGGCGAGTACCCGAACATAGAACCCCTTGCTGCTCCTCACGAACACGTCCACAGCTTCGGGAGTAAAGTCGCGCAACACCAACTCATGAACCGTCACGATTCGCGGCGCGCGGTCGACGACCTCTCCTGCACGTGCCCGTTCATAAAGGCGTTTCCCCTGCACCCGCACCGCGGAAAACATCGGTGGCGTTTGGGGGTGCGTCCCCCGGAATTTTGCGAGCGCGGCTTCGAGCAAGGTCCGCGAAAGGTCGGGGATAGCGCGCGTTCGCACAACCTTTCCATCAGCGTCGAGGGAGTCGGTATCGATACCGAGACGAATTGTCGCCAGGTATGATTTCTGCGCTTCCGTAAGGAATTGAACGACGCGGGTGGCGCTTCCCAAGCAGAGCGGGAGTACCCCCGTGGCCATCGGATCCAGCGTTCCGCAGTGGCCCACTTTGTCGAGTTTCAGAGCGCGTCGCACGTCGCGAACAACGTCAAAGGAGGTGACGGCTTTGGGCTTGTCGGCGACAAGAATCCCGTTGAGCTCCCTCACCATCCTTCTTTGTTGCGCACCTCGCGCAGCAAGCGATCGATGCGCGCTCCCTCTTCGAGCGTGGGGTCGAATTTGAACGAAATAGCTGGGCTCACGCGAAGCTTCACGACCTTCGTCACCTCACGGCGTACGAAGGACCGGGCGGCGTCGAGACCTTTTTGCGTCTCCGCCTTTTCCTCCTCGGCTCCCAGCATCGAATAATAGACGCGCGCCGTGCGCAGATCCGGCGACACCTCTACGTCGGTGATGGTGATGTCTCCGATCCGAGGATCGTGCAGTACTTGCCGCAAGAAGAGATCCGCGACCGCGGCTCGAATCTCGCTGGCCACGCGTTCCGCGCGAAGGGTTCCCATGGGCTACTCCTCTTCCCAATCTCGGCGATTGCGCAGCGCCCGCGCTCGCGCCCGCGCATCGGTCAATGAGAGCTTTGGCTCTGGTCGCGGCGCCCGGAGGCTCACCTCGTTCACCGGCGACGCGGCCGTCTGCTTTGCGTAGCGATGCTCCCATTCACCCAATCCTTCAACTTCCGCAAGCGAACGCTCCCCCTTGGGAATGTGAAGGGCCATGAGGTCGGGATCAGCTCCCAGGAGGTCATTTCCAAAGGATATGACCTCTCTTTCTCTCTTCGTCACCGGTGCTACGTACATCTGTTCAATAGCCTGGAACAGTTTGTCCATTTGCTCGGAAACGAACGCGCGCTGGTTGCCCACCAGCGCAATTCCCAAACGCACGGCTTCAGCCCCTTCGCTGAAGTCGACTTCCGAGGCAGATACGTTGAAGCGCGCTCGAACCCTCTCGCTGACGCGGCGGACGATTTGCCGCCGCGCTTTCGGTGAATGCGCTCCGTGAAGGTCCAAGGTAATCCGAGCGACGCAAACGAACATGGTTTGCCGATTGTCACCATTGCATGCTGCAGTATCGCACTAGTTGCGAAGCGACTGCCTCGTCTCTTCCACCTCAAAGACTTCGATGATGTCCCCCGGCAGCATTTCGCTGAAGCCCTCTATCCCGATGCCGCACTCGTAGCCTTGCGTCACTTCGCGCACGTCTTCTTTGAAGCGCTTCAAGGAGGCGACCTTCCCCTGGAACATCTCCTTTTCCGCACGCCATACCCGCAAGGAGGCCGCTCGTTTGATGACGCCTTCAGTGACCGCAGTACCGGCGATGGTCCCAAGCTTCGGAACGTTGAAGAGGTTGCGCACTTCGGCTCTACCGATCTTCTTCTCCGTACGAATCGGTTCGAGCATCGATTCCATCGTGGTGGTGATGGCGTCGAGCAGCTCGTAAATGATGCCGTAGGTCGACCAGAGAACCCCTTGCTGTTTGGCCGCTGCCTCAGCACCGGATTCGGGCTTCGAATTGAAGCCGATGACCGTGGCTCCAAATGCTTGCGCGTTTCCGATGTCCGTTTCGGTCATCATCCCGACGCCCTTCTGAACAATCGTGACTTTGATTTTGTCGGTGGAGAGTTTGTTGAGCGCCTCGGCGACGGCTTCGAGAGAACCGGACACGTCGGCCTTGAGCACCAGCTTGAGCTCCTTCTGATCCGCGACTTGTTGCTTGGCGAGCAGGGTCTCTAGCGATTCGCGAGACGTCTTCCCAGCCTCCGCCTGTCGGAGCTTTAAGAGCCTGTAGTCGACAATTTGTTTCGCGACCTTTTCATCTTCGACGGCATTGACCGTGTCGCCGGCTACCGGTACCTCGCTGAGTCCGATGACTTCCGCAGAATAGCCGGGCAGCACCGCATCGACCAGTTCGCGGCGATCGTTGAACATCATCCGAATTCGACCGGATGCTGTTCCTGAGACAATGGCATCGCCCTTGTTCAGGGTTCCCTCATTCACGAGCACCGTCGCGATCGGCCCGCGACCCTTTTCAATGCGCGCCTCCAGCACCGTCCCGACTGCGGGACGGTTAGGATTTGCCTTGAGTTCGAGAACCTCGGCCTGAAGCGAGATGCTTTCAAGGAGCTTGTCGAGTCCCTCTTTGGTCTTCGCGGAAACCGGAACCATGATGACTTCGCCGCCCCAATCCTCGGCGAGCACACCTCCATCGGCGAGTTCCTTCTTGACGCGCTCGGTGTTGGCACCGGGTAAGTCCATCTTATTGATGGCGACCACCAGCGGTACTTCCGCCTTCAGTGCGTGGGCAATCGCCTCCTTGGTCTGAGGCATCACGCCGTCATCACCGGCTACGACAAGTACGACGATGTCCGTGATGTCCGCGCCGCGTGAGCGCATCGCTGAAAAGGCTTCGTGGCCCGGAGTATCGAGGAAGGTGATGTCACCATGGGCGCTCGCCACCGTGTAGGCACCAACGTGTTGGGTGATGCCTCCCGACTCGCCGCTCGCAACATTGGCGGACCGAATGGCATCGAGGAGCGAGGTCTTGCCGTGGTCCACGTGGCCCATGACAGTGACGACCGCTGGACGGGTCACATAATCATCGGGATTGTCTTCAATCTTGGGAAGAAAATCTTCTACTTCCAAGCCGACTTTGCGAACCGCCCAGCCGTAGTCAGCGGCCAAGACTCCAGCGGTTTCTACGTCGACGGACTGATTCGCAGTCGCAAGCTTGCCACTGGCCATCATCTTCTTGATGAGATCCGTAGCCTTAATTCCCATGCGCTGGGAGAGCTCGGAAACCGTGATTCCTTCTTGCACCTTAATGACTTTCTTTTCTTCGGCCATCTCAGTGATTTGGGTCTTCTGACCTTTTTTGGTCGGTTTGCGTTTCTTGCCTCGAATTGGGATCGTGGTTCGACCAAAAATCAATTCCCGAATGTCCGTAGTCGCGACGCCTTCTTTTGCCTTGTCGCGTCGCTGGCCGGGCGGCTTGCGCTGTTCTTTTTCTTTGGCTCGCGAGACGTCGACGAACTCCTTTTGGCCGCTCCCAAACTGGTTCGGAACGACCTTGAATTCTCGAACCTCGCCAATTTTTCGCCGCCCCGGAGCGACCGGCGTACGCGCCGAAGTGGAGGGCGTTACGCGCTTGATTGCAATCAGCGGCCGATTTACCCGCACCGCTTGGGTGGCGGTTGGCATTTGCGAAGGAGCTGCCACGACGTCAGTGGGCGCAGGAGGAGCGCCAGCCACAGGTCGGTGCTGAACGGCGGGACCGTGCCCGCGACTCGGAATATGCGTTCGCGTCACCGGAAGCGCGGGAGCCGCGGGTTCGCTGACAACCGGCGCAGCAGCCTCCGTCGACTCGATCTCGGGAGTCGGTTCTGCGGGAGCTGACACGAGCGGTTCCGCTGCGACTGCTCCAGCCGCGACGACTTCTGGAGATTCCGGAGGTGCGGCAATCGCCGCTGCCGGCGCAGGGGCTGCAGCTTGCTTTACGGTTGGAGGGGGAGCGGGCGGAGCGGCAGGAGCTTCCCGAGCTACTTCGGGAGCCTTCCGCCGCACGACAAATCCTTTGGCCACCGGAGCCGCCGCCACTTCCTTTGGCCCTCGCCCCGCAAGAAGCTTCTGGACTGCGGCTACCGCTTGGTCTTCGTCGAGGGAGGACGAGTGGCTCTTCACATCGTAGCCAAGTTTTTGCAGCTCTTCGACGACGATACGATTGTTGAGCTCTAGGCCGTGAACCTCACGGAGCTCCTTGGCAATTTCAAAGACGCGCTTTTTCGACATGGCAACACCTGGAGTTCTTGGTTGGCAGACACAACACCCGGGCGACGCGCATTCACTTCCCGCGCGTTCCCTAAAATCATCGACTGGCTCACCTCAGAACTTCGTAAGCAGGTTTGCCTCCAAAACATTCGTTTGGCCGATATCGACCAGTGGGTGCTGCTTCTTCCAAGCGCGATTGAGCGCTTTCCTTCGAATGGCTGCCGAAAGGCAGCCGGATCCGCAGACGTAAGCCCCCCTGCCAGGAGCTGTCTGGGTCCTGTCGTGCATCGGCTGGTGCGTCTCTGTGAGCACCAGGCGATGGAGCAGCAACTTCTGCTGCTTCTTTCCGCATCCCAGGCATGTCCGAATGGGGCCCGGATCCTTATTTTGGTTTCTCATGTGTCTCTACCTGGATCAGGGCTGTTGCTCAAGAAGTCCAGCACCTTCGGGCTTGTAGGCGCCCAATTCTTCCCGGCGTCGCACCTCTTCTGCCAAGTAGTGTTCGGCGGCGGCACGAATTTGCCGCGCCTTCTTAATTCCCAATCCGGCGACGTTTCCTAAGCGCGTGAGGTCCGTTTCTTTCAAGACCTCTTCGACAGTCCCGTAGCCCGCGCCCTTGAACGCCTCGACATTCGTGGTGCCGATCCCGCGCACGCGCGCCAGTCGCTCATCTTGGGTGAGTTCATCTGGATGCTTGCGTTCCTCTTCCAGACGGCGCTGTTGCCGATCCTCTTCGAGGCGCCCAAGCTCCAGGGAGTCTGAATCCATTTGCGCCCGGGCCCTTTCCTGCATCGCGGGAATTTGGGCAGGATCCAATCCTGGAATCTGCGCGAGCAAATCCGGATTGGCTTCTGCGATGTCTTTCGACATGCGAAAGCCGTGCGCGTAGAGCGATTCGATCAACACTTCGTTGATCCCTGGGAGCGTTCCAAGGGAACGGCTGGCAAACTCGCGCAGCTCCTTCACGCGGCTCTCAGAATTGATGTCGAGCTTCCATCCGGTGAGTTGGGCTGCGAGGCGAACATTTTGACCGGATCGGCCAATGGCGAGCGAAAGCTGGTCATCGGGCACGATGATTTCCATCGCGTGGTTCGCCTCATCGATAATGACCCGACTCACTTCCGCGGGAGCGAGCGCGGAGCACACAAAGCGCGCTGGGTCCTCGTCAAACTCTACGATGTCGATCTTCTCGCCGCGAAGCTCTTGAACGACAGCTTGCACGCGGCTTCCCTTCACGCCAACGCATGCTCCCACTGGGTCCACGTCGCTGTCGCGGCTGGAAACCGCAATCTTGGAGCGGCGCCCAGGTTCGCGAGCCGCAGCTTCGATGAGGACTATCGTTTCGGCGATTTCCGGGACTTCCATTTCAAAAAGCTTCGCCAAGAGGTTCACTGACGCACGGGACAGGACGACTTGCTGACCCTTGGTGTCGCGAAGCACGTCGAGCACGTAGGCCTGGACTCTGTCTCCGGGGCGATACAGCTCGCGAGGGACTTGCTCTCGAACCGGAAGCACCGCTTCGGCGCGTCCCAGGTCGACAATGAGATTGCCGCGCTCGATGCGTCGTGCAATTCCGGTGACGATTTCTCCCTTGCGGTCTTTGTACTCATTGAAGACATTTTGGCGCTCTACGTCTCGCGTGCGCTGAAGCAAAACTTGTTTCGCAGTCTGCGCAGCAATCCGCCCAAAGCCGTGGCGAAATGTCTTCAGGCCGAGGATGTCCCCGTACTGCGTGTCTTGGGCCTTGGCTTCCGCGGAGTCTTCTTGGCGATAAAAGATTTGGAACACCAACTCATCCCCGACCTCAACGTCCATTCCCTGGTCCTGCGCTTGGACGAGCGTGATTTGATTCACTGCATCGATGGGATCGACGACTTGATCCACGACTTGGATCGCCTGGGAAATCTCGACGACTCCTTTGGTTGCGTCGTAGTTCGCTTCCAAGGCGCGATCGTGTCCGAAGTGTTTCTTGGCCGCGGTGCGCATTGCGTCTTCGAGTGTCGCAATGAGGATCGACTTGTCGATCGCCTTGTCCTTTGCGACTTGGGCGAGAACGTCATCGAGGTGGAGTGGGGCTGCGTTTGGGTTAATCATAAAGCATCTCCTTCAATACGCTGGTTCGTCGACTCTCGACGGGCGACGGGTTTGACGCGGTAGCGAGTCACCATTCGAATTCCAACCTCGCTTTGGCAATATCTCGGTTTGCAATTGCAAACCTTCTGACGCCATCGATTTCAATCTCGATTTCCACGTCCGACGCGGAGAGGAGGATCCCCGCAAACGTCTTTCGCGGGGGATCGAACAGGGGGGTGAATGTTTTTACCTTCACTTTTTTTCCGATCGCCCGCGCAAAATGCTGGGGCTTTGTGAGCGGACGATCAAGTCCTGGACTCGATACTTCGAGGCTGTATTCATGGGGAATCAGGTCCTCAACCTCCAGGGCTGTGTCCACAGCGTTGCTCGCTCTGGTGCACTCTTCCAGGCCGACGGTCCCACCTGGGTTGTCGATGAACAATCGCAAGAGCCACCTTCCACCTTCACGCACGTACTCTGCGTCCACGAGTTCGAGGCCTTCAGCGCTGAGCAGAGGATCGCAAATCGCGCGTGCGCGCGTTTCGATTTCTTCCCTCGAAATGGCTGCCATGACCTGACGAAAACTCCCCAAAAAAAAAGTGGGCGCCTCCGCCCACTTTGATCAACTCATTCAAAGCTGATGTCTCCCCTAGCGCACCCGGGTCCCCATGTAAATCGTCGCGCCGTCGCCAGCGCGGCGAAGGCAGGCTAAGATCCAGGCTCGATGCTCCTGGCTACTGTGCAAATGAACAGTGGGGCGGACAAGGCTGCAAACCTTGCCGTGGCCGAGCGATTGGTCCGAGCGGCGGCGGCGCAGGGAGCTTGCTTCATCGGACTGCCTGAGAACTTTGCATTCATGGGTCCCGATGCCCAGCGCGAAGCAAACGCTGAACCAACCTCAGGTCCGATACTTCAGCGCATGGAGGCATTGGCTCGAGAGCTTTGCATCTACCTGCTCGCCGGATCAATCCTTGCGGTTCATCCGTCTCAACCGCGCCTCACCAACACTTCTGTCTTGTTTGGGCCCGATGGCGCGAAGCTCGGCGAGTACCGCAAGATTCATCTCTTCGATGTGGACTTGGGTCCAGATGATTCCTACCGAGAATCCGAAGCCGTTGTGGGCGGCTCCGAAGTTGTCGTCGCTGACACTTCTCTCGGTAAGGTGGGACTGTCCGTTTGCTACGATCTGCGCTTCCCGGAACTCTACCGAATGCACGCATCGAAGGGCGCGGTGCTCCTCACCGTACCTTCTGCTTTTACGTCGTTGACGGGGAAGGATCACTGGGAGGTCTTGCTGCGCGCCCGAGCCATAGAAAACCAAGCCTACGTTCTTGCACCGGCGCAGTGCGGGCGCCACTCGGATCATCGCCTGACCCACGGGCATGCGATGATCGTCGATCCTTGGGGACTCGTCATCGCCCGCGCTTCTGAGGGCGAGGGCTTTGCCCTCGGAGAATTTCGCCGTCCCTACCTCGACGAAGTGCGCCGTCGCCTTCCAGCACTCGCGCATCGTCGTCTGCACCGGCTAGGGTAGGGTTGTAGGTCGGGAACGCGCGCAATAAGGTGCGCCACGAATGGTCAGCTTCGCGATGAAAATACTGCGACGGATGCGAATCGGCAAGCGCTTCGTCCTTTGGCTCGTCCTTGCAATGACCGCTGGATCCGTGTCGATGTTGTACGCGATCGGCCTCGCCGGACGGCAAGTTCCGGAGCTCACGGAGGTGGACATTGGAACGCCGTTTCGCGCGGCTTCCGGAGGAGGCTTTAAGGCAAGTCGGGACTTCGAAGTGGTCGACGAGCGCCGCACCGCGGCGGATCGAGAGGCAGAAAAAGCCAAAGTGCGCCCGGTGTTCGACTATTCGCCGCGCGTTGAATCCGATGCGCGGGACGACGTCCACGAAACCTTCGCGAAGATGCGCGAGGTCCTTTCCTTGACGACAGGAGCGGGCGGAAAGCGAGGAAGCACCAAGGAGGAATTGCTCCTCGAGCGTGCGAAGCGCGACGCACCCCGGGACGCTGCCGCATCCCGGGTGCTCCCTCCGACGGAGGAAGACTTTGAAGCACTGGTGCGAGGCCGATTTTCGGAGGAAACAGAGAACGCTGTTCTTGCGCTCATTGAACACACGTACCAGTCGATGATCGCCATCTCTCGCGAAGAGCTCTTGCGGAGTGGACCTGGTGGCATCACCGTTCGCACCCTTGGAACCAATCGCGAGTTTCAACAGGCGATGAATGCGCCGCAGGTCGTCGATATCCGCGAAGCAGGTATGGAACTGGAACGGGCTTCAGCGGTATTATTGGACCTACCCGGCTCTACGCCGACCCTGCGACGGGCGCTCCTGCACGTCGCGCGCAACCAGCTTCGACCCAACCTCACGATCAACACCGCGGAAACCGAGGCGCGACGCCAGGCGGCCGCGCAAGCTGTCAAGCCAGCATTCATTGCGATAAAGAAGGGGCAGCGAATCATCGGCGACGGTGAGTTGATCACTGCAACCCATGTGTTGGTTCTCAATGGTTTGCGCGCGCAGACGAAGAACCTCGACCTCGTTCAGCAAAAGGTCGGCGTCGCGTTGCTGGTAGGAATCATTCTCGGAATTCTTTGGATTTTTCTCTCCTCCGCATCAAGACAATTTCGCCCATCGGTTTCCGATGCCGCGTTCATGGCAGCGCTTGGAGTCGCGCTCCTCGCTGGACTCCAGGGATTTGTCATCGTCGCCGAAGCGCTCCATGACAGATATCCACAGCTCCCCGTGGAGGCTCTCCACTACGCCTTCCCTGGATTGGCCGGGGCCATGCTCGTGGGGTTTCTCATTTCATCCGAATGCGCCCTCTACTTTGCAATCTCCTTCTCATTGCTGGCAGGGATGGTGCTCGGCAATTCGGCGTCCTTTGCCGTGTACACGCTGGTAGCGTCGATCCTTGGCGCCTTCTACGTTTCAAAAGTCAGGGAGCGCGCCGGCTTCTTTCGAGCCGGTTGGCGCGTCGGTGGGATCGCAGTCCTCACGCTCCTAGGAACCTCGCTCGCCGGAGGCAAGCCTTTGTGGAGCGACCTCCTCTGGCAGTCCGGAGGGGTGCTGGTTTCGGCTTCAATCGTGGCGCCGATGCTCGTCCTCGCGCTCACTCCCTTGATCGAAGCGGCGTTTGGATACGCATCGGATCTCAAGCTCCTTGAGCTTGCAAACTTGAACCATCCGGCGCTCAAGGAGCTCGTGCTTCAAGCTCCCGGCACTTACCACCACAGCATTATCATGGGTACGTTGGTGGAAGCGGCGGCGGAAGCGATTGGAGCCAACGCGTTGCTCGCCCGCTCATGCGCCTACTACCACGACATCGGCAAAGGTCGGAATCCGGGGTACTTCGCCGAGAACCAAAAGGGAGAAAACCCGCACGACCAACTCCCTCCCACCATGAGCGCTACGATCATCAAGCGCCACGTCACCGACGGCCAAGAAATGGCCCGCCAATATAAGCTTCCCAAAAAGGTAGCAGACGCAATTCCGCAACACCACGGGACGCGGTTGGTCGGGTACTTTGCACACAAGTTCAAGGCCGAACTCGCGAGCAAAGGCGGAGAGGCCGCATTTGAGGAAGCGCCGTTTCGCTATGCTGGCCCCATCCCGCAATTCCGGGAAGCCGCTCTGGTGATGATTGCGGATGCCTGCGAAGCTGCGAGTCGCTCGATGGTAGACCACGAACCCGAAGCGCTCAAAGCTCTGGTCCGGAAGCTGATCAACACCATTTTCACCGAGGGCCAGCTCGACGAGTGCGACTTGAATCTTCGCGATCTCCACGTGGTCGCTGAATCGTTCTCGCGCGCCCTCAGTGGCATCTACCACGCGAGGCCTCCCTACCCCGCGGAGGCGGTAAGCGCCAGCCGCGGAAGTGCTGAGGGCGGCAAGGTCCTTACGGTTCTCAAGGGCGGAGACGAAGACAGGCGCGCGGCGACGTGAAGCAACTCCTGCGGGCGCGGCCGCTCCTGCGGAACGCCCGCCCTCCGCAGGTCTTTGTGGAGACAAGCCGCGGAGGGCGCGGAGCCGAAGCGCATGGGCGCCGCCTCGCTGCGCTTGCACGCACATGGCTCATGCAGCTCGCTCCGCAATACGACGAACTCTCTGTGGTGCTGGTGAGAGATCGAGAAATACGCCGCCTCAAGCGAATTCACTTTGGCATCGACGAAGCCACCGATGTGCTTTCGTTTCCTTTAGGGAAGCCGGTGGTGAGCGACGGGGGAGTGCCGACGCCAGCGGGCGATATTGTCATCTCGCTCCCGACGGCGCGGCGACAAGCCCGCCTGCACGCGACGACCCTCGAGCGCGAGCTTGCCCGCTACCTCGCACACGGTCTGCTCCACTTGATTGGCCACGATCACACCCAGCGAAATGCTGCGACGCGAATGATTCGCCTCGAGCAGCGCCTCCTGGGGGAAGTGGGACTTATTCGTCGCACCGCGGCAACCCAAAGGACGGAGCTTCGACGCGCTCTTAAGAAAAAAACCGCGAAGCTCTAAAGGCTCTTGGCGCACCTCTGCTAGGAGGATGAAGGATCTTCCTATGACCGCCACTACTCCCGAATCCGCCGCCGCCGACCCAGCGCAAGACAACAACAAGATGCCCTCGAGCATCAAGTACATTGTCAGCAACGAACTCGCTGAGCGCTTTTGCTACTACGGCATCAATTCCATTCTCGCCGTCTATCTGACGAGCTATCTCCACTACACCGAGTCGAGTGCGGTGGCGACGCAGTCCATGTTTAAAGTCGGTGCGTTTTTCTTTCCCCTCGTCGGTGCCGTCGTCGCCGATGCACTATGGGGAAAGTTCAAAACGATCGTGGTGTTTTCGAGCATCTACGCTGCTGGCTGCGCTGCCCTTGCCTTGTTCGGGACTACGGAACTGGCGCTCGGCGCATCCCTCTT
Organism: Myxococcaceae bacterium; assembly: GCA_041739845.1. GTDB lineage: Bacteria > Myxococcota > Myxococcia > Myxococcales > Myxococcaceae > JBGSMZ01. The sequence continues at coordinate 13,139 of JBGSMZ010000067.1, forward strand.
CTTCATTGGCTTCGGTACCGGTGGCATCAAGCCCTGCGTTTCGACCAACGTTGGCGATCAATTCACTTCCAAGAACTCGCACCTCATCGAGCGCGCATTTTCCTTCTTCTACCTAGCGATCAATTTGGGGTCTTCGTTTTCCATCTACCTCTGTCCTGAATTGCTGGATGATCCCAACTGGGGGCCCAAATGGGCTTTCGGCGTACCTGCGATCATGATGACCGTCGCTACATTGGTCTTCATCTCCGGCCGCTCGAAGTACGCCGTGGTTCCCCCGGCAGGCAAGAAATGGCTGCGAGACCTTCTGCATCCGAGGACGCTTCGATTGATGGGCAGCTTGCTCATCATCTATTTCTTCGTCGCCGCCTTTTGGATGCTTTGGGATCAATCCAACGGGAACACCTGGGTGCTCCAAATGGAATCAGCACTCGTCGACAAGACCTTCTTCGGCCACACGTTCCTCCCTGCCCAAATCCAGGTAGTGAATGGAATCTTCATTCTCATTTTTGCGCCGCTGTTCAGCTATGTCGTCTACCCGTTCATTTCCAGATTCACCGCGGTGACGCCGCTGCGAAAGATTGGCGCCGGTCTCTTCATTACCGTCGGGTCGTTTCTGATCGTCGCATGGATCGAGCGGCAGATTTTTAGCGGAGTCCGAGTCCACGCCGCCTGGCAAGTGTTGGCCTATGCGGTCTTGAGCATCGGTGAAGTCTTGGTGTCGATTACCGCACTCGAATTTTCCTACACGCAGGCGCCCTTCACCTTGAAGAGTTTCATCATGGCTCTTTTTCTGCTGTCGATCGCGGCGGGCAATCTTGGGATTGCAGCAGTGAACAAATGGATGATTCGGCCAATTCCCGATGCTTCAATCGTTGCGGGTGAACAAACCTGGATTCAAGTTCCAGTGGCAAGCGACTTCGTCGTTGGCCAAAAGGTCAACTTGAGCAGTACCGGGATGATCGTTGCGATCGAGGGGAAAGACAAGCCACTTCAGGGAACTTTTGTCGCTGCCGAGGTCGATACCGCTGGGAGTCGCGTCCGTCTCATCGACAATGTGACGCGCCAATCGCTGGTGAGTTCGGGAACCTTCGATGCCCAAAAGGGACTGGTGGCGACGACGCGCTTGGTGGGCGCTCAGTACTTCCTTTTCTTCGCAGAGATTCTGGGGTTCTTGGCGTTCATCTACATCTTTGTCGCGCGCCGCTACAAAGAGGAGTCCTACGTGCGCGCGGCCTAGGCTTGGTTTTATTCGAGCACTTGAATGGCCAGCGAACCCATGAGTGGGGCAATTTGGGCTGATGCTTCCGAACCCAAGCCAATGTGCGTTGCATCCGCAACGTCTTGCCCAAACGTGGGGTCGAGTTGAATCCATTCGCCGACATAGGCTTCGACCCATTCGTGCCAATAGAATGCAGGTACCTTGTCTTGATTGATCAAATAGACCAGCCCATCGATGCGCCGCGCAGGAACTCCGAGAGCCCGCAGCAGCGATACGGCGAGGAGCGAATGTTCGGTGCAATCGCCGCGAAGGGATTCGAGAACGCCGGTGGCCCGGTCATTGGAAACTCCATACTCCTTCACGAGATTACGAAAGACCCACCTGTTCACCGCTTGAGCGACTTTTCGCGCATCGCTTTCCCCACCTGCGATTTTGTTGGCGAGTTCCCGAATCTTTGGTGAAGCTGCTTCCACCGAGATCGACGATTCGAGGTTTGGGCCGCCTTCTGGATCTGGAAGCGGTCGCTTCGCAGATTCCGATCCATTGACCGCGGTGACCGTGAGTTCGGCCTTTCCTGATGAAAGTTTTCGGAACTTTTGGCGCGCGCTCTCGTGCCACAAGCTCTCTGGCAATCCAGTCACCGCGTAGACATGACGCCCCGGTACCTTCCAAGGTGACCCGGGAATGGGGGCGGAGAGCACCACTCTGGTGAGGTTGAAGAGTTCGACGGAATCAAAGTCTCGCGCCACTTCCGGCGCTTCGGCGACGGCGGTCCACGTCGGACCAAGCCGCGTTTCGATGAGTCGCCCCGCCGCGTCGTAGAAGTTGACGACGGTGAGCTTGTCCTTCGCCAAGTAGGTCTCTACGCGCTGCAGCCTGGCATCGACTCCGGCGATGCGTTTGCTTTCCATACCAATGACCGTGCTCGACTGTCGCGTAGGCTTCAGGTCCATCGTGTCGAGGATCGTTCCGACAAAATTGGTGTGGCGAAGGAGCGCAACGCGCGCCGGGTCGCAGTCTTCGACGGTTTCAAGGATCGGGGGAAGCTGGATGCTCTCCATTGGTTCCCCGGGGCGGCTGCGTTTGACCGCAATGCCCTTCGCACTGCTGGTCCCTTCCAAGCGCTGATTTCCGCCATCTCCGACGAGAATCGCGGAGAACGCCAGAAGTTTTCCATTTCGCTTGTTCTCGAATGTTTTGACTTCGGTCACTGAACGCTGCGCGGCAACGGATCCAACGAGCGTACGAAAAGTGACTTCTGTCGTGCAGGCCACGGTTCCCTTCGCGCGGTCGACGGCGATCGAAGTCGATGTGTAGCCAACCTTTTTCCCGCTGATGTAGATGCCGAAGGTCTCTCTTCCGCTGGGCCGAGATGCTCTCAGCACATCGCTTTCCTCCGCAGTCCTGGTCTTGGCCTGCGCGCCATAAGCCAGGGACAATACGGCGAGGGCAAGTCCAAACCTTCTAACCATTGCGTCTGTTTCCTCTCGCGAAATCCTGCATCAAACGGCCCTCGGATTCTCCAACGCTTTGAGCGCAGCGGGAGCCACTCCGGTGACCGCCAAGAGTTCGCGCAAGCGCGCCGCTGCAATGGCGTTTGGGTGGCCGACCCAGCGCGCAAAAATCAGCTCATTTTTGAGCGAATGCTCCCAACCAAAGAGCTCGGTCACCGTCACTTGGTAGCCGCACGCTTCGAGTACCAACGCCCGGACCACATTCGTCAAGTGCGAACCAAACTCCCGGCGATGCAAGGGATGCGAAAAGAGCGCTTGGAACGCCGCGCTCACGTGCGAGCGCGCCTCCTTCAATTGGTTCGCGACTTCTGCCTGGCAACACGGCACCAGCGCGACTGCACGTGCTTGTGCCCGAACCGCCGCGACGAGCGCATCGTCGGTGGATGTGTCGCAGGCGTGCAGCGCCACCACCAAGTTGGTGGGGCTGGGAAACTGGAACTCGGCGATCGGACCGGTAACGAACTTCATCCTCTCGAAGTGGAGTTCGTTTGCGCGCC
>JBGSMZ010000089.1:0-4345 GCA_041739845.1 Myxococcaceae bacterium
GGCGCGTTCCCGCGCGGAAGCAAGTGCGGTGACCCGTTCGGCGGAAATGACGGGTCCCATGAAGGCCGCGGCATCGCTGGGCGGGCCGATGCGGATGCTCTTTGCCGCTGCCGTGAGGCGTGCTGCGAGCGCGTCTGCGACCTTCCGTGCCACAAAGATTCGGCTCGTCGCGGTGCATCGCTGTCCCGCCGTCGCAAAGGCCGAAAAGGCGAGTTCACGTACCGTCCGGTCGAGCTCCGCGTCTTCCAAAACGAGGGAGGCATTCTTCCCACCGAGTTCGAGCGCGACGAGGCGACCTGGTCGCATTGCATTGGCGGCGACGATGCGCTGACCGACGGCCAGGGAGCCCGTAAAGAGGATTGCGTCTACGTCTGGATGGGTGCTCAGGTGTTCGGCGATCTTCGCTCCGCCTTGAACGACGTTGACCACGCCAGCGGCAAACCCAGCGATTTCAAAGCAGCGGGCCATCGCCAGTGAGGTGAGAATCCCCTTGTCGCTCGGCTTGAAAACGACCGCGTTGCCAGCGAGAAGCGCTGGCACGATTTGACCGTTGGGGAGGTGGCCAGGAAAATTAAATGGCCCCAGCACTGCGGCGACGCCATGCGGGCGCTGTCGCGTTTCTCCGTTGACCCCGTCTGCTGGAATTGGTTTCTCGTAGGTCAGACCCGCGGCGATGCAGATGTCGATTTTTGCCACCATCGCTTGAACTTCGGTCAGCGCTTCCCACCGCGGCTTCCCAATCTCCCGACTGATAGCGCCGACCAGTTCCTCTTCATTCGCGCGGAGCGCGCTCTGGTACGCGCGCAGGAGGTGCGCTCGCGCAGCGCGCCCAAGCCGCCGGAAGGAGGGAGCAGCGCGCCGAGCCGCCTCCACCGCTTCATCGACGCTCGCAGTCCCTACGGTCGCGGTGACCAGGTGGTCGTCCAAGTCCGCCGGAGACGCGTTGGTGAGCTCGCGCTCGGGGATACTCGGCCTCGTGAAGCGCCCATCGATATAGTCGGTGTCTCGGTTGGTCATGGCATCCGTCGAATTAGCAGGTGCGGAAGCCGCCCCAAACACCGTATGACCGTCAGCATGCGCATCGACAAGGTCCTCTCTCAGTATGAAGCCCACGAACAGCAGTTCATCAACGACCTCAAAGAGCTGGTAAAAATTCCAAGCGTCGGGTTCGCTGGCTTTGACCACTCCCCCATGCAGCGCAGCGCCGAAGCCGTCGCCAGCGTTCTCAAGAAGCGAGGATTCGAAAACGTGCAACTCTTGCATGTGGACGGCGCGTTTCCGTATGTCTTTGGCGAAATCCTCCACGCACCAGGGAAGCCCACGGTGCTCTTGTATGCGCACCACGACGTGCAACCGGCGGGCGACGAGGCGATGTGGGCTTCGCCTCCCTTTGAGGCCACCGTGCGCAACGGGAGATTGTACGGACGCGGAACCGCTGATGACAAAGCTGGGGTGATTGTTCCAACGTCGGCTGTCGCGAGCTACCTCCAGGCGGGAGAAGCACTGCCGATAAACCTCAAAATCATGATCGAGGGAGAGGAAGAGATTGGTTCTGAACACCTGATGCGCTTCCTCGACAAATACAAGGACATGCTCGCGGCAGACGCGATCATCATCACCGACACCGGCAATTTCGAAACGGGCCTCCCGTCGATTACGACGGCACTCCGCGGACTCGTGGCCGTAGATGTCGAAGTGCGCGCGCTCAAGCAGTCGCTGCACTCCGGGATGTGGGGAGGGCCGGTTCCGGATCCAGTGATGGGTCTCGCGCGAATTCTCGCAAGCCTCACCAATCCAGATGGGACCATCGCCATTCCCGGAATTCTCGACCAGGTGAAACCCTTGACCGCCAAGGAGCGAGAATCCATTGCGTCGCTTCCGGGGGACGTCGAGACATTCCGTTCCCAAGCAGGACTTCTCAAGGGCGTCGAAGTGCTCGGCGGCGACAGGCACCCCTGGGAAACCAACTGGCGACAGCCGTCGATCGCCGTCAATGCAATCCAGGCGAGTTCGCGCAAAGATGCGCGCAACATCATTTGCGAATCCGCTTGGTGCCGCGTCGGTGTTCGCCTGGTCCCTGATTTGAAGCCAGACAAAGTGCGCGACCTCCTCGTCGCTGCGCTCAAGAAAGCCGTTCCCTGGGGCCTCGAACTGAAGCTCTCCGGGGAGGCGCTTGGCAACTGGTGGTATACGGACCCTTCGGGTCCCGCGTACCAAGCAGCGTTTCGCGCTTTGGAAGCGGGCTATGGGACCAAAGCTATCGCCATCGGCTCCGGAGGGTCGATTCCCTTCGTCGAACCCTTCTCCCGAGCGCTTGGCGGGGTGCCCGCACTGCTCATGGGCGTTGAAGACCCCTACACCAATGCGCACTCGGAAAATGAGAGCCTCGACCTGGGGGATTTTGCCAAAGCGGTGAAGTCCTACATCCACCTTTTCCAGGAACTCGCGACTGCACTTGCGCGTTGAGGCGAGCGGGAGATTGACGCTCCCTCGTTCGAGGGAGCGCCTTTAAAGAAAAATTAGCTTCCTTTGGATTTGAGGGACGCGACGATTTTGGCCTTCCGCGGTTGAGAGACCGTCGCGCGGCGCTTGATGGCGCGCAACAAGCTCATCTCAACAACGAGAAGCTCATCGGCGAGTTCCGAATGCGCTTGTGCGACCTGCGGCAACACCGCGGTTCGCTCCAGGGTTTTCCCGTACAACATGCGAATGGCTTGCTCTTCCCGTCCGGTCATCTTGGCCAAGGCGACTTCTTCGGCAACCTTGGCGACGACTGCGGTTCTTTTACGCTCCATGTTCTGACCCTTCCAGTTGCGCTGAACAATTGCGCATGTGCGATGCGGCAAAGCCGCAACTGGAGGGCACTGTAGCGATCTCCCAAAGATTTCCAAATTTTTGGCCAACCTCCTCGAAGAGGGTTCGCAAAGCTCTAGGCTGGCTTCCGGGTAGTCTAAGCCGTCTTTGAAGTTTGGCCAGTTTTGGGAAACTTGCCACGCCGCGCACCCGTTGGTCGGCGCGCGGCGTGCGCGGCTTCCCTCGCGCAACCTCAGTGAGCGCCCTCATCGTTTTCGTCCGCCGAATCGTCGTCGCCGGCCTTGGTGCCTGAGCCTCTGCCGAATCCAAAGCGGCTGAGCGCTGCGGCAATCCCATCGGGACGGTCTTCGTCGGGTTCATAGAATTCTGGAAGGTCGAAGGTCGGCGCCGCGTCGTAGACAGACGTTGTCCCTTCGTACGAAATCTCGAGCGATGCGATTGGCTCACCGGGAGTATTCACGGCGAGATGCCCAGAGGCCTTTGCCTGGAGAACGACGGCGGTCTTGGCATCCACCAGGATCTCCCCTTCCAAATCCACGGGCCGTTTATGCTCCCAAAAGCGCGAACGACGCCGAGTCGTTTCATCGGGGCCCCCCTTGGGGACGAGAAGCGGAGGGAGCGCGAGCTTTTCAACGTTGCGGGGTTCGCCCAAAGCCAATCGATACCGAATGACCGAGCGCCCCTTGAGGGTCCTGGTGTCCAGCGGCTTTGAGATTACCAGGCGGGAGTCAAACAATTCGAAGAGCTCTCCCAGAGCACCAAATGCAAGCTGTCGCATTTGGATTGCCATGCCGTGATCGCGCCGCCGTTCCCGAAGCGGGGGGCCTCCTTGAGCTCCAAAGGTGTTGGCGCCGAAGGTTCGACCGTGAATGCGCCACACTTCAAATCCCCAGCTTTCAGAGATGTCTTGGGTCGCCCAAAAATCGCCAGAGACTCCACCTGGGCCAAAGACGACCTTGCGCCGCTCGACCACAGCTACTGGCGGGCCCGTGCTGGTCCAGCGCCACGTCACCGTGGCATCGTAGCGGCAGGCGCCCAACCGCTCCGAGACCTCTGCCCCGGTCATGGTCAAAATCCTCGCTTGGACTTTGGTGTCTTTCCACGCCTCGGCGGCGTTCAATGGTTGGCTCGCGGCTGCAGTTGCGGGCAAGGGATCCGCTGGACTAAAGATTCGCTGTTTGGCCGCGCTGTCATCGCGGCTGGCGCATCCAGGCACCGCGAGGATTCCAGCGGCCCCAACGACGGTCAACACCTGCCAAGTTGGGGAGCGAACGCGAGAGGTCATGCGCCGCGAGTCATACCGGCGACAAAGAATGCCAGCAAGGCTGCTTCGGCGAGGCGATGTCGGATGGTGGCGACGAGACGCGAAGCAATTGGTAAGAACTCCGACCCGATATGACGAACCTCCGTGACAAGCTCATCGCTGCAGGACTGATTACCTCCGGCCCACAAGCTTCGACCATCGCGCCGGCCAAGGCTGCGCATGCCCTCGCCCCGACGCGAGAGGCCAGCCGCGCCGCGGCCAAGGCGC
>JBGSMZ010000099.1:0-19482 GCA_041739845.1 Myxococcaceae bacterium
CGCCACCTCCCCCTCCGCCTGTAGTCGCTGCGGCGCTCTCTCCCGCGCCACCGATGGACATACCAACTCGACCTCCGCCATCTCCTCCGGCCTCGCCTCCGGACCCGCCCCAAGGGGAACTGTTCGTCCCGAGGCCACTGGCTTCTCCTCCTCCTCCACCTCCCCCATATGGTCCACACACCTGTTGACTGCTGTCCGAGCAACTCCGCCCATCCGTGCCCGGCGTCGTCGAGAATTGGCCGTTGCCACCGGAGGCTGCGAAAGCGCCGCCGGTGCCAGCTGCGATAAATTGCAACTCGGCATTGGCTCTTGCGGGGCCAGCTCCCGCGCCACCATCTGCGATGGAAGACGCACCGCTCATGGAAGATGCCGACCCGGCTCCGCCATACTCAATGGTTTGGGTGGCTCCAGCGCCACCTAGTCCAGTCACCACCCTGTACGTCGCCCCTGGAGTCACCAGTACCGTGACGCGACGCACGTACCCGCCACCTCCACCACCGCCGCCTGCACCTAGCCTGCCGAAGTTCGTGCCCGTGGACCCAGCGCTCCCTCCTCCACCTCCGCCAACAAGCAATGCGTCAACACTGACGATGGTTGCCGGGGCCGTCCAGGCGCAGCCAGTGGCGCAGTCCTTGAAAGGTGGCCACTGACGCGGCTCGCGGATCGAGACGGTGCGCTTGAGTGGGGTCGTCGCGTAATTAGTATCAGCTTGGCAAAAGAGCGTGAGTTCTACGTTGCCCGGCTCCTTCGCCTCTAATTTCCACGTAGGCGCCTCCTGCGTGATGGTGAGCGCCTTGGCAGGCGAGGCAAACAAGCGGAGTTCGCAGGTAGGCTGGCCCTGCGTCGCGATTACGGGCGTGATGGCTCCGGTTACGAGCACGACCGAGTGGCCAGCCGAAAGCTCTGGAATTTCGGAAAGCGACAAAGTTGCCAACGGAAGTCCTCCGTCAACGCCGCCGTCTCCGGCGTCACTACCGCCTGTCCCCGCGTCCATGCATCCTGGGGTTTGCTTTGCAGCGGTCAAGTAACATGGCCCCAACCAATGCTTCTCACCGCCATCCCAGTATCCATTTTCATCGCCTGCGAGCTGCCACTTTGGGCCGCCTCCATCCGGGAAATACTGACAGGTGCCGCCAGCATCGGAGCCTTCCTTTTCCAGGAACGCCCTCGTCCTTAGGTCCTGAACGCAAAACGCTCCATCCTTGGCGCCCACGGCGCAATCGCCATTGCGATTGCATGGCAAATAGTCCGGGACGCCAAGGATGCAGGCTGACGCCAGTACCGTGCCCATTACAAGACCCGTCAGGTTTCGTAGCTTCATCATTGGCGTATCATCCCATTGCATCGAGTTATTGGCAGGTCCCTGCCGGCGTCTACTCCTGCATCCAGCCCCGCGTCCGCTTGTTGGTGAGAGGTCCTCACGCCGGACGGCCCCGGGGTCGGCATTCCCACGGCAAATCCAACGGGGCCAGGTCACGCCCCGTCGCTGCGTGCGCAAGCCCCGCAGCCTTGGCCGGCGCGCTGGCTGTGCTCATCGCACCAACCCCTTGCCCGATAGAGGGTTAGCGATTGTCACTTTGGCCGTGGTGTCCTGCGTGACACCCCTCAGCATGGAGCAACCCCGGTTTCGTAGACGGCTAGGTATTCGTGATGAGTGGCATCAACTACTATCATTTCATTTTGCAGACAATGGGCAAATTGCCGTCGATCGCCGAGTGTCTTCTGCAAAGCTTGGATGAGGCTACGAAAAGAGTGGATAGTGCGGCTTTGGCTTCTGCTTGCGTTTTGACTAGGTCGCCAGACGGAATTCTCACGGGCCCTCTCCGCGAGAGAGTCAACCCTGGTGCGACGAAAGTCTTGGCGACCCTGGTGCCCCAAATACTGGACCGCCAAGGAAGCCGCGTTGTTGGTCAATGCCCTTGCTCAGCAGGAGGTCCAATCGGTCATTGCCGCGAGGCGCTGCAAGCCTGAGCAGCGCCATGAATTCCGGAGTACCGCCGAACGCAAGACACCCGGCACTCGCTGCGCCGCATCAAAAGCGGACCGGTACAAGTCCGCCATTTCATCGTTGCGAGCGATGTAGTCTACCTTGGTCCCCTTGCTCGTCGTAGCCGAGTAGTCGCCAAATCCGAGCGGCGGACCCTGGTGAAATGCAAAGGGTGGTCGCGTGACCAATACATCGATGTCAGCCGTCAAACGGTCTGAGCTGTACACTTGCATTGCAACGCCCCCGCACCGGGCGACTTGAATGCCCTGTCTTTTGGTGGCTTCGTCAATCTCCGTGAGCGCGTCGATGGTTTGCTCTCGACTCACCATTCCAACTCTCGGATCCATGTCTTCGATCATTGACTTGACCTCGTGGATGGGAGTGCGCGGCGCAAGGCGATCGCATCGTGCACACCTCCTTCGGCGAAACGCGCGAGGGCACCCCTGCGCGCCCCGGCCTCCACGCGGGAGCGAAGCGGTGGTTGCATGCGAGTTCGTCTCACGTCAACCGGGCGTCGAGTGGAATTGCAGTTTGACCGGGTGGTGGGAATCCTAGCCGTGTGCCGCGGACGCGGTCTGTTCGGAAAGCACTGTATCGAGTTGGGGCATTGCTGCGCGTAGTCCTTGCTCCATGCCCGGAATCGTTTGCTCGGCTGCCTCTGCGCTTGAAAACTGCGTGATAATGGTCAGGCGGGAGCCCGCCGGTGTGGTTTCGAAGGAGAACTTCATCGAAGCCGGCATGTTATGGTCCTCGGCGTTGTCTTCGCCATCCTGCGCCTCGAATGCGCCGATTGGGTTCACCGCAGTGAACTTCCAGGAGCCGGTCCATTTCTTTCCCTCCGCCAAAGTCAGGTAGTATTCGGCGCGCCCGCCAACTTTGAAATCATGCTGGGTGAAGGTGGCCGGAAAGGCTGGTGGGCCCCAAAAGCGCTCAAGCTGGCGCGGGTCGGCGAAAGCATCCCAAAGGCGCTTTTGGGGAACGGGGTAGTCGCCGACGACGGCGAGGGTGCGTTTGGCGACGTCTTTGGTGACGGAGGTCAGCGGCATGGTGATTGTCCTTTCGGCGGAAGAACATCGAGGCTTCAGTCGCCCGTCCCCCGCAACCTGGTGGGCTGAGACTTCCCGGTGACTCTAACACTCGCGCGCGCAAAGCGGTGGCGAGGTTGAGCCGCGCCATCCCGCGCAGAGCTGGAACTTGCGCCAGCAACAATACCGCGAGCACACCGATTCCAGCAGCGAAGGCGATGCTCCAGGACCAGATGAAGGGCATCGCCAGCAGGTCGGAGTCGAAGAGCGCGACCACCTTGCGCGCCGCCACCTGAGACAGCGGAAGCCCTATCGCGAGGCCGACCAGACGGGCCAGGCCATTTTCGACCGTCGTCAACAAGCCGAAAGCAAAGCCTGCAGCGATGACTCCGATGTGAGGCACTACGGTGACAAAGGGAATACCCAACTCATCGGCGTAGGTACGGGTAATTTCTCGCTCCAGCGCCGGGTCAATCGCGAGGTCAACGCGCTTGGGGTCCGCACCTGCCGCCCAACCATCGGTTGGTTCAAATGGTGTCCGTGAGCTCTCGCTGTGTTGTGAGGCGTCTCGGCGCGAATTCACGGGCGCCTTTCCGGAGCGTTCTTCATTCCCGCAATATGGTGCTAGGAGGGGACAGATGATGCACACGACGACCAAAGCTGTCAAGACGGGCGCGCTTTCGCTTCCCGGCGCAGCATGATGCGAATGGTCTGCGTGGTTTTGGGACTCGCGATGTCTTTGGGTTGTGCCACCAGCGCGACGAAACGGCTGGGCCTGCCGCCACTTCAAACGGTCGCGCACGTCGAGCTCTCGCGCTACCTCGGCACCTGGTATGAAATTGCCAGCTTCCCACAGCGCTTTCAGAGGGGCTGCACCGCCACGACGGCGACCTACACGCTCCGCGCCGATGGCGATATCGATGTCCTCAACCGCTGTCGCAAAGGCACCCTCGACGGAGAGAAGGATTCGGCGCTCGGGCGTGCCCGCGTGGTCGATCGCTCCACCAATGCAAAACTCGAGGTGAGCTTCTTTCGCCCTTTCTGGGGCGACTACTGGATTATCGATTACGCCGACGACTACTCGTACGCGGTGGTGGGTCACCCCGGTCGCGACTATCTCTGGATCCTCGCCCGAGAGCCGACGATGGCTGAGGAGACATACCAGCGCATCATCGAGCGCCTCCAGGTTCAGGGTTATGAGACGCGCAGGCTTGTGCGAACGTTGCAGGTGGCGGTGCCTCCTGCTGCGAGCGGCACCTGAGCGCCAGGAAGCGTCCGATGGTGCGGGTCCAGTAGCACCGCAGCGGGAAGTCAGATGCGCCGCGGTGAGTGCGCGATGTTTCCATTGTGCTTGAACACCTCTCCTCCCACCGCGACTGCGCTTCGCGTCAATGGACCGTCGAAGGCGGAATTGGCGAGAGAGTCATGCCATCGCGCTCGAAGCGCTCGAGCCTTGCGCGGATGGCGTCGCGTGCGGTGCGGAAGCGCGCGAGCAGTCCATCGCGCGATATTGAGAGGTCCGCGCTCGCAGGGTCAGGAATCGGCCAGTGGAAACGGCGAACCTTGCCAAGGAAGACGGGGCACACCTCTTCCGCGCACAGCGTGATTACCGTGCCGACCGACGCTGGGTCGATGGTCTGAACCGACTTCGAGTGGTGCGTGGTGAGGTCGATACCTAGCTCGCCCATCACCTCGATCGCGTAGGGGTTGACCTTCGATGGCTCGCTCCCCGCGCTCATTACCGGAACACGGTCACCGAAAAGCATGCGGCCGAGACCTTCTGCCATTTGGCTGCGCGCGGAGTTCGCGACGCAGAGGAAGAGGATGCACTTGGATTCCTTGCGCATCCTCTAGGCGCTCGTTTGGGGCGTTGGCTCGGTCATGCTCGCTTGCACTGCCTCTTCGATGGACGCATTCGGAAAGTAGCGCTTCCGTGCCCAAAGAGAGACATTGACGAGCCCAATGAGTGTCGGGACTTCGACGAGTGGGCCGATAACCGCCGCGAAGGCCGCACCGCTATTGATGCCGAAACTCGCGATGGCGACAGCGATGGCGAGTTCGAAATTGTTGGAGGCCGCCGTGAACGACAGCGTGGCGGTCTGCTTGTAGTTGGCACCCAAGCGCATGCTCATGAAGAACGACATCGCGAACATCACCACGAAGTAGATGACCAAGGGGACTGCGATGCGGAGCACGTCGAGCGGAAGCTGCACGATGCGCTCACCCTTGAGCGAGAACATCAGAATGATTGTGAAGAGCAGGGCGACGAGCGTGATGGGACTGATGCGCGGCAGAAAGACGCTCTCGTACCAGTCGCGCCCCTTCGCAGCCTCGAGCACGCGCCGCGTGAGGAACCCTGCGGCGAACGGTATGCCCAGGTAGACGCCGACGCTCTTTGCGATTTCCCGGATGTTGATGTTGACGACCGTTCCCTCGAGTCCGAGCCAGGTCGGCAACAGGGTCGCGAAGAAGTAGGCGTAGAACGAAAAGAAGAGCACCTGAAAGAGCGAGTTGAAAGCGACGAGCCCAGCGCAGTACTCCGTGTCGCCCTTCGCGAGGTCGTTCCAGACGATGACCATTGCGATGCATCGCGCCAGGCCGATGAGAATGAGGCCCAACATGTACTCGGGCTTGTCGCGCAGAAAGATGACGGCGAGTGCGAACATCAGCGCCGGGCCGATGACCCAATTCTGGACGAGAGAAAGCGTCAGAACGCGCTTGTTGCGGAAGACTTTTCCAAGCTCGTCGTAGCGAACTTTCGCCAGCGGCGGATACAGCATCAGAATGAGCCCGGCGGCAATCGGGATTGATGTGGTCCCGATACTGAGATTGTTGAGCGCGACGGGGACGCCCGGAGCGACGAACCCGAGCGCGATACCGAGGGCCATGGCCGCAAAAATCCAGAGCGTCAGGTAGCGGTCCAGGAATGAGAGCTTGCCGATCACAGCGGCGTTGCCGTGCGGCATTGAAGTTCTACCGTTCCATAGGACGCCGAGCCCTCAGCTTTTTCGAACATCCGTCATCCTACCCAACGTGCTCTCGAGGGATCGCTTCAACTTGCCGGCCGCGCCATCGACCGCTTCATTCATGGTCGCGGCATCGTGCGTGACTGCGGTGGGCTGACGACCTTCGAGGCGAGCCTCCATCATGCAGCGCTTGTCGTCTTGCCCGTTCGCGTCGCCATTTTGGTCGCTGAGGTGGACTTCGACGCGCGTAATGCTCTCGCTGAAGCGGCTCAAGGCATTCTCCACAACCCCTTTGACTTGGGTAGCGAAGGCTTCAGTCCCATCGATGTTCGTGTCGGTATTGATTTGGATGTGCATCGTATTCTCCTCGGTGATTCGTGGGTACTCAGTATCGGTAGATTGCCGCGAGTCCGGTACGCGATGGCATTTCCGCAGCGGGGAGCACCATCACCGTTCCGCCTTTCATCGCGACCAGCTCAGCCAAATCGTCGAGCAGATCATCGGTGTGCGGCTCGCTTAAGTTGCCAAGCTCGACGCGACCTGTGGCACCATTGAGTCGGCCAGTGATTTGGCGATCCGCTTCGATCAACAGGGTCTCGACGCGGCCGCCAGTGGAGGCCCCAGCGACTTGCGCCAGGTCGTCGCTGCCAATGTTCTTGGAGCGGGCTTGCCCGAACTCTTCGCGGATGGACGCGAGCCGGGCAAGATAGCGAGGCTCGACGATCTTCCAGGCGAGTTCTCGGAGTTCGTCTGGCGGCAGGGAATCGGGATTTAGTCCGATACTTTCCTTGACGAGCAGCGGGTTCCGACTGACTGCGTGAAAAAGGTGCTGGTGTTCCGGCAACGTCGCCAGGATGAGCGGGAGGCCGGAGGGCTTGCTGTAGTGCTCGTGAACCGCGCGGTCGACGGCGCGGAAAAAGCGCATCGCGTCCGTGTCCGCCTCGTCCGCCTTCCCGCCGTGGCCATGGTGCATTGGGTTGCTGGCCCCACCGACACCTCCATAGGAGGCGACCGTCTGGTGCGGCTCCGTCAGCTCCGCGCCCAGCGCATCTGTGATTGTCCGCGGGACGCCGGTAATCAAGTCCAGTTCATCAAGCGCATTCCGATTGCCCTCGAACAGCCGAATCTTGTCGAGACTCAGTCCAAGGACCTGGTAGCGATCGCCCGCCTGCAGGAAGCGCCGCAGGGGCCGCAGGTGAAAGCTGTCTGCCACCATCGCCAAGTCAGTGACCGGCTGCGGAATCCTCACGGCCCGAAAGACGCCAGATCCGCTCAGAACGGCCAAGCCATCGAGCGTGTGGTTCCAGAACGCAGCATCGCTCGCCAGGGCTTCAAAGGGCGCCAGGAGTGATTTGGCGTCGCTCGCCGGATATTTCTGCCGGAGCGCCGCGTCCAACTCCTTGACGAGGTTGCGAAAGCGGATTGGGTCTTGGTGGTTCTCTGGGTAGTGCCGGTGCGTCGACTGGTACAGGGACAGACAGGGCGGCTCTTGGACAACCAAGATGTCAGCGAGTACTTCATTCGTAAGTCTGGTTTTCGTAGGGGTCTTGAACATGGGTGTCTCCTTCACACGTGTGCGCGCTGCAAACGCAGCGCATTTCCGATGACCGATACCGAGCTTAAGCTCATCGCGGCTGCGGCAATCATCGGGGATAAGAGCAGGCCGAAGAAAGGGTAGAGGACTCCGGCGGCGATGGGAATCCCTGCGGCGTTGTAGAAGAACGCGAAGAATAGGTTTTGCTTGATATTGCGCATCGTTCTTCGCGAGAGATCGCGGGCGCGAACGATGCCTCGGAGGTCTCCCTTTACCAGAGTGACCGATGCACTTTCCATCGCGACGTCCGTTCCGGTCCCCATGGCGATACCAACCTCCGCTTGCGCAAGTGCGGGCGCGTCGTTGATTCCGTCTCCCGCCATTGCGACGATGTGCTTCTCCTTCTGGAGGCGCTTGATGACTTCCGCTTTCTGGTCCGGGAGCACTCCCGCGACGACCTCGTCGATGTCGAGTTTCTTCGCGACCGCGCGAGCTGTCGTCTCACTGTCACCGGTGAGCATGACGATGCGAATTCCCTCTTTGTGCAACGCGCGAATGGCCTCCGGCGTGCTCTCTTTGATTGGGTCGGCGACACCGACGAAGCCCGCCGGCTTCCCGTCGACAGCGATGAACATCACCGTTTGACCCTCGACGCGGAGCGCCTCGGCCTTCTCGACGAGGCTACCGAGCTGGACTTTGAGCTGGGTCATCAAGGCGAGATTGCCGAGCGCTACGGCATTGCCATCCACGTTTCCGAGTACGCCCTTCCCGGTGACGCTCTCAAACGCCGTCGCTTCGCCCAGAGCGAGGCTTCGCTCTTCGCTGCCCTGGACAATCGAGGCAGCCAGCGGATGTTCACTCCCGCGCTCAAGCGTTGCTGCGAGGCGGAGGAGGGCGCTCTCCTCAAACCCCGATTCGGCTACCACAGACACCAGCTTTGGCTTCCCTTCGGTGAGCGTTCCGGTCTTGTCGACGACGAGCGTGTCAACCTTGCGCAGGACCTCGATGGCCTCGGCGTTCTTGAAGAGCACGCCCATGGTCGCTCCCTTGCCGGTGGCGACCATGATCGACATGGGGGTTGCCAAGCCGAGAGCGCAGGGGCACGCGACGATGAGGACGGCGACCGCACTGATCAGCGCGTGCGCCATGCGCGGGCTGGGCCCTACAAGACTCCACACGACGAAGGTGAGAATCGAGGTTCCGATGACGATGGGAACGAAGTAGCCAGCCACGACGTCGGCGAGCTTCTGGATAGGTGCTCGGCTGCGCTGCGCCTCGGCGACGAGCGTCACGATTCTCGCGAGCAACGTCTCACTGCCGACTTTCTCGGCGCGCATGACCAGCGCGCCGGTGGCGTTCACCGTCGCTCCCACCAAGTGGTCACCACTGCGCTTCTCGGTAGGCATAGGCTCACCGGTAACCATCGACTCATCCACGGAACTCACGCCCTCGAGGACGATGCCGTCGACGGGGACTTTCTCGCCCGGGCGAATTCGCAGCCGGTCCCCGACGACCACCGCATCGAGGGGAACATCCTTTTCTGAGCCGTCATCCATGAGGCGACGCGCGGTCTTGGGGGCGAGGCCGAGGAGCTTCTTCATTGCCGTGCCTGTGGCGTGCCGCGCCCGCAGCTCGAGCACCTGACCCAACAGAATCAGCGTGACGATGACGCCGCCGGCTTCGAAGTACACCGCCACTTCGCCTCCCTCGCCGCGAAACGACTCGGGAAAAATTCCGGGCAGAAGCGCGGCGACCAGGCTGTAGAGATAGGCCACGCTCACTCCGAGCCCAATCAACGTGAACATGTTGAGGCTCTTGTTCCTCACCGATTGGACGGCCCGTACGTAAAATGGCCAAGCCGCCCACGTGCAAACGGGCGTCGCGAGGAGCAGCTCAAGCCACGTGCGCACGCGCGCCGAAAGCAGGTGGGAGATTGGCTGGCCCGGTAGCAAGTCCCCCATGGCGAGCACCACCAGGGGCAGCGTGAGCGCTGCGGCGAACCAGAAACGCCGCTTCATGTCGCGGAGGTCGTGGCTCTCCTCGTCGCCGGTCGCCACCGTCGGTTCGAGCTCCATTCCACAAATGGGGCAGGAGCCGGGTGCGTCGCGGACAATCTCCGGATGCATCGGACAGGTCCACGCAGCCTTCGCCGCCGGGTGAGGTACCACGGATTCCAATTCCATTCCGCACTTGGGGCAGGAGCCCGGCTCGCCTGCTCGGATCTCCGGATCCATCGGGCAGGTGTAGGCGTGCTTGCTCGGCGCTGTGGCCGACGGAGACGCGCGCGGCTTGGGTGAGAGGTACTTGGACGGGTCGCTCGCGAACTTGTCGTGGCACCGAAGGCTACAAAAACCGAAATCCTCCCCGTTCACGGTGTATCGGTGCGGGCTCTTTGACGTCACCTCCATGCCACAGACGGGATCCGTTTGTTTCGGTTCCGTTGGAATTGCTTGAGGCTCGTATGGCCTAGTCCGTTGGCTCATTTCTGGCTCCATCCTGCGAGGGCACCGCTATCCGCTTCGACCTCGAGAGGGCCTGGCGCACTTCACGCGGTCGTATTGCCGGATACTAACGTACGCGAGAACAGCGCCCAATCCAACGAGTGAACGTGACGGCGAATGGCCTCTCGACGAGGCTATTCCCTCTCGTACCTATTCAGACCACGCTCCGCGTCGCTCTCCGTCAGTATGAAGTACGCTACCAATCAATTTGATGTGGTCAGCTACGCCGTAGCATGTGGCAGGGGCGCAGGATTGCTCGGAGCCGCTCCCGTTGCGCGTTGGTCGTGCCAATGTTGAGGAGGCAGGATGGCGACTGGAGCGGGTTGCCAGCTTCGCGGAGAACAGCTTGGCTTACCCGACGACCTGGCGCCCGGCGACCACCAGCGCTTCTTGAGCGCTCGCGCAGATCACAAGACCTTCCATGTCCTCGAATTGTGCCTTTTTAAGAATCGCCAGTGGTTGCGGGCGCACGCCGCTGAGTATCGCGAGGCACTTATGTTGTCGCAGCGGAATGAGCGCACTCTCAAGGGCGACGAGCCCGGTGGCGTCCATCGCATGAACTTCGTCCATGAGCAGCACGACAGCCTTGGTCCCGGCCGCGATGATCTCGAGTGCGGCCATCGCTTTTTGCGCCGCGCCGAAAAAGAGCGGACCGGAAATCTCGTAGACCACCACGCCCTTGGGAATGGGACCAGGAAGTTCCGGATGGCTTCCGCCCTCGACAATGCGGGCTTCGGTGACCTCCGCCATGCGCCGCATGAAGAGGAAGGCCGCCAACACCATTCCCACCGACACTCCAAACACCATGTCGACGCCCACGGTCAACCCGAAGCACGTGAGCAGCACCATCACGTCGCTCTTGGGTGCGACGCGAATCGTATGCATGAAATGCTTCGCCTCGGACATGTTCCAGGCAACCAAGAGAAGCAGCGCAGCGAGAGAGGTCATCGGCAGGTAGCCGAGAAGCGGCGCGAGGGCGAGCACCGCAGCGAGGATTGTAAGGGAGTGAATCATGGCGGCCACTGGCGTACGGCCGCCGGACTTGATGTTCGTTGCGGTGCGCGCAATGGCTCCCGTCGCTGGGATACCGCCGAAGAACGGGACAATCAGGTTTCCGACCCCGAGCGCGAGAAGCTCCGCGTCCGGGTCATGCTTTGTTCGGGCGAGGCCGTCTGCGACGACTGCGGAGAGCAGCGATTCGATGGCTCCCAGCATAGCGATGGCGAATGCCCCGGAGAGGAGCGCGCCAAAGGCCTCGAAGCTGAACGCGAAGGGTTGCCCATTGGGACCCGATGTCAGCCAGGGGATTATCGGCAGAGGAGGGAGCTGCGGAATGCCAGCGACGACACTGCCGCCGACCGTCGTGTGAAAGCGGCTCGCGATGGTAGCCACGTGGAAGTCCGGGATGAGGTGGCCCAGCGCAACCGAGATGAGAGCGGCGGCGGGAAGAGCCACGAGCGGAGCGGGAATGCGCCGCGTGAGCTTCGGGAGAGAGAGAAGGATGGCAAGCGTCAGGAGTCCGATGACGGACTCCCAAAACGAAGCCGTGTGCCTCGCTTCGAACATCACGGCGACTCTGTGGAAGTAGTGCACCGGGTTCCCCGGGAGCGTGAGGCCGAAGAGGTCCTTCAGTTGCAGCGTCGCGATGACTGTCGCAATCCCCGCGGTAAACCCAGTCGTGACCGGGTGAGGGATAAATTGAATGAGTCGACCAAGCCGGGCGAGTCCCATTGCGACCAGAATCAACCCACCGAGGAAACCCGAGATGAGGAGTCCAGCCATTCCGAACTTGGTGAATATTGGAGCGAGCACAACCACGAAGGCCGCGGTTGGCCCCGTAACCTGCGTTCTTGAACCACCGAGGACAGCGACCAGAAACCCCGCGACAATGGCTGTGTAGAGACCCTGCTGAGGTGGCACGCCAACCGCTATCGCCAAGGCCATGGCCAGCGGCAGTGCTACAATCCCAACCACTACTCCCGCGAGGAGATCGCCCTTGAAGTCCGCACGCGTGTAGCCTTCTCTCAAGACTGCGCGTAGGGCCGCCGCAGGGAGCTCCCGCAGCGCTACGACCTTGACTGCCCCTTTGTGTCGGGTTCGCGCCATGGTTTTTTTCGGCTAATCGTCGGTCCACTGCCGAGAGCGAAGCGCGCACCTCAAACATCAACTCCGTCAGTGTTCCTTGGGGACTGGGCACGTGCTCAGTCCAAACAATCGGTAGATCGGGCAGAAACCCCAGATACCAGTGACGAGGGGAATGATTCCCAATAGACCGAGCCATGTCTGCGGTCCCACAACCGTGAGCGAGAGCAATCCAACACCCAAAATAATTCGGACAATCCGATCCCATCCGGCTTCATTTTTATTCATGGCGAATTTCTCCTTTGTGCGTGAGAGCCTAACAGCGACGAAAGGGTTCGTCGCTGCGAGAAGGCTCGTTGATGCGGGAGCTGTCAACGCGTTTCAAGCAAAACTGCCCCTGTTCACGTCGACGAAACAACGCTGCGTCACCAACTGCTCATTGACCCCATGTTGTGAACTTGGGTGTATCCAGAGTCTTTGAGCATCGCAGCCGCCCTACTGCTTCGAGCTCCGCTTCGACAGTAGACGACAATTCCTCCGTCTTTTGCATTGAGCTCTCCCATGCGACGCTCAAGGTCTTGTACGGGGATATTGATGGCGCCCGAAATGTGGCCGGCAGCAAACTCTTCGGGCGTGCGCACGTCCACGAGCTGCGCGCCCGCGTCAACGAGGCTGCGAGCTTCGGAACTGCTGACTTTGTCGCCCTTCGCGAACAGGAAATAGCCGATAGAAATCGCGAGCACGCTCGCCATCATGAGTTTGGATAGCATTGCAGTCACTCCAATCTTGCAAGAACGCTGATGAGTTTCACTTTCACCGCCTCGGCCAGCTTCGCAAGCTTGGCGTTGCCGGTTCCTGCCATGGTCTTTAAGGGGTCGACCGCCATCACGACCGCGCGTCGGTCATCGCTCTCGTAGACTACCACGTTGCACGGGAGCATCAATCCCACCTCAATTTCCGAAAAAGCGATGAAACCAAGAGGTTTTCGCGGCTACACCCTTTGGCGCGCCGCGCTTTGCCTTCTCCTCGCGACAGTGGCAGCGCGCGGAGGGTGGAACGTCGGCAAGCACTTGTTCCACGTGGGCACCGCAACCAGCATAAGTCGGGCGGCCACACTTGGAACAATTGACGCGGCGGCACATCAGACGGCCCCCGGGTTTGCGCCTTGAGGTGCCCTGGTCTTGCCTGTCTGCTCGTCGATGCTGCGCCGCACTTCGCCGATATCGAGGGCGCGCACCTTCTTCACGATTTCCTCGAGCGCGCTCTCTGGCACGGCGCCTTGCTGGGTGGCGAGCAGCACGCCATCGCGAAGGACGAGCAAGGTCGGGATCGCACGAATCTTGAACGAGGAAGCTAGGCCGGGTTCGGCTTCGGTGTCGATTTTCCCGAATACTACGTCCGGATGGCGCTTCGCTGCGGCCTCGAAAGTGGGCGCGAAGGCCCGGCAAGGGGGGCACCAGGACGCCCAAAAGTCGAGCAGAACGATGCCCTTATTCACGGTTGCTTCGAACGTTTTCTCGGTCACATCTACAGTCGCCACGGTGGCCTCCATAATCAGGTAGAGCCAACCGTTGGAAAAAGGGTTCAGGCATTCTCAGCAAGAAAATTTCGCAAAGCAACCTTGACCGATGCTTGGACCACAGATGGCACTTGAACCGTAGGCGCCGTCGTGCGGCAGAGCGCGAGTGTTTGCTTGAGCGATTCGCAGACGTCTCGGCAGCGTTCGCAAGCTTGAAGATGCCGCTCCATTGCGGCGCAAACATCCACACTTATTTCGTCTTCGAGGTGTTGCGAGAACAGGGTCAGAACATCAGGACAAGCCCCTTTTTCAGTCGCTTCGTCGCCCCGAAATCCCATGCTCGGCGCGACGACGGCGCGAATGGACAAACGCGCGCGATGGAGTCGACTCTTTACGGTCGCTATGCTGACACTCAAAACCTCGGCCGCCTCTGGAGCGGTCAAACCTTCCACGTCGCGAAGGAGAAGCACCTCGCGGTAAATCGGCGCGAGCGTGCGGATTGCCTTTTCGAGAGCACGTCCAATTTCTTTGCTGGCGAGCGCCTCTTCCGGACTTTGCGCAGGATCGGTGAGCGGTAGCTCCACGCCATGCGTGTCGTCGTCGAGCGAGCGCTCCTGAGTTGGGGCGAACTTGCTTTGGCGCCGCTTCTTGATGCAGGCGCTGCGCGCAATCCTAAAGAGCCAGGTCGAAATCGATGACGCACCGCGGAAGTCGCCTACTCCTCGGGCCATGGAGAGGAGCGTGTCCTGCAGCACGTCCTTGGCGTCCTCGGGATCGCGGCACATGCGCATACCGAAGCGGTAGACTTGCGCCTGATGGCGCTCGAGCAAAGTCTCGACGGCGCGCCGGTCGCCCCGGCGGGCAAGATCCAGGAGCTGGTTGTCGGTGTAGTTGGGCATCAAGGGATGCGACTTTGTCCCACGGAACGTCTGGATGGGCCACGAGGTCGCGTGTTCGGCCATGAATCCATTCCTCCGGTGGTGGCTCCAACGGTCGCCAAGGATTCCGATGCTCTTTAGGCAACTATTGAAACGACTGTCGAGTCCCTATACCTAGCTTCTGGGAACCCGGAAGAGAGGAGAGCCGATGTGGGACGAGCGCTATAGCGAGCCAGGGTTCGCCTACGGTACCCAGCCCAACGACTTCTTGGCCGCCAATGCGGAGCGCTACTTTCCCAAGAACGGCGAGATTCTGAGCCTTGCGGAGGGACAAGGGCGAAACGCGGTATTTTTGGCGCGCCGCGGCTTCCGGACAACAGGCGTCGACAGCGCGACGGTGGGACTTGAGAAAGCCCAAGAGCTCGCGCGGAAAAATGGCGTGGCGATTCAAACGATCCTCGCCGACCTCGCCATTTTCGATCTCGGAGCGGCACGCTGGGACGGCATCGTGTCGATTTGGTGCCACTTGCCCGTGGACTTGCGCGCCGCTCTTCATCGCTCGGTGGTCGTAGCCCTCAAGCCCGGCGGCGTGTTCTTGCTTGAGGCGTATACGCCCAAGCAACTTCAATACAACACAGGCGGCCCCTCCACCGTCGAGCTCATGATGACGCTGGCGTCGGTGCGGCTAGAATTGGCAGGGCTGGATTTCCTCGAAGCCAAGGAGACGATTCGCGAGGTTCATGAGGGCAGCTACCACGACGGGAAGAGCGCGGTGCTTCAGGTGGTTGCGCGAAAAAGCTGATTGGTTTGCGCACCCGAGCGGCTTCCATTGGGAGCCTTCGCTGGGAGGCTTCCCAGGCATGCGAGGATGGTTTGAATCACTCGCTTTGACTCGTCTGGGTCCCTCACTTGGATTGACTCGACCCCTGCTTCCTTGGCTGGATAGTCGTTTCCACCAGGGAACAAGGCGTCCCCGATGAAAAGCATTTCATCAAGGCCAATTCCAAGCGCGTCTCGAAGCTTGCGCACCCCGTAGGCCTTGTCGATGCCGGGCTTGGTCACATCGACGGACGTTGTTCCACCCAAGCGCACCGAGAACCCAGGGATGAGCCCCTCAAGGGTCGCCTGCATCTTCTTTCGCTTTGCGAAATCCGGATCCCATTTCTCCTTTTCTGGAAGAGGGGCCGCCTGCCCCAGCGCAGAGAATGTAATCTGGCTTCCGCGATCCTCAATCTGCTCTCCCCACGTGGTCTCAATCCGAAATCCTGACGAATGAATCGCTGATTTCAGTGAACGGATAATTTTTTTCCTCTCCTCATCCGTGAAATCTTCTGCGTAGCGGCGCGTCCATTCCGAGCCGAACTCGAAGAACTGCGTTCCGCAGGTAGGGAGGAGCGAGAGATTCTTGAGGCGCTCATCGCCGGTCAATCTGGACAGGAGTTGCTTTTCGAATTGCGGCCAACCCCCTCCGGAAATGACGGCCACCTTGACGACGCGCAGCAGCGCATCCAGCAGAGCGGCCATTTCGCTATCGAGTGCGGACTTGCTTTCGGCGAGAGTTCCATCGAGGTCGAACACAATGAGCTTCTTCGTGAGGTCGCGCACGCGGTGCGCTGGACGTGCGGCGCCCCCTTCGTTCTCCCAACGGGCGAGCGAAGAGCGAGCGTTTGGAACAGCGGGTACGGCTGCCTGAAGGAGTTGGAGCACTTCCGTCAGAATGGCGAGGTCCTCTCTGGCGCGAATCACGAAAACCCGAACCTGCGACCCGCTGGTGGAAATTTCGCGGTCTTCGCTGGTGCCTGCGTTCGCATCTTCGTCGAGCTCGAAGCCGGAAAACCGGAGCGCGCTGGTGGCGTCCCTGCGAGTCCGTGGGCTGTTTTCGCCGATGCCGCCGGTGAACACGACCGTATCCACGCCAGTGAGGACGCCCATCATTTCGCCCAGCGCCCGACGAATGGAGAGCACGAAGCGCTCGTAGGCGAGGTTCGCTCGCGCCGAGCCTTTCTCGGCGGCTTTCAGGACTTCCCTCAAGTCACCAGAGACTCCCGAAACCCCGCGAAGCCCGGAGCGCGTCGTCAGCGTATCGCGGAGTTCGTCGACGCCAACTTTGCAGTGCTGCTGGAGGTAGAACAGGAGACCCGGGTCGATCGACCCCGAGCGCGTTGCCATCATCAAGCCCTCGAGCGGTGAAAAGCCCATGGTCGTATCAAGCGATCGCCCGTCCTTGACCGCCGTGACCGAGCAGCCGCCGCCTAGGTGGCAGACGATCAGTCGGGAAGGAGGGGAGTGGAGGAGGTGGCTCACTCGCTCGAGCGCGTAGGAAACGCTGAGTCCGTGAAAGCCGAAGCGACGAAGGCCCCATCGCTCGGTCCATTCGAAGGGAAGACCATAGCCAGCAGCCGCTTCGGGCATGGTCGCGTGAAACGCGGTGTCGAAAACCGCGATTTGCGGAACTGCTGAGAATGCGCTGCTGACGGCGTCGATGCCGGCGAGTGAAATGTGCATGTGCTCGGGGTCAATGGCGATGAGCTCCGCAAGTTCCTCGCGAACCCTCTCATCGATGGTGACGGACTCACAGAACCGCCCGCCGCCGTGCACTACCCTGTGGCCTACGGCATCGAACGCCGGGACCCTCTTGAGCAGGTCCCGAAGCTGATTCGAACGGGCCGTGCGGTCTTCCGACACCCACGGCTCGTTTCCACCCGCGAGGGACGTTCTATCGGCAGCGAGCAGTGTCCATTTGACGCTGCTCGATCCGGTGTTGAGGATCAGCACGCGCATCATGAACAATCCCCCTGGTGCGCTCGGGCGCCGCCTTGTACGCATTGGGGGTTGTGTTGCGGCATGCTGGACTCCTTTGATTCTAGGGGCGATTGCGCACTTCCTAAAGACGGCGTCATGGATTGCCCGCAGCTACGCGTGGACACTTTTGCCGCAGGCCACCTGCGGACGGGGTGCGATCCTTCAAGCGTCCTCCACACTGGTGTTCCAGGCGTGGATAACGGGCTCGCTGAGATTGTGGTCGTAACCGAGGATGCTCACCGAGGCAGTCGCAAGGAGTAAATAGCGCCCGTCAATCGGTGCAAGTCCGAGCCAGCGAGCGGCAAGTATCCGCAGAATCTCGCGATGGCCAAAGAGCAGAACGTTGCCGCTGCCCGCGCGAATCCGGCCGATGACGCGGTCCGCGCGCGCTCCTACGGAATCGACGGTTTCTCCATGGGGACAGCCGTCGCGGAAGAGGTTCCAACCCTGGTACTCAGCTTCGATGTCGGTCGTTCGCTTGCCATCGTAAGCGCCGTAGTCCCACTCCATAAGGTCATTATCCTCCTCGATGCGAGAGCGAGGCATCCCAAGCTCGGCAGTCCGGCGCGCCCGGCGCAGCGGACTTGAGAAGATGCGGTCGATGGAAAGGGCGGCGAGAACCGGTGCAAGTGCGCGAGCCTGTTTCTCGCCATTGTCCGTAAGCGGGAGGTCGGTCCGTCCGGTATGTTGTCCTGTCAGCGTCCACGCAGTCTCGCCGTGGCGCACCAGGTACGCTCGCGGAGGTCCGGGGCCGAGTTCAGATGTCATGTCGAGAGTGCCTCGAAGCCGGCAATCACATCGAACAACTCCTCGTCGATACTGCTCTGTCGCAATTGGTGAAAACTCCCGTTGAGTTTTTCGAGCATGTCGTCGATGTTTTTGTCGGCGCGCTGCATCGCCGCCAATCGGCTTGCGTTTTCACTCGCGAGCGATTCTGCGCACGCGCGGAAGAGTGAGATAAAGAGGTATTCGCTGATGAGGGCCCGCAGCGTCGCGGAATCGCCACCGAGGACCTCAGGGAGCCTCTCCGTCGGCCAGGAAACCTCAATCATCTTGCGGCGCCAGTCTTCGTCGAGTGGAAGCAATTGCTGCGTGACCGGAGCGTAGACGGCGCCGGTCCGAGGGCGGTTGTAGAATAGGTGGAGTTCGGTGACCAAAGCCGAATTGGAGTGCGTCTCCGTATCCACGAGAATCTGCCCGACGAGGGGAGCGATGCCCTTGACCGAATTCGGCACGGGAAATACTTTTGCCAACGACACGTTCGCGTCTGCCAAATGCGCGTGAACGCGCTCGCCGACGGCCCAGACTTGGGATTTTCCTGGAAGTGCCGCCAGCGTTGACACCGCAAAGTCGGCGACAACCTCGTTGAACTGCCCAACCAATCCTTGGTCGGAGCCAAACACCACAGCTCCGATGTGGTCCTGTTTTCCTTGCTGCTGGATGGGCTGGTGTGTGGGTACCATCGGGCGGAAGCACGCGCCCAATCCCAATTCCACGGTTCGATAGTAGTCGGTGAGTGCGCGCACCGATTGTTCGTATTGCCCGATGCTCGATGCGGCCAGGGCCTTCATGGTGCGGACGACGGATTGGAGATCTCCCGCAGAACCAATCTTTCTGCGAAGACTCGCGAACGTGTCGCTCATGACTGGTCCTTCCCGTCGGATGCGGAGTCGGTTTTCGCTGCATCTTCCGAGCTGGATATCGGATGAGGCCCGGAAGCCTTTTTGGCATCGGGCACGGCATCGCGTGGCAGCTGAAAGCTGGCCAGTGCGTTGCGCGCGATATCGAGGATTTGCTTTCGGTCCTCCTCCTTGAGTTCTTCAGCGGAATCGAATCGCGCGCTCGCCTCCGCTGGGATGGAGGCGGCTGCCTCGCGCACCGCATGTTCGGCATCGGCCATCTGGTCAAGGGGCACCGTATCGAAGAAATCCGCCGTCAACGCGAGAAGTACCGCGATTTGCTCAGAAACGCCCACCGGCGAAAACTCCGGCTGTTTGAGGCAAGCGCGAATGCGCCGTCCATGGTCGATGGTCTTGCGGGTTTCCTCATCCAGTCGGGCGCCGAAGCGGGAGAAGGTCTCGAGCTCTTCGAATTGCGCGTAGGCGAGCTTGAGATCGCCTGCGACCGCGCGGAAAGCCGCGCGCTGTGCCTTGCCGCCTACACGCGAGACGGATTTGCCGACGTCTAC
>JBGSMZ010000100.1:0-11773 GCA_041739845.1 Myxococcaceae bacterium
AAGCTGGGCGGGGTAGTGGAGGAGATGTCGCGGCCATCGCGGTCGGAGGGTTCATTCGCTACCGCAAGTATCCAGTAGAACCACTCCTTCGAGCCGCAGGAGGACCGAATTTCGGTGAGGTGCTCGCCGCGGCGCCTCCTCTTGACATCGCCCGGCTTGCGACGCCGCGCTACGGCTGCCTGTATGTCCCGACGGGAAGCGGGGTTTCGACAGAGGCGTCGATCAAAAGCCTGGATGCATCGCGCAGTCCCTCGGAGAAGCAGGAATTCGTGGCGGCATCCGATGAGCTTGGAAGGACACTTGAGGCCGCATTGTGTTCCAGCGGCGCCTACGCGCGCGTCGAGGACAGTTGCAGCCGACTGCAGGCGCTGCTTCGCGGGATTGTCGGTGAGACTTCTGATCGCGTCGACCAAGTACTCGCACTCGCGCGTTTGCACGGGTGCACTGGCAAGCAATCTGGAGCCGGAGTGGGGGATGGCTGTGTGCTCTTCGCTCCTGATCCAGCCGCTGGCGCCGCTGCGCGCGAGGCGCTGCAGTCGAGAGGAATGGCGAGCTTCGAGCTGAACGCTGTCGATGGCCTCCGAGGAGAGCCCAATGTCTAGGGGGGCGCAACGCCCGTGAACGCGCCGCTCGAGGCGCATTCATGCCCAGGAGAGGACTCGAACCTCCACACTGTTGCCAGTACTAGACCCTGAATCTAGCGCGTCTACCAATTCCGCCACCTGGGCAGGTTGCCGCCTCTTACGGAACCGAAATCGAGGTGTCAACGCCGCCCGCCAGCGGCCAGCGGCCAGTTTTTTCAAGTTCTTCCCGAATGGTGGGATTCTCATCCATGAATGCGGCCAAAGACTCTTGCGTAATCCATATTTCCAAATCTTCCGATTGGATTGTTGCCTGGCAAGCCAGCCGCGAATGTGGACGCACATCGAACGCTTGCTCTAGGCGATCGAGTTCCAAATCATCGGGCTCTGGCAAACTCGTAAACCCACGCCGAACCCAAACGTGGCAGGTCGAACACGCGCATACACCTCCGCAAGTATGTCCCACTTGAGCGCCCGCGCGCTGTGCGGCTTCAAGGATCGTCGAGCCAATTTCGCCTTCGATGGACAGCACTTCAAGTGGACTTCGGAAGGTAATTGTAGGCAAAGGTTGTCCTAGAAGTCTTCGACTCGGCGCCCAACGGCTGCTCGGGCGACGACTTCGTTCATGAGGCGTTCAGCCAATGGTGCCGATGCTTCCTCAACGGCGCGCAGCGCCTCGCGCAAGCGGTCGGCTTCGATCGGTGCGATGAGGGCTGCTTCCAAAGCATCGAGGCGCGCTCGGATGACTGTCAGTTCCCGCGCATCTGCCTTCTCGCTATGAATCTCTAACTGGCGTCGCGCACCTGAGGCCAGTCGCATTGCTTCCACCTGCAGATCGGCGATCCTTCGCCGCTGAATATCGCCTTCGGCGTTGTCAAGGGAGGCCAAGAGCATGGATTCGACTTCCAAATCCGTGAGCCCAGCGCTCGGTTGCACTTGAACGCGTTGGGATTTTCCACTCGCAAGTTCATGGGCGGATACGGACAAGAGGCCGTTGGCATCGACCTCAAAAGTAACTTGTACGCGCGCTGCTCCCGCAGGACCGGGAGGAATTCCTGTCAGTCGAAATCGGGCGAGGGAGCGGCAGTCGGCTACGAATTCTCGCTCCCCTTGGACGACGTGGATGTCCATGCCGGTTTGACCATCTTCGAAAGTCGTAAATGTCTGCGCGCGTCGGATAGGGATTGGCGAGTTGCGCTCGACGATCTTCTCCGCGACTCCTCCCATCGCTTCCAGTCCAAGCGAAAGTGGAATGACATCGAGGAGGAGCGCATTGCTCGAGTGGTCTTCGTCTGCAAGCAGAGCCGCTTGGCGTGCAGCACCCATGGCAACCACCTGATCCGGGTCGAGGTCGGTAATTGGAGCGCGCCCGAATACCGATGCCGCGAGGGCACGGATGGCAGGGACGCGCGTGGACCCCCCTACGAGAATAACTCCCTGAAGCCCCGTCGGTTCAAGCTCCGCATCGCGAACGGTATTTCGTAGCACTTCTTCGATGCGCAAGAGTATCGGCGCAATCCAGCGCTCGAAGTCCGAGCGGGTAACCGCCTCTTCGCGATCCAAGATCTTCATGGTTACTGATTCGTTGGTCGTCAATGCTTCTTTGGCGGCACGGGCTGCGGCCATGGACGCTGCAAATGGGGGGGCCGCAAGGGTTGCCACAGCTGCGGTTCCAAGGATTCCATTGACTATCGCGCGATCGAAATCGTCACCGCCGAGTTGCGTGTCGCCGCCGACTGCCATGACTTGAAAAACCGAATCTTTGAGCTTGAGCACTGACACGTCAAAGGTGCCACCTCCCAAGTCGAATACGGCGTAGTGCCCCTGCGCCCCCGTATCTAGACCGTAGGCAAGAGCTGCTGCCGTGGGTTCGCTCAAGAGACGCAGAACTTCCAAGCCCGCGAGTCTGGCAGCGGAAATCGTACCTTGCCGCTGAGACTCATCGAAGTAGGCGGGAACCGTCACGACCGCGCGTTCAATTTTTTCAGAGAAATGCGCTTCGGCCCTTTTGCGCAAATGGCGCAGAATTTCAGCGGAAGCTTCGATCGGCGATACCGGTTGCCCGTCTGCGACGAGGAATCGAACCAATCCAGGACTGGCGGCGAAGTTGTAAGCTTGATGGTCGGGTACGTCAGCGAGCACCTTGCCCATGAATCGCTTTACAGATCGAAGGGTGTTGGTCGGGTCGTCCGCAAGGTGTGTCGCCGCCTCGCGCCCCACCGTCACTTTGCCATCCGCAGCGTAGTGCACGATGGACGCGAGAAGCGGGGACCCATCAGCCTCCATCGGCAGTACGCGAAGGGTCCCATTGTCGACCGTAGCCACTAGCGAATTGGTGGTTCCGAGATCGATTCCTACAGTCCGGCCGCGCGGTCGAGCGGGGTCTTCAATGTGAAGAAGGCCACTCATAGAGGTTGACGCTCCAGGCCGCGCTGTGCCTCTTCGAGGAAGCGCTTCCAGTACTTGACCTCGACGAGATGCAGCGCCGCCTCTTCCCAACGTTGCTCACGAAGGGCGAGCGTCCCACGCACCAATGCTGCATCGCGCAGCCCTGTCGCTCGCTTTGAAAGGGCGCTGATCGCTTCTGGTTCTCCAGCGCCGATCGCAGTCTCTAGCGCTTCGCGTTTTTCCATCACCGCTTCCAGCAACTCCGGAGGCGCCGCAATTGCGCCTTCCTGCCCCAGGTCCAAGCCATGGATCGTCAGCAGATGGAGAGCGCGGTTCGTCGGGTTGCGGAGCGCATGGTACGCTTCGTTGACTTCCACCGTCATTTCAACGGCCTGGCGGCGAGCGGACGGAGCCTGCGTTGAAACTCTATCGGGGTGAAATCGGAGCGCCAACTCTTGGTATCGCGCTTCGATCATCGCGGGATCGAGGTCGACGCTCTCGGGTAGGCCGAGTGTATCAAAGTAGTTTTTGGAGGCCACGATGCTAAACCGAAAAGCTGAGTCCGCAGCCACACGACGCCTTCTCATTGGGATTCTTGAGACGGAATCCTGAAGCAGCCATCGTATCTTCGTAAACAAGCTCCGTGCCCATCAAGTACAAGTAGCTCTTGGGGTCCACAAAGATGCGAACGCCGTCTCGTTCGAAAATACGATCGCGCTCCTTCGGAACCTCGGCCCATTCCATGCGGTACGCAAGCCCCGAACAGCCGCCGCCTTTCACTGCCAAACGCAAACCGCCGCTTCGCTCGCTCATCAACCCTCGGATCCGCTCATAGGCCGAGTCGCCAAGGCGAATTCCAAATTTGGCGGGCTCCGGCGGTCGGGGCGAGGCGGGTGAGGGGTCCGCGCTCATGCAGTTGTTTGGGAGGCAGCCGCCGGCCGCTCGTCGGGAACAGCGCGCGCTTGCCGCTTGGCCTCGAAATCTTTGATCGCGGCTTTGATCGCATCTTCAGCGAGAACTGAGCAGTGAATCTTGACTGGCGGTAGCGCTAACTCTTTGGCGATTTCCTTGTTGGTAAGCGTCTGGGCTTCCGCTATGCGCTTTCCTTTGACCCATTCGGTGACGAGGGACGACGAGGCGATTGCCGAGCCGCAGCCGAAGGTCTTGAATTTGGCGTCTTGAATAACCCCATCATCCGAAATCTTGAGTTGCAGTCGCATCACATCCCCGCATGCGGGTGCCCCCACGAGTCCCGTGCCGACATTCGGATCGTCGCGATCGAGGCTACCGACGTTGCGCGTGTGTTCGAAGTGATCGATGACTTTGTTGCTGTATGCCATGGTGGTCCTCCGCGACTAGTGTGCTGCCCAAGAAATTGACTTCAGGTCGATCCCTTCCAGGGCCATTTCATAGAGTGGGCTCATTTCACGAAGTTTCGTGACCGCTTTTGTAAAGCTGTCGATCGCGTAATCAACCTCTTCTTCGGTTGTAAACCGACCGAGCCCAAAGCGAATAGAAGAGTGTGCCAGATCCGCTTCCACGCCGAGGGCTCGCAGCACATACGAAGGCTCGAGAGAGGCGGAGGTACACGCAGAGCCAGAGGAGACGGCAATTTCTTTCGTCGCCATCATGAGCGCCTCGCCCTCCACGTGGGAAAACGAAATATTGAGGCTCCCTGGGAGTCGATGTTCGAGTGTTCCATTGACCTGGAGCATGTCGAGACGGCTCTTGAGCCCGTTCAGCAGACGGTTGCGCAGGTACAAGAGGCGCGCGCTTTCCGTTGGGAGGAGCGCGACCGCAAGCTCAGCGGCTTTTCCGAAGCCAACGATAGCACTGACGTTGAGCGTCCCACTGCGGAAGCCTCGCTCGTGCCCACCTCCATCGATGAGAGGAGTAATGCGAACCCTGGGTTTGCGGCGAATATAGAGCGCTCCGATTCCCTTGGGGCCGTAGAGCTTGTGCGCGGAAATGGCGGCCAGGTCGACCTTTGCATCTTCCACCGAAAACGGGATCTTCCCTGCCCCTTGTACCGCATCGACGAAGAACAAAACCCTTCGATCGCGGCAGAGTCTCCCGATTGCTTCGACCGGCTGAACGACGCCGATTTCGTTGTTCGCAAGCATGATCGCGACAAGGACCGTTCGGTCTGTAATCGCGTGGGCAAGTTCTTCCAAATCCACAAGCCCATCGGCGCGCGGATTCAGGTAGGTGACGCGAGCGCCGGTCCGCACCGAATCGATCCACATCGGGAGCACGGTGTCGTTCGCGAGGTCGGGTTTCAACTCAAGCGCGGCGAGATCTTCCGGATCGATAGGCGCTCCGGT
The DNA here is from genome assembly GCA_041739845.1 of Myxococcaceae bacterium. Taxonomy (GTDB): domain Bacteria; phylum Myxococcota; class Myxococcia; order Myxococcales; family Myxococcaceae; genus JBGSMZ01. Next base: position 5,294 of record JBGSMZ010000100.1, read on the forward strand.
CAATTCGGTCAGTCGCTGAACCTTCAGTTCTTCGATCCGAGCTTCTCGCTGGCGCTCCAGGCGCTTGCAGGTGTCAAGAACAGCCTTGTGTTCCGTTGCAAGGGTGACGATGTGGTCACCGCGTTCACGATAGAATTCTAAGGCTCCCTTGATCCCAAGATTTATTGCTTCCGTTGCGCCGGAAGTGAAAATAATTTCCGTAGAGGATGCCCCAAGAAGCGCTCCGACCTGTCGGCGCGCTCTTTCGACGGCTGCTTCAGCTTTCCATCCAAAGGCATGGTTTCGCGAGGCCGCATTGCCAAAATCCTCTGTAAAATAGGGCATCATCGCTTCCCGTACCGCTGGATCTACGGCCGTCGTAGAGTGGTTGTCCAAGTAGATTGGGAAGGAGAGAGGCATAGGGAGCGTTCAAAGTGGACCGGATTGGTCCGGTTATATGATGACTACTCGTTTAGCCCGCGCGAAGTCAAGCTAACGGCAGGCGTTCCAGGAGCGATGCGATCTTTGGAAACGCGATGCGTTGTGGTGACATAAGTACCGTGCACCCAGTCCCGACAGGGAAGGCCCATTGATGAGCAGACAATCTCGAATTCTTCTTACAGCGGCGCTCCTGACAGCCTTCGCGGTTGTCTTCGTCCCCATGGTAATTCCTGCGGCGCCGGTCTCTCAGTTGGATGCCTCCGGCTACCTTGCAAGAGGATCGCTTGGGATCGCTGCAATCGTCGTGTTTTTGGGAGGAATCCTGACTTCTTTGACGCCATGCGTCTACCCGCTGATTCCCATAACCGTAGGCGTATTTGGCGCACGCCAAGCCAAGGGACGCGCGGCTGCCATCGGATTGACCAGCGCTTATGTCGTAGGAATGGGTTTCGTATTCTCGATGCTCGGGGTTTTTGCGGCACTCTCTGGCAAGGTCTTTGGTGCCACCCTCGGGAGCGCTCCGGTCGCCATCGGGTTAGCCGTCTTCATGTTGGTCCTCTCTGCCTCAATGTTTGGTGCATTTGAAATTGCGCTCCCCACGAACCTCGCCGCCCGCTTGAGTTCCCTCGGGGGTGGGGGGGTCGTGGGAGCCTTTCTCATGGGGAGCGCCGCAGGCCTCCTGGCGGCGCCATGCACCGGGCCCGTCCTCACCGGTCTGCTTGCGTGGGTTTCAAGTACGCGCAACGTCGCCTTGGGTGGCGGCCTCCTTTTCATCTATGCGATGGGCATCGGCGTTCCCTTCTTTGCCATCGGTGTTTTCACCGCACAGCTCCCCAAGGGCGGCGTTTGGATGGAGTGGGTGAAGAGCATTTTCGGAGTAGCGCTCGTCGTTCTGGCGATTTCCTACCTGCGAACTGCTTTTCCAGTCCTGGATGATGGAATCACAAAGGCCACAGACATGCTGGGGCCAAAAGGCGCACTCCTTTTGGTGGGGGCCTTAGGATTTGGTGGGGTTTTGATCGGCGGGATTCATTATTCCTTCAAACCTTCTGGTCGTTGGTTCCTCAAAGGGGTCGGAGTTTGTGCGCTTGTTGGGGCTATCGTCTTTCGACTCTCGTCCCCAACTCCATTGGATGGAGCCGCAAATCCCGGTGTTCAATGGGCAGCGGTGCTTCGCCCGGATCCCCAGGAAGGAATGGCGAAGTTCGATGCCGTTCTTGCGGGCGCCAACGCGCATTGCCAGGCGGTGATGATCGACTTCTTTGCCGATTGGTGTGCGGCCTGCAAGGAGCTAGACGCGTTCGTCTACAACCGGACGGACATCGCAGAGGCTACCCGTGGCATGGTTTCCGTGAAGGTAGACGGGACCGAAGACGATGCAGCCCTCGATAAGGTCTATGAGCGCTTCGGAGTGAAGGGCCTTCCAACCATCGCATTCGTCGATGGAAGGGGGAATGTCCTTTCCGATCTGATGATTTCTGGATTTGTGGAGCCAAGCTCCTTTCTCAAAATCGTGAAGGCAATTCCACAATCGGACTGTGCCCTACCCAATTGAGGGAGCAGCTTCGCTTGCCGCGATCTGCAGAGCGGTGAGGATTTGCGACAAGCGTTCTCGGAGGTCCGCCAGCGGCGCGTGGAGCACGGCATTCTCTCCATCCTGGCGGACTATTACTGACAAATTCCGCAGTGTTTCCAACGCATTGGCAAAAGTCAATTGCGAGATGGCCTCAGGTCCAGGAGAGCCTTGCGCGATCTGCATAGACCGCCCGCGCTCCCGACACCTGGCGACAAAGGTCTTGCGGTCTACCGGTTCGGCGAGTTCGGCCGCCACGCGAATGGCGATCGCGTAGGCGTCAAGAAGGTGACTGAGGAGGCTCGTGAGCCAGAGTGTAGCCTTCTCGCGCCCCGCGACAATCCGCAATTCGCCTTCCCGCGTCTCGAGCCAACCGCGGCGGGAGAGATGTTCCACTGTTTCGTCGAAAACCACCTCGAAACCCGTTCTCGCCGGGTAGACGATTTCGAGTTTGAGCAGCCGGCTCACAAACAACGCGGTGGAGAGTGTGCGCTCGCGATTCCCTTGTGCGGCGATCGTTGCAGCCGCGACGATCGCCAGGCCAGCGATCCAATTGAGAAGCGTGTTCCGATGATACGCCAGTGCGAGGCGACGGGATTCGGGGACGAAGTATGTCGGAGCGCCATCGGTCATTACCGCCTCGATGAGCCCGTCTTCCGAAAAGCTTTCCAATGCGTCCCGGATCGGCCCTGGTTGAAGCGGAGAGACAGGAGCGGACTGAAGACCGCGGGAGAGCGGTGCCCCGAGATCGACGATCAGTGTCCGAAGCATCTCGATGCGCTCGACCAACTCCGCAAGGGACACGCCACGGGTACCAACTTCCAATACCGCAGACGCCAGGAGCGCCTGCGCCGTAACGGTGCTGACGCGCGAAATCCCGTACATGGTCCGATGCCCCAACGCGCGAACCAATCCCTTGCGCTCTGCAGGATCGTGCGTTTCGAATGAGACCGCGCGCTGCTGAGCGAGGCCTTTGAGAGAAATGGGCGCGTCAAACCTGAGGTGGATCTTTCCATATTTTTTGGAAAGCACGCGAGGGACGCTAAGGAGCCCCCGAATGCCCTCCGGCGTCTTCTTGGCTCCACCCGCTTCGCTTGCAAGCGAAGCGCCCTCGACGACTCTTTCGTAATCGATCGCCACCGGAACAAACATCAGGTCGTCGCGCGCACCTTCGAGAATGGCATCGACCAGCCAGGCGAAGATTCCAAGTTTGGCTTGGAGTAGCTTTCCGGACCGAGATCTCCCCCCTTCGGGAAAAAAGAGTTGGTGTTCCCCATCGCGAACGAGCTTCCTCAAGTACGCACGGAACACCGCCGTATAGAGAGGGTCCTCTTTGAAAGTTCGCCGCAAGAAGAAGGCGCCTGCGCGCCGGAAGACGCTGCCCAATGGGAAGAAAGAGAGATTGGCTCCAGCCGCGATGAGCGGCGTAGAAAAGCCCCGCTGCCAAAGGACGTAGCTGATGATTAAGTAGTCGATGTGGCTTTTGTGACTCGGGGTGATGACAATTGGGGCCCGAGAAGCAGCGCGGAGCGCGCGTTCTAGACTCGCTTCATCCACTTCGACGCCGTCGTACATTCGATTGAAAACGACGTGTAAGAGGGATGCAATGATTCCGAGTACGGTGGGACTCGGGCGCGCCGCGATTGCGTTGAACTTCCGTTTCGCTTCCCTTTCCACTTTGGCAAGGGGAACACCGCGTTCCCTGGCGATTTGACGTGCGCTGTCCTGGAAGCGTCGATCGCGCATGGCCTCGTCGATGAGGCGGTCGACAGGCTTCCGCGGCGGCCCATAGACCGCTCGCGTTTCCCGACTGAGAAAATGGTGGAGCGTGCTCCGGATGATTCGCGCAACGGTCTCCGGTGAATGCTCTGGGTAGCGGGCGATGACTTCTGAGAGATCGACGGGTTCGCCAACCCGAAACTGTGCACGTTTGTAGTTGCGCGCAAAAGCCACGATGCTGGCGATGAATCCAGGTGCTTCGGGGCTTCCGAAGATGCGATCCAAAACACTTGGTCTTACATTTCGGTGAATGCGATCCCAAACCAGGAGTTCCGGGACCAGGAAGATTGGCCGCGGCGATTTTTTCTGGAGATGGACCAAGTCGATGAATGGGTTGACGTCACTGTCCCCAATACCTCTGGGGGAATTGAATGCACTTCTCCGCAGAAATACCAAGCCCGCACGTTGTGCAGCGAAGGCCGACGCAAACCTTTCGCCAACAGTTCCGCTGCGCCAGAGCAGCGTGAAGGGCCGTGTAAGCCAGCGTCGCATATTGACGATGGCACGCACAGGGGCCAGCCCGTTGTGAACCAGCAACCATTGAAGGGACAGAAAGTTGGCCCATCCGGTCGTTCGCATGACGTGGACGACGGACCCGCGGGTCCCGAGTTCCATGAGAAGCGCCTGCGAAGCTTCCGGGAATCGCAAGTGGGACAAGAAATGGCGTGCGAGCAAACTGCCAACCGGGCCAAACTCGGAGCGCCAATTGGATTCGCCGAAGCGCTGCGCAGATCCACCGCTAGACGTTCGGTCGACAGTCATGGGCAGAACGCACCTCAAGCAATACGAGGAAGTTTCAGTGTACGGCAGCCAGGGGTCCGAACGCGAGGATCGGATTTGACGCATTGAATGAAGCGTTTGACGTTCAGGCCTTGGCGGCTAAGCGAATTCCAAGGCTGGCGCGCAGGCTTTCTGCGGAAATACGACGGGTCAACGCGTGGCGAGCCAGCGCTTCACCGCGCGCGCGCGGGGATTTCCCCGAACGTGGCGATCGGTGAAGAAATGCAATTGGATCGAGGGTTGCGGCAGCGAACCAGCCAAGAATCGACGCCGTCCGCGGAGTACATTCGCTGCGGCGCGAATGTATCAAAGCTTCGCAGGCCAGGAGCGCCGCCGTCCGAGCAGCAACTTCGAGATAGGCAGATGCGAAGACTCCGCGAGGCATCTCCGATTGGAATCGAGGAACGGTTCGGGTTCCAGGCGCCAAGCGCGCAGTCATGGCGCTTGCAATGGCGTGGACGAGTAAGCCCCAGTGACGAGGATTCGCAATCCGAGCCTCGACGTAGTCCAGGAAGCTGCGCTGACAGCTCAGTGGACTCGCGTGGTTCAATCCAACTACATCGGTGGCTACGGCAACTGCTTCGGTGCGCAGTTGGTGCTCTCTCGCGAGTTGCCAATAGGAGCCCTCCGCATTCTGATACACGCTCAGCGAGGCGCGCTGCACGTCCTGGAGGGCGTGCGCGACCTCTTTGGGAAGGTGGGCGGGACTCACATGGAATTGTCCAGCGAGAACGCAAACCATTGGAGCGTCGCGAGCGCGCGCACTGGCTGCGATTTTGAGAGCAGCAAAGCGATCTCTTGCTGCAATTCGTCCACGCCCACGTGGATGGGTATCGATGGCCAGGACCTCCAAGCGCTTGGCTTTGGCAAACGCGAGAATTTCCCGAAATTGCGGCCAGACATCGAGAGGGCCCCTGTAGGGGTTGCGAAATACCCGCAACAGCGTTCGCTCCGACGCGCCGCCCCGAAGGTAGCGGTCGAGAACGCGCTGGTGCTTCGCCGGGAAAAATTCGAGAGCGAGAACGACTCGGCGCTTCGTTGCGATCGCGGTGGCTGCGACGCGGAGATACCAGAGCTGCGATGGAGCGTGCGTATGATAGTCGCCAACATAAATGAGGTCGGCGCGTGATATTCTCCGCTGCACGTCCGCCCACGTCATTCGGTGCTGGTACTTCTTCGAATGGAGTTCGTACGCTCTCCGATACGCGCAGAATTCTTTTCCCGGATCCTCAAACAGACGCGCAATGGCTCGCGATTGCTCCCTCGAGACGACCTCTTGGAGTTCCAAGGCAAACTCAGAGGACATGAAGTGAGGCTCTATCGACGCCGCGGGAATAGCAACTTCTCTTGCGCGAAGAATGTGAAGAGCTCACGTCCAACGAGCGAACGGGTCCGCGCGTCAGCGCCTGCCCGACTACTTGTCTTCGCGTGGGTCCGGAGCCCCCGAAACGTCATTCACGGACGGAAAGCTGCGAATACGATCGCGCGCTACCTTCCACGATTGCTGGACGATCCACGAAAGCGAGCGATCCTGACGTGTGGCTTCCTGCTGAATTTCTAAGAGCATTTCTTCCGGAAAGTAGAGTGATTGCTTCCTCTTGTCCGCACCAGTCATGTTTACCTTCATAGTGGAATGTTTACGGGATGGCAGAACAATGGCTTCTAAAGTTGGCTAATAGCGTTCGGGCCGCATTATTCCTTGGATACAGATCGCCGGTTCGCGTTCTTGAGTTGGGATTTTGCGGTTCCAGGCGCCACACATTGAGGCCGATTGAGGAGTTCCCTCAGAGGAAAAAAAGGGAGAGGCCGGCTTACCGGCCCCTCCCGTGAGCCCAAAAGGGGAGGGGGGACTTCTGGGCTCAACACTCTTGGCTTACTCTCGCCTTGGAATCTTAACGTCCGAAGGTGCAGAACTATTTCCCATCTAT
>JBGSMZ010000108.1:0-17060 GCA_041739845.1 Myxococcaceae bacterium
TCGCCCTCTTTCCGGAACGAGCGGAAGCGCGCTATGGGCACGGGGCCGCACTCCTTGAAGGAAGCGGCGACGACCTTGCCGCACTCCGAGACGCTGCGGCTGACCTGAAAGCATTCATTGCCCAACCGCCTGTCTCGGCGAGCGTTCCCCAAGCCCGCCGATTCCTCGAGCGCATCGACCTCGCCATTGCGCACGGAGGGATTTCCAAAATCCCGCAAGGACAACGCGCCAAGGTCGCTTCCTCTCCGGCTCCGCAGGGGCCGCCTGGCGCGGCGGAACCTAGCGAGGATGGGCTCACGGCAGCCCTGGAGAAGGCAGAAAGCCAACTTGCTTCTGGCGATTTCGAGGGAGCTCGAGGGACCTACCTCTCGGTGATGACCTCCTCCCCCAACAATGCGCGCCTTCGCGCGGGAATCGCCTGGACGATGGTGAAGCTCAACCGCCAGCCGATGGCCGATACGGTATGGCGCGTGGCCATGGAAAATCCGGACGAGGTTGCCGCGCTGGGAGACCGCCTGAAAGCGCGCGGTGCGCCCGCCGATGCGCGGCTGCTGTGGGAGCGCATGGGAACGACGCTCCCTTCCTACGCGCCCAAGCTCCTGGGCCGCTAACCGTCAGACGCGCTCGTTCAGAATATCTTGCACATCGAGCAGCCCGACGGCGACGCCAGCTGCATCGACGACAGGCAACTGATCGACGCTCCGACGTCGCATCAATCGCTCCGCAAACAGCGCCAACGCATCTGGGCCAATTCGCGATGGATTGCGCGTCATGACGGATTCGACGGGAGCGCGAATGTCAAAGTTCCCACCTTCCACCAGTCGGCGCAGGTCCCCATCGGTGAAGATTCCCAAGAGCTTCCCCTTGGCATCCACCACGGCTACAGCTCCCGGGCGCATCGGCGTTTGGGTCATCACTGCAATCGCTTTTGAGAGCGGCGTCCCCCGCCGCACGAGCGGGTTGGTTGGTCCTCGGCGCATGAGGTCCGCGACGGTGCGTGCGCTCCTGCCAAGCTTTCCCGCCGGGTGGAAGCGCAGGTACTGTGCGGCGTTGAAGCCGCGGCGCTGGGCGAGGATGAGGGCGAGCGCATCCGATGCGGCAAGGATCGACGCGGTACTCACCGTTGGAATCAGGCCAACCGGCGGCGCCTCCGCCGTTTCTCCAATGGAGATGACTACTTGCGCGGCGCGCGCAAGTGGCGAGTCGTTGGGCCCGCAGATTGCTACGAGTTTTGCGCCCAAGCGCTCCAAAGGGCGCACCAGCTTGAGGAGCTCTTCGGTTGCGCCGGAGTTCGAAAATGCAACAACCACGTCGCCACTCACGACTCTTCCCAAATCGCCGTGCATGGCCTCAGCGGCGTGAAGGAAGAAGGAAGATATTCCCGCCGATGCAAGCGTTGCGGAAAACTTCTGGGCAACGAACCCCGACTTTCCGATCCCGGTGGAGATAATTCGTCCCTTGGACCCATCGATACAATTCGCGGCTTCGACAACTGCTGGGCCAAGATGATCCGCAAGCGCATGGATCGCCTGTGCTTCGGCGCGGAGAACACGAGCAACGGCATGAATCTCGGCGCGATTGGCGCTTGCAGACCGACGGCGCACGGGCTTTGCAACGCGGGTGACCATGGAGTGGCCTCTATCCTTGCTCGCGGCGAATTGCGCGCCAATCCGGAGCGGACTCATCCCAGGGCTTTCCTGCGGCAAGCGAAAGGCTTCCGTGCGTCGTACCGCGAGAAGATCATGGTAGAGAAAGCGTATGGACTTTGCGCTTGCTCCAGAAGAATTAGCGCTCCGCGACGCGGCGTCAAAATTCGCGCGAGAAATCATCCGTCCGAAGGCTGCGGCGTTCGATGCTTCGGGTGCATTTCCCGAAGCAATCCTTCGCCAAGCCTGGGAACTTGGCCTGACCAATCTCACGATTCCTGATTCTGTCGGTGGCAACGGAATCGGCCACCTCGCACAAGCGATCATCGCTGAAGAGATTTCGTGGGGATGCTCGGGAATTGGGAGTTCGATGACCGCCATCGACTTGGGGCTATTGCCGATAGTCCTCCATGGAACTCAGGAGCAAAAGGAGCGATTGCTCAAGCCCTTTCTCAAGAGCTTCAGGCTCGCATGCTTTGGCCTCACCGAACCTGGCGCTGGCTCGGACGCCGCGGGAATCAAGTCGAGCGCGGTCCGAGAAGGCGATTTCTATATCCTCAATGGGCAAAAGCAGTGGATTACCAACGGAGGGGTCTCTGAATTGGCCTCGGTGTTTGCCACCACCGACGCAGCCAAGGGTCGCTCAGGAATCATCTGCCTCGCTATCGAAGGAAACCCACCGGGACTCACCCGGGGTCACCACGAAGACAAGATGGGTCAGCGCGCATCCAACACGACGACGCTGACCTTTGAAAATGTCCGCGTACCGGTGGCAAACCGCATCGGTGCCGAGGGCGAAGGGTTCATGGTAGCCATGAACACGCTCGACAACAGCCGCCCTCTCACTGCGATGTTCGCCGTGGGAATCGCCCGTGCCGCGATGGAACACGCGATCGCCTACGCCAAAGAACGGATGCAGTTCGACAAGCCGATCGCCACTTTCCAAGCCATTCAATTTCTCTTGGCGGACATGGCGACGGATATCGAGGCAGCACGATTGTTGTGTCTCAAAGCTGCATGGCAGCTCTCTCGCAACGAGCGCAGCACCCAAACTTCTAGCCACGCGAAGCGGTTTGCAGCGGACATGGCAATGCGGGTCACCACCGATGCTGTGCAAGTATTCGGCGGCAACGGCTACTCCAAAGACTATCCTGTCGAAAAGCTGATGCGCGATGCAAAGCTCGTTCAAATTTACGAAGGGACGAGCCAGATTCAGCGCCTCGTCATTGCACGCGAGCTTCTCAGACCCTGATTCACCCTAGAGGGAAAACGCATGGCACTAAAAATCTTGGTCACCGCGAAGCGTGTCGAGGATTCAGAGTCGAAAATCCGCGTCAATGCGCAAGGAACGGGGATTGTCACCGAGGGCTTGAGATACAAGCTCAACCCTTTTGACGAAATCGCCATTGAAGAGGCGCTCCGCCTTGTGGCCAAGCACGGCGGAGAGGTGGTCGCCGTGTCGGTGGGTTCCAAGGACGTTCACGAGCAACTTCGGCAAGCCCTGGCGATGGGTGCTTCAAGGGCCATTTGGGTGAACCAAGTGGGACCTTTAGACCAACTCGCAATCGCCAGATGCTTGGCGAAAATTGCTGAGAAGGAGAAGCCCGACCTGGCCATCCTCGGGAAGCAATCCATCGACGGTGACCAGGGGCAAGTTGGTCCCTACCTCGCGGAAATGCTCGACTGGCCTCAAGCGACCTTCGCCTCCAAAGAAGATTCGTTGGAGTCCCAAGCGGAAAAGAGCAAGACGCCAGCCCTACAGCTCTCCACCGACGGCAAAGAAATCACCGTGGTGCGTGAAGTCGATGGAGGACTCCAGACCATTGCTTGCACCCTCCCAGCGGTCGTTACCACCGAGCTCCGTTTGAATCTTCCGCGCTATGCGTCCCTTCCCGGAATCATGAAGGCGAAGTCGAAAACGATTGAAGAATTCACTCCCGCAACGCTCGGGGTCGACGCCACTCCAGCTATTACCTTGCTCAAGGTCGCAGCACCGCCAGAACGCAAGGCGGGAATCAAGGTCCCAGACGTTGCGGCGCTCGTCGACAAACTCCGCAACGAAGCAAAAGTCATCTAGGCGCTCTGCGCAAAGGGGAGCAACTCCACCATGGGAAATGTCCTCGTCGTTGTTGAAGCCAATCCGGACGGAAGCCTCCGCAAGGCCACCCTCAATGCCCTCGGTGCTGCCGGTGCCATTGTCAAAAGAACCGGCGGACAGATCCACGCGGTCGTGGTCGCCGTGGACGCTAGGCCACTCGCCCAAGCGGTGGCGCCTTACGCGGTCTCGGTGGTCTACACAGCGAGCGGACCGTCGTTTGAGCACGGCCTTGCCGAGGGCGTCACTCCTGCTGTGGTGGCGGCAGTGCGCGCGGCGAAAGCAGATTTCGTGGTGGGCGCCGCCACGGCTTTCGGTCGCGACGTGTTGCCCCGCGTCGCAGGCAAATTGCAGGCGGCAATGGCCTCGGAAGTGCTCTCCATTGAAGGGACCGGAAGCGATTTCACCTTCACGAAACCGCTCTGGGCCGGAGCCGTTATTGGGACTGTAAAATTGTCATCCCCTATCGTGGTCCTCTCCGTGCGTCCGACGGAGTTTCAGGCACCCGCAGCTGGGAGCGCCGGAGAAATTCGCGAACTCCAACTCGAAGCGCCAGCGCCAATGCGAACCCGATTTTTGGACTTCAAGCAGGTGCTGAGTACGCGACCGAGCCTTACAGAGGCCCGCGTCGTTGTTTCGGGCGGTCGTGGAACCAAGGGCGATTTTCAACCCATCGAGGCACTTGCGGATGCACTTGGCGCTGCCATCGGCGCATCGCGCGCTGTCTGCGACGCCGGATGGCAACCCAATGACCTTCAAGTTGGGCAGACGGGAAAAGTCGTCGCGCCGCAGCTCTACATCGCGGTGGGAATTTCCGGGGCGATTCAACACGTCGCCGGAATGAAGGGCTCCAAGACAATCGTCGCCATCAACAAGGACCCGGACGCACCGATTTTCACTGTCGCCGACTACGGTCTGGTGGGGGACTTGTTCACTTTGATTCCGGAATTGACGGCCGCCATCGAGGCGTCCAAGTGAGAGAACCGCCGCGAGGTCGTCGCGCCTCGCGCACCTTCCTCGGAGCGCTCACCGCATTCGCTCTGCTCCCCTTCGCCATCGGCGCATCACGACCTTCCGTCTACACCGTGGAGCGCGAGCTGTTTGTACCCGCCCCTGCAGCGAGCCTCTTCGAAGAAATCAGCGACTTTCGTCGATGGTCCGCCTGGTCCATCTGGGCCGAGCGCGACCCCCACATGAAGACCGAGTTCACCGGTGTTGCGAGCGCGCTGGGGAGTACCTTCGCGTGGACGTCTGATACAGTCGGGGCACGCGGCAAGGCGGAGGTCGTCGCTTCCGACCCCTCGCGCCACTTGGCCTTTCGCGTTCAGTTCCTTGAACCGCGTCCGGGGACCGAGAACCATGACGTGCTCTTCCTGTCCGTTCCTGGCGGCACCCAGATCGTTTGGCGGGTCACCCTTCAACGCAGCTTTGAGGCCAAGCTCGCCTCCCTCGTCATGAACACCGACCGCGTCTACGGTACGATTCTTGAGACCAGCATCGTCCGACTCGCGCGGGCAGCCGTCCGAAGCTAGAAGCCTATGCTCGCTGGAAAACCGCAGATTGAGCCGCGTCGGATAGGGGGTGCCGATTCGCTGATCGTCAAAGAAATCTACCTTTCCCTTCAAGGCGAATCGTCACACCAAGGCCTGCCTTGCGCATTCGTGCGTCTCACCGGATGCCACCTGCGCTGTTCTTATTGCGACAGCGCCTTTGCTTTTCGCGGAGGAAAGCGCATGCCCATCGCGGACGTCGTCGCCCGCGTCGCAGCGCTCGGAGTTTCCCTGGTTGAAGTGACCGGAGGGGAACCGCTGCTTCAGCCTGGCGTCTACCCTCTGATGGAGAGCCTCCTCGCTGCTGAAAATACGGTCCTTCTTGAAACATCCGGGGCCATCGATGTGCGCCTCGTGCCGCGACGCGTTCACAAGATAGTGGATATGAAGACGCCATCCTCTGGAGAGAGCGCGCGCAACGATTTCCGGAATTTTGATTCCATGTCCGCTGGCGACGAGCTCAAATTTGTTGTCGGGAGCCGCCAGGACTACCAGTGGACGAAGGACCTCATCAGCGCGCACGGCCTTCGCAAGCGGCCATGGGGCATGCTGGTATCTACGGTGTTTGGCGCGGTGGATCCCCGGGAGGTCGCTGAGTGGATTATCGCCGATCGCCTCCCGGTGCGATTCCAACTTCAACAGCACAAGTACCTATGGGAACCCACCGCACGAGGAGTCTAGGCGGCGCCTAAGGAATTCCCGCTCCGCGATCGCCAGCGGAATCGAAAATGTCGTTCCCCGCGGAAATGAGGAGTGCCGCGACGACGGCGGCCTCCCGATCCCCGGGCGTACAATCGAGAGCTTCGTAGAAACCTCCACCTGCAAAGTGCTCCACGCTCGCGATCCACTTTCCCTCGTCGCGAAATGTAAAGCCCACCGGGAATCGGTCGGTGTTCCCCTGGCTGAGTTCGAGGATCCCAGTAATCTCCAGGGATACCTCTCCCATGGTCATTGTTCCTTGGACTCCGAGCGGGGTCGGTTGCGTGAGTTCCAAGTGCACTTGATCGCCAATGCATTTCGCCTCCCGAGCGACATAGCGCTCCCCCTCCTTCGGATTTTCATAGCGCTCCTGGTACGTGCACAGCGCCAGCACATCGGGTCTCCCCGGAGAAGTGATGGTGACCTCGCGCGACGTACTCCGTCGGTAGCTTCCAATATGTGCCGTGTAGAAGTCGAATCTCCATCCGTTTCGATTGCCAGTCTTGAAAGCACCTCGCTTCGCGGTGAAGCCGAGCAGCCGTTGCTCCGACCCATCGAAGGTTCCAGAACGCACGGATGCGAGGCCGGCACCGGAGGAGGCCTCCTCGGGCAGGCGGATTCGAGGCGTTGCGCAGCCAAGGAAGAGTGCCAGCGCAGAGGTTATCGCAGGAAGACGCCAGTTCATTCAAGACTCCCGGGATTCACCGCAGCGCGCGCACCTGCGAACGCCGTTGCATAGTCACCACGCGCCAACGCCGACGCAAGCTCTGGCAATTCTCCTTCGCGCAGTCGTTTGAGCCAGCGATGCTTTTCGTCATGGTAGGCGGCGACGTGCCAGGCGAGCTGCGCGCCGTGGCGACCTCCGCGAAAGAGCGCTCCCTTGAGAATCGCCTCCCGGGCAAACAAGGCCATCCGCTGGAGTGGCGGCCATTTCGCACGACGTCCGTCCCGATGCGCCTCAAGAGCCCAGAGGAGGGCGTAGAAGCGCTCTTTGCCACCCCGGTGGTCGACGGAAGTCGCATAGCGATGCTCAATCGTCGCGTTGAGCCAGCGAGCGCGTCCGACGTGCAGGGCGTCGTGCACGCCCATCTGTGCTCCCCAATTTGCCAAATCTCTTCTGAGCAACCGTTGGCAGCTCGTCCTTCGATAGAGAAATGTGCCGCTCGCGAGCACGGCCCAATCGCGTCGGGGAAGGCGGTTGACGGGGGCGTGCTCCAATCCTTCTTTCCATTGGCGGATCCGCTGGCGCGCTGGCTCCTCCATCCACTCATCTGCATCAAGACAGAGGACCCAGTCACATCCTGAAAGGGCTGCGGCACCGGCTGCCCGAGCCGCTTTGTAGCCCATCCAGGGATGCGAAATGCGGCGAATTCCGCTCGCAGCGGCCAAGGCCGCCGAGCCATCAGTGGACCCGGAATCGACGGCGACAGCATCGTCACAAACGTCGGCAAGGGTCTCCAGGCAACGCGGAAGGGTTGCTACATTGTTCCCGTGGGTGACAAATCCTCCCAGCCGCATTGAACAACCGCCTAGCACATTCGTCGAAGGTACTTTGACTTCCCGAGACCCAGTGTATAGGGGCGGGTCGAATTACCAACTCCAGGAGGATTCATGGTGAAGCAATTTGCCCTCGCATCTGTGCTGATCGCATCCGTGGCCCACGCGGCCGACTACAAGGCCGCATTTGTCGATATCCAGCGTGCCCTCCAAGAGACCGATGAGGGAAAGGCCGCCAAGGCTCGCCTTCAGGCGCTCGCCGACTCCAAGCAGAAGGCAGTGGAGAAAGAAAAGGCGGCCATTCAAGCCGACGTCGAAAGCTTCCAACGCCAAGCCTCAACGATGGACGACAAGGTTCGCGTCGGCAAGGAACAGGAACTGCAGAAGCGGACCTACGACTTTGCCCAGAAGGCGGACAAGCTCCGCCTCGAACTCGCCGAATCGGAGCGCAAAGAGCTGGGGAGCATCGTTCCGAAACTTGAGCAAATCCTCGGTCAAATCGCACAACGCGATGGACTCTCCATGGTCTACGAGAAGTCAGCGCTCGCTTGGGCCCCTACGTCTCTCGACATTACCAATGAGTTGATCCGCATCTACAACACACAGGCCAAGGCCCCAAAGCCGGCAGCCAAGTAGCGCGCTAGAAAGCGCCCCGAACGGAGATGCCGTTCGGGCTCGGACTGACAACCACCGGGGTCCCGGGCAGAAGCCAAGCCAAGAGTGCTGCAGCGATCAGCATTCCGCCGCTTCCGGCAAGAAGCCCGATGGCGAGCGCGTCATCGTGCGCGAGGAGGCGGTGCTGCGCGTCGGCAAATGCCAGAGCGTCGTCCGTGGGATTTGGAAGTGTTCCGGCTGCACTGAGCGCAGCAAGCCGCGCTCGATTCGTATCTCCAAGGGCGTACAGCGAGCCCCCAACGGCCGCCAGCGCGGTAGCGAGTCCTAGCGTAGGACCAAGCAACTCCCAGCGCACTCCAAAGCGCTGCGAACGCGCCGCTGGCGGTACGAACGCGCCAAGGGAGCGAGTTCCAAACGCACCCTCCACTGCGTTTGCATGGGGAGACCCAAGCAGCTGCGCGGAGAGCGCTGCGGCAAGAGCAGTTGGCCCCGAGACCACCTGAGGCATTGATCCCCGGGCGAGGCCCTGCAATTCAAGTCGCACTTCCCGGCCGTCGCCGCCGATGACGAGGAGCGAATCTGCGCCAGCGTTTTGTGCGAAGGCACGCAGCGCGCCTTCTGAGGCCGAAGTGAGACAGGGCGGGTTCCGTGCGCCTACGCTCGCTTCGCCGGCAACGTCAATTTCAAGAGGTTCGCGCGCGGGCATCACGACGCTTCGCGCAAATGACCGAAGAGATCCGGCGGCGAGTTCGATCCGATAGATTCCTCGCGGGAGCGTCAAGGCGAGCGGCGTCATTCCAACGCTATGGCCATCGAGAAACACCAGCGCAGCGAAACCGGGAGTGAGGATCTCAAGGCGAGTGCGGTGGCCTTCCGCGAGTCGGCGTCTCGCGGAAGCAAGCGCTTTGAGCATACTCGGGGGATAGGTTTCAGGGTCGAGTTGCAACGTCGGATCCACTCCCAGAAGCCGCACCAACCGTTTTGTTCCCTCGGCGGGCGCTCCGATTCTTCGGTAGATCATCGCCTCGAGGAGGCGCGCATCAACCCGGATCTTCCAAGCGGGCTCTCCAGGCGGGAGCTGCTCGATGAGAGGATCGAGGTCCCGTAGCAGAGCGAGTGCACCTTCGCTCCTCCCCGCGTAGAACAACCCTTGCGCCGCCTCTACTTGTTTCCGCGCATCGCCGAGGCGCGTCGGAAGTGGGCGAACCCGTGCAAGAGCTGCTTGAAAATCCACGAGGCGGCTTTGCAAGATGCTGCCGATTTCCGCCGCTATTTGGAGGCGTTGCGGGTCAGCGCAATTCTCGGAGACGACAAGCATCGGATGATCAGGCTGGTTCGCGTGGACCGGGGTCATCCATCCAAACAAGAGAACTACCGGCACGAGAAAAAGTCCGGTGCGGCGACTCTGACCCACCTGCCCATTCACCTCGGAGTACCGAGATTTGGATTCAACTCCTGACCACAAATGATCTACCGTCTGCCTTTCGTTGGGAAGGGAGGGGCGATGGCATTGGGGGCCGGATCTCGCGTCGGCAGATATGTCTTGCGTCGAACGCTCGCCGAGGGAGGGATGGCGACTGTTTACTTGGCCGAGGCAAGGGGTGTGGAGGGATTTGCAAAAGCGGTGGCCCTCAAAGTCATTCATGACTTCCTGGGGACGAACCCGCAATTCGTCGCGATGTTCGTTTCGGAGGCGCGCATTGCGTGCTCGTTGAACCACGTCAACTTGGTCAATATTTTTGACTTCGGACGCCACGCGAACATCCACTTTCTCGTCATGGAATATGTGCGCGGCACCACGCTGCAAATATTGCGGCGCTATTGCCGCGAACGTTGCGTCGCGTTTCCTCCAGTGCTCGCCGCTGAAATCTGTGCACAGGTTGCGCGAGGTCTTCACGCTGCCCACAGTGCAGATCTCGGGGGCGGACGGGTGGGAATCATTCACCGCGATGTCAGTCCGCACAACATCCTCCTGTCGTACGAGGGAGCCGTGAAGCTCACTGACTTTGGTATTGCAAAGGTTGGCCATGCACGGACGGTGCCCGGTGTCCTCAAGGGGAAGTTCGCCTACATGGCCCCCGAGCAAGCGCGCGGAGACGCTGTCGACGCGCGCACCGATGTCTTCGCCCTCGGTATCATCCTTTGGGAACTGCTGACTGGGGCCCGCCTCTTCGACGCCGCCAGCGAGGTCGCAGTACTTCGCGCCGTGCAAGAGTCGGTCATCCCTCCTCCGAATCGCGTGAACCCCGACGTCTCTCCCCAACTTTCGAGTATCGCAATGCGAGCCCTCGAAAGGGATCCAGCGTCACGCTTTCAATCGGCGCGCGAATTGGATCGCACGCTGACTGATTTTGTTCTTGGCCACGCCCAGCGAGCTGAAGACGTTTCTGTTTCAGGGTTTCTTGAGAAGTTTGGGGTCCAAGAGTTGGATGCTGCAAACCGAAACCCTACGGAAGAGCCAAAACGCAAGTCACAACGACCGCGCTCGGCGAGACTTCTCCGGCGGCGCAAGGTCGTCGTCGCCATGGGTGTCCTCGCGCTCGCGAGCGCTGCAGGCACCTCTCTCGTTCTGAAGAAAGCTCCGGCCGAACCGGCGACACCTGACTCCACTGTTGCGGGGGCCATGGAGACTGGCCTCCAGTCGCCAGCGGTTGCGGCCTCATTCCCCTCTCCCCCGGAGCACGAACCATTGCTTGCCGATTCTGCAGCGGAAGCGCGCCTGGAGGCATCGTCTGCATCACTCGTTATTCGAGCCATTCCTTATGCAGTGGTGAGCGCCAACGAGAAGGAGCTTGGTGAGGTCGTGGGCGTCCGCACCTTCCACCTTTCGCCGGGGAACTACCGCATAACCTTGCAGCGACATAGAACGCGCCGCACCGTGGACGTTGCACTATTGGCGGGGCAATCCACCTCTGTCGGGTGGTAGCTCTCTTAGGCGGCCGCTCCAACGTGCTCAGCAGCCCAATGTGCGAGTCCAAAAATCGATTCCTGCGGATTCACGCCGAGCGAGGTCGGGAACACCGAGCCATCGACGACAAAGAGGTTGTCGAGATCGTGGTAGCGCAGGAGCGGATCCACGACCGATTTCGATGCGTCGCTCCCCATGGCACACCCGCCCATGAGGTGGGCAGAAAACACCCGACTACGGCCGGGAGACCAGGATGCGTTATCCAACCGCCATAGGTCGTCCACGCTCTTCATGACGACTGCGGTAGGCGAGTGGAACGTAACGACCCGTTTGGCTCCCGCAGCGAACTGAATCTTTGCCATCTCCCGAGTGGCCTGGCGGAATGCTTCCCAGTGGGGGTCGACGAACGCGTAATTGATGGAATGGCGACCGTAGCCTCCTTCGCGCAATTTCACCGTCGCCCCCGTCTCCTCAGGAAGAAAGCCATCCACGCAAATGGCTATCATCGCGTTGAGCTTGGGATAGCGCGTCATCAAGTCCTGCCAGAAGGGGCCACCACCCGAACTCACAACTCCTGCGAACATGGGATGCATCGGCGCGACTTCCAGGACAAATCCAAGCTTTCCGGGACCGCGATCCACAAAGTGATGCGAATAGACCGATTGCGGGGCTCCCGCATAAGCAGCAATCTCGCTCTCGAACTCTGCAAGAGTCGCCGTGACGGGGTGAATCCAGGTGCGCGTTCCCACGCGGCCACCGGCGTTGAGTCCGGAGCGCAGCAACAGTGCAGGAGAGTTGATTGCGCCTCCGCACAAAGCCGTGACCTTGGCCTGTACCGTGAGGGTGACTCCCTTGGGCCGATCCTTCGTCGGATCGAGAATGTCCGCAACGACGGTCGAGACCTTGCGTCCCGAAATCTTCAGAGAACGGGCCGACGCGTTTGCGTAGAGCGTCATTCCCGCTTCCACCGCGTCTGGGATGGTCGTTACGAGCATTGATTGCTTCGCGTCCACCGGGCAGCCGAGGTCACAGTATCCCAAGTTGAGGCAGTGGTTCACATTGCGTCGCATCGGGCTGCGTGAGTAGCCAAGAGCGCCCAAGCCGTCCCAGAGGACCTTGTTGTTGGCGTTCATAAGCGCGAGGGGCCACTCGGCGATGCGGAGGCGGCGCTCCACCTTTTCCCAATGCGGGGCGAGCACGCTCTCAGAGAGCGTTTCGATTCCAAAGTGCTCTCGCCAAAAATCGAGTACGCGCTTGGGTGTTCGAAAACTGCTGCACCAATTGATGGTCGTGCTTCCGCCGACCGAACGCCCCTGAAACATCGTGACCGCGAGGTCGTCCGTCGCTCGATTTCCAAGCTCCTGATACAGCGATGCGTAAGCGCGGGGTTCGGTCATATCGAAGTCGCGACGGGTGTGGTACCCGCCTTCTTCGAGCATCACGACTCGCTTGCCGGCGCGGGCGAGTTCGTGCGCTAGCCATGCGCCTCCGCTTCCAGAACCGATTACGCAGACGTCGCAGGCGACGGACGTGTCTCGGGTCAAGTCATCTCCGGTGAAGATGGAGCCGCTCATTGAGGCTCGCGCTCCGCGTCGTAGGATATGACAGACGACGCGGCGTCATCGGCTTCGGTCCATCGCCCTAAGCTCGGAGCGCGGGGCCCGTCGCCGCGCCAAACCGGAGCGTTGGGATCCCAAAACTGCACCGGGGGACCAGGATACCCAATCGAAGGCCACACCGCTTTGTTGCTGAAGTAGCTTGCCATGGCGAGGCTGTGTCCTGACACATAGCCAGCGCGGCGCTGCGCGAGGGTGCTCTCGCCCCACGCATTCAGCACCTCGACCTGTGCCTCCGGCGTCATTTCGGTGAATGGGCGCGGACGAAAGCCGAACACAAAATTCGTGAAGGCATTTTCGATCACCGCCAAGAGCTGTCGCACTTCCGCCTGGGCGGTGGGATCGAGGCTTTGAATGATTCCCGCGGCGACCTGGGTAGCGTGGAGGCTTTGCGCCGTAGGCATATCGCTGCGATTCGGAAGGAATGTGATGATCAACGCTCCGAGGACTGCGTATTCGCTGGGCGAAAGATTGACGCCGTCTGGCGGCGGATTCTCCACCCCTTTGCGGCTGACCAACCAAGCGCTTCCTCCGACCACACCGGCCGCAGTTCCGGCTATCGATAATTTGAGAAAAGTTCGACGCGATTGCTCTTTGGGAGCATTCTGGAGGCGAATCTTCATTGCTTGCCTGAGCTTCTAGTATGACGACAATGAAATGACGACTCCTCTTCCAACTCCATTCAGCGGATTGCCCATCCAAGCGAAGGCTGCACAAATGAGAACCATGGCCATGGTACTGGCGGGAGGTGCCGGAACGCGCCTCGATCCATTGACCCGAGAGCGAGCGAAGCCTGCGGTCCCATTTGGAGGTCGCTTTCGAATCATCGATTTTTGCCTTTCGAACTTCATCAATTCTCAGATTTTTAAGATCAAAGTGCTCACGCAGTACAAGTCCGATTCGCTCAACAACCACATTTCGCGGACCTATCGAATGTCCGCATTTACTGGACACTATTGCGAGACCGTTCCGGCGCAAATGCGCACCGGAGGCGATTGGTTCAAAGGATCGGCAGATGCCATTTTCCAGAACCTAAATCTGATTATCGACGAGAACCCGACGCACGTCTTTGTCTTCGGAGCGGATCATGTGTACCAAATGGACGTTCGCCAAATGCTCGACTTCCACGTCGAGAGGAACGCCGAGTGTACGGTGGCGGTGCTCCCGATCCCTATCGCCGAAGGACGCGATTTCGGAATCGTCGATGTGGGCCCCGACGGCCAGGTCCGGGGATTCCTTGAGAAGCCCGATTCACCACCGCCGATGCCTGGCGATCCAACGCGCTGCCTCGCTTCTATGGGGAACTACATCTTCGGCGTTGAGGCGCTCGTGAGGGAGGTTTCCGCCGACTCGAGCGAAGATGACTCGGTGCACGACTTTGGAAAGTCGATTCTCTCTCAGCTTCATGAACGTGCGCGGGTGTTCGCCTACGACTTTCTTACCAACACCATTCCTGGTCAAGGGTCCCGCGAGCGCGGGTACTGGAGAGATGTGGGAACGCTCGACGCATACTACCAAGCCAACATGGATCTGGTCGCTGTCGAACCCATTCTCAACCTCTATAATTTCCAGTGGCCGATAGCGACCGTCAACACGAGCTTCCCACCTGCCAAGTTTGTCTTCTCGGACGTCGATCAAAAACGCGTCGGGCACGCCACCAACTCTCTGGTTTCAGAGGGCTGTATCATTTCGGGCAGCAGGGTTGACCAGTCAGTTCTCTCTCCGCGGGTGCGCGTGAATTCCTGGACCGAGGTCACCGGTTCCATCTTGATGGAAAACGTTGCGATCGGGCGCCATTGCATCATTCGCCGGGCGATTGTCGACAAGAACGTGACGATCCCTGCCGGAACCAGCATCGGAGTCGACCTCGAGTCAGACCGACGGAGATTCCCGGTCACCGACAGCGGAATTGTCGTCATCCCAAAGGGAACGCTGGTGGAGTGACTCCCTCGAGAGCGGGTAATGATGCGGGCTCGGTATGCAGGTAGTCAAACCACACGAGCGCGTCGATTTCAGGACGACCGGTTCCAGGGTTCCAGCGCGAAGGCGTCTTCGCCGCGCCTTCGACAATCTCAGCGCGGTGCGCTTCGGCTGCCTCAAAATAGGAGGCGCGCTCGGCAATGATTTCTGCCTCGGTCATTACGGCCTCTTCGATTGGGGCGAGTTTTCCAAGCATCGCGGCGCGGACCTCTTCGAGGGTGAGAGAAATGGGGTTGTTGCCAATGGTCCCATGGGCGACATGCTCCCAGCCACCGTCGTACCAATTCAAGCGGTACGCGGGGAGGAAGTCGCGCCCATGATCGGCGATGAACTCGACGGCACGGACGATGAATTCAACGTCCTCCTCCGTCGCATAGTAGGGGATCGACACCCTCACCCATCCTGGCTTCAAGCCCTTCAATCCGGAGCGGATCTGATGCCGGTACGCTTCACTGCGATGGTCGTCTATCCCAAGGAGTCGGTGCCCATAGGGACCAGCGCAGGAACACCCAGAACGATTTTGGATTCCAAAAAGATGGTCCAAGAGACCGGAGACGAAGTCGTGGTGAATGCGCTCGATGTTGAAGCTGAAAATCGCCAAGCGGTCGACTTCACACGGACCTAAGAGCTGAATCTTGGGATGCTTTCCGAGGCGCTTGAGGACTTGCCTCGCGAGCGCCCTCTCATGGGCAATAATCGCAGACGCACCAACGAGGTCTTTGGCGAGGAACGCGACGCCGGCGCGAATGTCACTGATGATTGCCGGTGTTCCTCCCTCCTCGCGTACGGCGAGATTCTCGCAGTAGTCCACTGATTCCGCACCAGACCCAGAAACGTAATCGACCGTTCCGCCCCCTGGCCTTTCAGGAGTGCGCGACTGAAAGAGTGACCGATGCGCAACCAATATTCCCGAGCCATTCGGACCACCGATAAACTTGTGGCTCGAAAGGACGATCGCGTCGATCGCTTCGTTGGGATCCGCTGGGTGCATGTCGATCGGCACATACGGCGCCGTAGCCGCATAGTCGAAGCAGACGATGGCTTTGTGTTTACGCAGGAGCCGCGCCACTGCCGGTACATCGGTCAGTGCGCCCGTCACATTGGAACCTGCTGAAAAAGAGCCGAGCTTTATGGGGCGATCCGCGTATTTCTCAAGAAGGGCCTCCAAGTCCTTGAGATCGAGGGAACCCTTTTCATCGAGATCCACCTCGTGCACTTCCGCAATAGATTCGAGCCAGGAAAGCTCGTTGGAATGGTGTTCGTAGGGCCCAATGAAGACCACAGGGCGTTGCTGGCGAGGGATCATTGCTCCGAGTTTGTAGGCGCGGTCCAGTGGCTCCGAAACCTTCCAGCCGAGCAGACCTATGAGCTTGTTGACGGCCGCTGTTGCACCGCTGCCTACAAACACCACTTCATCGGAGGGACTGGCGTTCACGGCGCGATGGATGATGCGGCGGGATTGCTCCCGCAGACGCGTCATTGCCCGCCCCGTTGACGATACTTCGGTGTGGGTATTTGCGTAGTACGGCTTCACGCGCTGGAGCAATGCCTCGACGCCCCGAAGGTAGCGGCCAGTCGCCGTCAAGTCAGCATACTCGAGGAGCCGTTTCCCAAAAGGCGTGGCGATTCTCGCGCGTTTCCCTATTTCGTTGGCGCGAATCAATCGGCAGGCAGAAGCAAAGTCCATAGAGGAGACCGTTTCTACTACACAGGGAGACGCGTGCAGTTAAACCAAGGGCGCGCCGCAAATGGATGGTGCCATTGATCGACCTCGAAACCCGCTCAAACGCAGCGGCCTCTGGAGCACTTCGCCGCCTCCCATTGGCTTTCGGAATTTGGGTGTGCGGTATTCAAATCGGTGAGCCAGTGGCCGCCGTCGGAGCTTGGCTTACTCTCCTTTTGGTCGCCATCCACGGCTTTCAACGCGCCCGCCTCTCTTGCTGGCGCGTCTACGGATTCGGTGTTCTCTTCGTTGCATGGAGCTTGGCTGCACCCCTTGCCGCGATGCGCTTTCCCACCGCTTTCGGACTCGCGCGATGGGCTGACTTCCTCTTGATTCCCGCAGCAGCGGCGGCAGTGCAATGGCTCCCGCGTCGCTCCTTAGAACGGGTCGCAGTCGCCGGATGCGCAGTATTTTTCGTTTCGATGGTCGTCGCTTTTTGCCAACATATTGGCGCCTGGCCAAGCCTCTCGGCATTTGAGCCACTCCATTGGCTGCGCATCGGCTTCGCGCGCGTCTATGAGGCGTCTCCGGGCGAGAGCGGGCGCTACATGGCCGGTGGACTCCTCTTTCACCGGCTCAAATTTGCCAATGTCGGGGCAGTGGTGTCTCTCTTGGTGTTCGCCTCTGGCCTCTCCTCGACCGGTTGGCGTCGCGCCCTCGCAGTCGCGCTGGCCGTGGCGGGTATCGCTGCAATCGCGGCACTCGCCTATGCGCGCGCCGCCTCGGTGGCG
>JBGSMZ010000116.1:0-8737 GCA_041739845.1 Myxococcaceae bacterium
ATTGACAACATTTGCGTTTTCGAGAAGCACCTGCTTACGAATTCGGCGGTCGTCGAGCGTAAGCTTCCCGGAAGCTTGATGGCGACTCAAAAAATCCATCAGCTCGGGAAGCGGCATCGTCTTGAGGTCACCAGACAATCCGCGCACAGAGATTTAGGTAATGACCGAGAGCGCAGGAATCAACGACGGCCACATTGACCCCTGGGTCCAGCTGCGTTGAGCAGCCCCCCTGGGGTTAGGAGCGCCAACGAAGCTCGTTCAAGAGGGGGGCTACCGCGTCGAGGACTTCGGGGCGCCCGGCGAGCAAGCCGCGACGATTCTCAAGTTCCCTACCGTCATAGCTGTACGGTGTTCGTTGGAGGTCGGTGAGTTCCGCACCCGCACCGCGGAGAATCGCCTCCGGTGCGCAAGTATCCCAGCGGGACGATTTGGGAGAGGGATGGAAATAGAGGTCAGCGGCGCCCTCGGCGATAAGGCCTGCCTTGAGTCCAACCGAACCCTGCTCGGTAATCGAGACTACTCCGAGGCGCTGGGCAAATTCACGGGTGCGCGGAGATCGGTGTGCGCGAGAGACCACAAGGCGCAGTGCGCGAAGGTCAGCGACGCGAGGAGCCGCGAGCAGGCGGGAAGCCACGCCCGGCACCTCGAGCGTCGTCGTTCCCGTGCTTACTCCCACGTACATCTTCTGGGTCACCGGAGCGTACACAATGCCCATACTTGCGACGCCCTCGACGGCAAGGCCAATGTGAATTGCAAACATTCCGTTGCGCGCAGCGAATTCGCTCGTTCCATCGAGGGGGTCCACAAACCAACAACGGTTCGAGGTCGTCTCATCACGTCTTCCCGATTCCTCGGCAATAATGCTATCGCCGGGAAACGCGGCGATGAGGCCAGAGACAATCAAGTCATTGGCGCGCTGGTCGGCCTCCGTCACAGGTCCCGTCCCCGCTTCCTTTTCGACGACCTCGAAGGCCGTTGCGTACACCGCCATAATGACGGTTCCGGCATCGAGCGCGAGCGCGCGTGCGACTGCAAGTTCGCGAACGAAAGACGATGAAGGCATCCCTTGCATGAACCCTGTGCGGGCTCCTTTGTCCAGAGGCGTTTGGGCGCGATCCGCATGAAGCTGCGCGCGTGAGGCGGTGCTATTTTGCTTCTGGGCCTGCTTCCATGCGCGCGATCAATCCGCTCAGCATCGGCGGAGGCTCCCCGGGGGGTGCAGCCTCAAGGTACTCGCGGAGGTAGGCTGCTGCGGCTTTGGGCTCATCTCCATCCGCGAGGATGAGCCCCGCGAAAAGGTTGGCATCATTGGCCTCTTGGTAGCGCGTGGCTAGTTTTCGCAGCTCGCTGACGTCGGGACTGTCGCTTTCGAAAACGCGAAACACAGCGCGAGCGACCCGTCCTTTTACGTTGAATGGGTCGAGGAGCGTAAGGCGTGCAGAAAGCGGTGCCGCTTGCGCAAAGTCTTGGCGGCGCATCAGCAGCATGATCCATTCCGACAACGCTTCGGAATCGTTCGGGTCAGCGCGCAATCGTTGAAGAAGCGCCGCGCCGCGAGGATCCTCTTGTTTCGTTCCTCTCTCTGGCATCGTCTCCGCACGGTCCTGAGGGGCGCTTGGGCTTTCCCAGTGAACCAAACTCAAGATCACTCCGCCCACAAATGCGACGGTGACCCCACCGAGGAGCGCCCCCCTGGCGGTTGGATGTCGGGCGAAGAATCCCATCGGCGCAGCGCTCAGCTGCACTTGCCGTGCATCGGTCTTCGCTGCCTCGTGCTGGGCGGAACGCAGTTCCGACAACAGCGCTCCGGCTCGATTTTCGAGGCGCTCGTTGGTTCGATTCCAAGCATCCGCAGGCGTAGCGCTCACCGCAAGGGCATGGTCCTTGAGGGCGGCCATGGCTTCCCGGTAGCGCGCTTCAATGTCTTGCACCGCCTCGCGGGCGTTGGAAGGCGCCGCGTCATAAACGGTTCGCGTCCCGCGGCGAGCGCGCAGAAAGAACGCACCCAATGCGGCGGCTGCGGTCAACACCAACGCGGGCGGACCCCACTCGGTGAGCAGCAGGGAGGTCACTCTTTGAGCTCTGCGCGCACTTTTTCAAGATCGGCGGTCAGCGGTCTTGGAGCCGGTGGCACCGGTTCCAAGCCACCGGCCCCGCGCGTCGCTCGGACAATGATGACGATTCCGGTAGCGAGCAAAAGGAGGGGAAGGATCCATAGCCAAAGGGCTGCCCCCGATTTCCTGGGTTCCATAAGCGCCCATTCACCGTAGCGATCGACGAAGTAGTCTTCGACTTCCAAATCGCCCTTTCCCTGCGCGACGAGCTCGCGAACTTTGTCGAGTTGAGCGCGGGCCATCGACGCCGGAGAGTCACGGATCGAAACGCCTTGGCAGACGGCGCAGCGAAACTTCCCTCCGAGTGTCTGGACGCGCGCCTCTCGCGCTGCATCGAGAGGTTCCGTGCCGACCCGCGTCGGGGCGCGACCGTCTTGCGCAAGAAAGAAGATCGCGGCTGTGGCGGCAATCAGAGTCGTCATGGAAGAATCGAAGAAACCTCGGATGTGAATTCGGATACCGAAGCAAAGGGGCCGGCTCGCTTTGAGACGATGATGCCATGTTTGTCCACGAAGTACGTCTCGGGAACGCCGGAAACACCATAGTCCACGGCCACCGTCGATTTCGAGTCTGCAAGTTGAACGTAGCGCGATGCATGTTCCAACAAGAATGCTCTCGCGTTGGCCTCGGAATCTTCGAACACAATTCCGACAAAGGCAACGCGATCGCCGTAGGTGCGCTCTGCCCAGGAAAGAATGGGGTGCTCCGCAAGACAGGGCGCGCACCAGGTTGCCCAAAAGTTCAAGACTAGCGGTTTCCCTTTGAAATCTGCAGAGCGCACAGGGCTTCCGTCGCGAAGACTTGTGAGGGTGAATTCGGGGGCAGGCTTTCCGGCCAGCATGAAGGGAACCCGGTGCGGGTCGCTGCCGAAGGATCGGGCGAGGATTCCAACGAGAAACGCCGACAGAAGGACAGCAGTTGCGATAGCGAGGCCGCGCTTGAGAGGTGACCGGTTCAAGGGGACGCGCTCGCGCTTGCTTCCGGTACCGGCGCAGCCACCTTGCGGCGCCGAGGCCAGAGGGAGATGAGGCTGCCTAAGACGACGAAGGGAATCGCGTACCAGAGCCAACCGACGAGTGGGAAAATCCACAGGTTGAAGCTTGCGCTCCCTGTTGTTTTGTCAAACGCCAGCATCGATACGTACACGTCGCGAAAGAGTTCGCTCTCAACCAGCGGGGTGCCGATGGGGTCCGTCGAGCGCTCGTAGAAGTTCATGCGCGGCCCCGCACCAGCTTTGTGAACAGTCCTGGCGCCATCTGCGTGCGTCAAGGTGACATCTGCGGATATCCAGGAGCGGTGCGGCTCACGCCCAGTGGAGAGTCCGTCGAAGCGCAACTGCATATTGCCAAGCGCGACCACTTCACCGGGTTGGAGGGTCCGCGTTTCATGAATTTGAAGTGTGCGCGATGCGGCGACGGCAACTACGATGATGACGATTGCAAGATGGATGATGTGAGCTCCGGTGCGCTGGCGTGCATGCCGTGCTGTATGGAGAAGCGCCTGGAGAATCGAATCGCCATTCTTGCGCATTCGTTCGCGCGCTGGCTGGGAGAGCGCACGCAGAGACACCGTCGCGGCAAACATGGCGAGTGCAACCGCAAGCACGGGCATGAATCCACGCATGCCCATGGCTGCCCCGGCGATCGCCCCACCAACTGCCAGGGCTGTCGGAAGCATCAATCGCCGTGCGGCAGCTTTGGGATCGGCGCTCCCCCACGGCAGCGACGGGCCAACGCCCATAAGAAACAAGAGTCCCAGAACCAGTGGGACCGCCATTTGATTGAAGTACGGCTCGCCGACGGTCAGCTTCTTGTCGAGGAGTCCCTCGGTGATCAAGGGATAGAGCGTCCCCAGGAGCACCACAAAAGTCAGCGCAGTGAGGAGCAGATTGTTGAAAAGAATGCTCGCTTCTCGGGAAAGCATCGACTGGACGCGCGACTCCGCCACCAAGAGAGAGCCGCGCAGGGAAAGCAGCGCGATAGAGAAGGCCAAGATCATCGCAATAAAGACCAAAAACGTGGGACCGATGTCCGATTGGGTAAAGGAATGGACGGAGTTGAAGACCCCCGAACGGGTCATGAAGGTCCCAATGATGGTGAGGAGAAAGCAAGCGAGGACCAGCGCAATCGTCCACAACTTCAGCGACTTGCGCCGCTCCAAAACCATCGTGCTGTGGAGGTAGGCAGTAGCCGTCAACCAGGGCATGAGCGAGGCATTCTCCACCGGGTCCCAGGACCAGTAACCGCCCCAGCCAAGTACCGCGTACGCCCACCAGCCGCCCAAGATGATTCCGACGGACAGGAACATCCAGGGAACCAGCGTCCATCGACGCAACGGTTCCAACCAGGCGTCTCCGAGCTCGCCGCGCAAGAGCGCCGCCGAAGCCATTGCAAAGGGAACGACCATGCCGACGTACCCGAGGTACAGCATCGGTGGATGGACGATCATCAAGATGTGGTTTTGGAGAAGCGGATTTGGACCAGGCCCATCGATCGGGGGATTCGCGAGGTGCACCCATGGATTCGCAGGGCCCGCGATGAGCACCGCAAAGAACGTGGCCACCACGCCCATCATTCCAAGCGTGAGTGTCGTGTAGCGTTGGTGTTCGTTGCGGTAGCGCAGCGCAAAAATGCCAAGGTAGAAGCCGAGGATGGCACCCCAGAAAAGGATGCTCCCCTCGAGGGCACTCCAAAGGGAAACGATTGTAAAAATGGTTGGAGTCGCGCGGCTGCCGACCTGGGCGACATACTTTACCGAGAAATCATGGGTGAGCAGCGCGTGCACCATGACGAGATTGGAGAGGATGAGCGCCAGGGAGAAGCCGTAGATCGCCCAACGCACTGCGCGGGTGACATTGCGGTTTCGAAGGAGGCCGCCAGCGAGCCCAACGGTACCCGCAAAGGCGGCGCAGGCCAGCCCGAAAAGCACCAGAGCATAGCCCACAGTCGTATGGCCCACTAGCGCATGGCCTCCGGATTCCCTGCGCGCTTCAGCATGTCTTTGAATTCAGCGTCGTTGCGCGGCGGACGATATTCGTTGCCATGGTTCACCATCAGACGCTCCGTACGAAACGTCTTCGAAATGTCGAATGTTCCTTCGACGACCACGCCGATTCCTTCGCGAAACATTTGCGGTGGAGTTTTCGACGTTAGGACGTCGATCGATGCAGCGCTTGCGCTCTCTCCGTCGACGAGCACAAAGCGCAACTCCGCGTGCGAGGGACTCCAATGCATCGAACCCGGCTTCACCAATCCGCCGAGACGAATTGTCGGACCGTAGGCAGATGCTCCGTGAGCCAACATTTCACTGGGGCTCCAATAATAGATCAGGTTGTCGCCGAGGCGACCAAAGGCAATGAACGCGAGCGCACCGGCAGCACAAAGCAAGGCTCCCGCTGCAAGCAACGGCCCCCGTCGGGACTTCGCGCTCCGTTTAGATTCCAGTCCTTCGCTGTTCATGGAGATTTCGCGCGACGCCGCGCGTAGAGGTTGACACCGTAGACCAGGACAACAATCCAGGTAACGGCGTAGCTCGCCCAGACGTAACTCCACCCGCCGACTACCTGCCCCATGGTGGTCCTTTCCTGCCGCGCTTGCCGTTATGGAGGCGTCGATTCGCGCTTGCGCGCCTCCAATGCATCGAGCGTCCGTTGGTAGAGCAACACGACGAGTAGCGCAATGAACATCGTGTAGCTCCAGCGGAGTACCATCACCATCTGCGGATCCACGGTGCTCGGGTTCGACTGCACTTGGTGAATCGAGCGCCACCAGCGCACCGAGAAGTACGTCACCGGTATGTTAACAGCCGCAAGAATCCCGACTACCGCCGACCAAGTCGCGCGCCGTTCCTGCTCGTCGACGAACCGGCGCAGGGCCAAGTAACCGGTGTAGATGACGAGGAGAATCGCGGAAGTCGTGAGCCGTGGATCCCATGTCCACCAGGTTCCCCAAGTAGGCTTGGCCCATATCGCGCCTAACAGCGTGCCGAGAACTCCATACATCATGGCGACTGAAACGGAGGCCTCTGCAACCGCGTCGGCGGTCATCGAGGGCCGCATCAAATACGCGATCGACGCGCCAAAGTTTATGACGAGTAAGGCCATGGCGAGCGAAATCAAAGGGACGTGCATGTAGAGGATACGGCCGGTATCGCCCATGTAGCGTTCCGCTGGAGCCCAAGAGAGGGCAAGCGGCGCCTGCACGACGAACATCAGCACCGCGATGCCAAGGAGAACCTTCCATACCCAACTGCGCGATCCCCGATCGACGAGGTGGGTCAGGGTGAGTGCCAACACGAACACGAGCAACACGAGAGGCGCCCAGAGCGCCGCTTGAAGTCCAGACGAGTAGCTCGCAACCCAGTCGAACACGCGTCAGTTCTCCTCAAGGATTCGAGGGAAAAGGAAATACCCCAGACCCCAGTACAACACGTCAAAAGCGCAGGAAAGCGAAAGCCAAGAGGAGAGTTCCCCCATCGCATCGCCCTGGAAGATCAGCGCTGTTGCTTTCACCGAGGCCAAGAGGCTTGGGATGAGGATGGGGAAGAGCAACAGCGGCAACAGCACGTCGCGCGCCTTGGCATTTGCCGCGATTGCCGCATACACTGTTCCCGGAGCCGCGACTCCGGCGCAGCCGGCCAGCATTACCAGGACAAGCCGTCCCGCATCGAGCGTAACCTCGGCGTCGAAGAGCCCAATTGCTACCGGAAGAGAGACCAGCGAGACTGCGCACAGAACGAGCGTGTTGCCGATGGCTTTTCCAAGGAACAACGCGCGCCCGTCGACGGGGAGGAGTCGCAATCCTTCAAGCGACATGTTCTCGGCTTCCACGCGAAAACTCTCTCCCAGGGACAATACCGACGCAAAGAGGATCGCCAGCCACACGTAGCCGCCGGCGGAACGGCGAAGGGCTGCGGTATCGGGTCCAAGCGCAAAAGAAAATAGCAAGAGCGTCGCCAGTGAAAACAACACCAGTGCGTTGAGCCGTGCGCGCGTGCGCCACTCGAGCAACAAGTCCTTCCCCAGAATGGCGAGCGTCGCACGCAGGATTCCTCCTGGGGGAGGACTTGAGGCTGACAGAGGCACCGGCGGCTGTGCTTCGCTCATTGGCTCGCTAAGGGCGTGGAGAGGCATCCAGAATCGAGATGAATGCGACGGCTTGCCAGGCGAAGGCCTTGCGGCACGAGGTGGGTCGCGAGAATGATTGTCACGCCACTTGCTTTGAGTTCGTTGACGATGGCTTCCATGTCCTCAATGCCTTGGGGGTCTAGTTCCCCAAAAGGTTCATCGAGGAGCGCTATCCGAGGTCTCTTGAGGAGAAGACGCGCAACCGCGAGGCGCTTGCGCATACCGGCGGAGAACTCACGAACCGACTGCATGGAACGGTCGGCCAATCCAACCCGTTCCAGCAGTTCCTTCACGACCCGCGATGGGTCAGCGACGAGCAACAGGGTGGCGAGCACTCGCAAGTTCTGAGCCGCAGAGAGGTCCTCGTATAGATAGTTGGCATGCGAGAGCAAGCCAACGTTTCGCCGGATAAGATCCCGGTCACGCCTGGCGTCGCTCCCGAGAATCCCAATCCTTCCTCGGTTGGGCGCAATGGCCGTGGCCATGAGGCGCAGCAGCGTCGTTTTCCCGGACCCATTGTGCCCGGTGAGCAACAGGACTTCGCTCACTGGGACAGTAAGCGAAATATTCCGAAGCGCCCAGCGCGCGCCAAAGCGTTTGCTGACTTCGTGGAATTCAATGACCGGAGGACTCAAGGCGGCGTCGGCTCTAGCAGCCCGCCAATTGCTGCGGCAACGCTTCTAGGAAGGCGCTCGCAGCAGCGCGTGGCGACGGTGCGCGAAACACTGCACCCATCACTGCAACTCCCGCTCGTGGACACCGCGTCAGCAAATCAGCGCTGCGCACCGGCGTCATCCCTCCCAAGGCAAATGCGGGCGTTGGGCAGCGTGCAGCGAGCGCATCGAAGCCGCCTGCCCCGAGCATCGGCGCTGAAGCGCGTTTGTTCGAGGGCTGAAAGACGGGGCTCAAAAGTGTCAGGTCCGCGGAAGGTTGGAATTCTTCCGTCCGATGCGCGGAGACGCTCACCATCTTTTCCGAAGGCAAGTGCGCGCGTACTTCATCGACGGGAAGGGCAAGCACTGGAAGATGCAGGTGCGCGCCGACTGCGAGCGCTACATCGAGGCGGCCATTGATGAAGAGTGGGGCCTCGCGACGGGAACATATCGCTTGGAGAATCCACGCGTTGTCGAAGAAGTGGCGTGCTGTAGATCCCGGGTCCCGGTGTTGAACGGCAATTCCAGGTCCAGCTTGAAGCGCATCGTCGACGCGCTCGGCGAAGTCTGCGAGGCTCCAGTCGGTGATCAAGAGCAGGCGAAAGGGCAGCTTCTTCAACGGGCGATGACGCCATCGCTAGGACTCGATGCGGAACCGTAGGCGCGCTCCGGAATGCGCCCCGCGAGCGCCGCCGCGCGCCCCGCTTCCACCGCGAGCTTCATGGCTAGCGCCATTCCTCGCGGATCCCTTGCAAGGGCGATGGCGCTGTTCATCAAAATGCCATCGCATCCAAGTTCCATTGCAATCGCCGCGTCACTGGCAGTTCCCACACCAGCGTCGACGA
>JBGSMZ010000028.1:0-8198 GCA_041739845.1 Myxococcaceae bacterium
CGAGCGGCTACTGCGCGTTCTTGAAGCGCAAGAGCTCCATGAGGGCGCAAGCCAACATCCATTTATTGGCTCGAGTCCGGAAATTCCACGATGCGTCAAACGGCACTTACGGAGCAATCCGCATCGCCAGAGACCTCCGCACGACAACGCCAGGCGACTCCACCCCGAGACCTCCGGATTTGGTGAATAGGAACTTCACCGCAAGCGGACCAGACCAGCTCTGGGCTCCGTCGGAGACGTCTGCGGGAGTGCAACGTGTGAAAGCTTCTTCGCGACCCTCGGGCATGAACTGCTCGAGGGTCGTCGATTCAGAACGTAAGCGGAAGCCAAATTCGCAGCGTTCACCTATGTCGAAGGCTTCCATAATCGACGCAGTAGGCACTCCGTGCTCGACGAGTCGCCCATTACATACGAAAGGAAACGGCAAAGTTTTTATGCCTCGCGTTACGAATGACAAGCCGTCCACTGAATCGGGGTCACACCGGCAACCTGAGACGACGTTGAAACATCAGTATGTTCGCCTGCTTATCTCTGTGCATCCGGCTTGTAGATAGGGGCTGCTTGGGTCACCTGTTACCCACCGTATACTTATGCGTGACATGTCGTAAGCGCAGGCTCAGCGTGTGACAGTATGTCGATAGTCAACATCAAGGGGGAACGCCGCATGAAACGACTTCTCGCTCGGCAAAAAAAAATCGAAGCGATGGAACAAGCGCGAACACATCACGGCGCTGATTTTGCTCGCTTCTTCGTGGGTAGTCTTGATTGGGCCCACCGTCTCTTCAAATGCGCTGGCTCAATCCAGCACTGGTTCGCCAGCATCGCCTCCCGGAGTGAGCGCCCAAGACATGGAACTCATGCGCCAACAGCAGCCGCTTTCCCGTGCTGCGAGATTGCTTGAGGCGTACATTGAGGCCCTGCCTCAAAAAGCGAAGAGCGACAGATGGCATCCGAACTTTGGCGGAATTGTATTTAATGTGCCCGCTCGCAAGTTGACGGTCTATTGGAAGGACTTCCGACCGCCCAAAAAGCTACTGGCGCTCGCCGAGAAGACCGGGGAGTCAGAGGGGGTAGCGATTGAAGTCAGGTCTTCAAGATTCGCCAAGGGCGAGCTAGAAGAAGAAGCGTACACGCTGGCCAAGCAGCTCATGTACTTCGGCGATCTCGCGACGGGCAGCGTTAGCCCTAGGTCCGCCGCTGACGGCCTGTTGGTCACCGTTCGCCGGCCGCTTACCGACGTCGAGCGCTATGTGACGGCTACTTCGCGCGACCAGCTTAGCGCAATGGCGTATGGCGTAGATGGAGATGCGAAGGACTACATATCAGTCGAAGTAGACCCAAACTTCCGCATTGCACCAGTAACCGGCCGTAGGGAAACAGACCTCAGCCCCCTTACTGGCGGTGCGAGGATATTCATTCCGAACATAGGCAATCCGAGCGCAGGTAAGGGGTGCTCTACAGCGTTTGGCTTCAGAATGACGAACGGTACAGCGACTACTTATGGCATGGCGACGGCCGCCCACTGCTGCGACTATCACAGCGGAGACTCAGTAAAGACTGGGTCTGAAAACGTACCCCTTGGCACTTGCCGCCTTCTCGACACTTGCCAAAACCTCGGCTGCCGAGATCTGGCCTATATCGACACGGGGAGCGATCCTGTATCTGGTAGGATGTATATCGACCAGGTTTCCACGGGTGGTGCTTCCTTGGGCGGAGCCACGAACCCGCTCGTGGGTCTCGACGATGACCATGTTGGCGAGTTCGTTTGCGCATCTGGGGGTTATTCTGGTGCGCAATGTGACATTCGTACCTCCTCGACAGGAGGTGCAGCTTGGCATGGGAATTTTTAACGGGACATCGTACATTGTGTGGCCATTGACCTGGGGGCGCAGGTACAATAGCAACCTTGCTCCAATTGGCCACGGGGACAGCGGTGGTCCTGTGTTTACGTTCAATTGGCCAAACGGGCTCGAAATAGTTGCGCATGGAGTGGTTTCTACTGGAGACAACGGTGCGAGAGGTGCATGCCAGGGGGTTCCATCGAGAGGCCAAACTGATGGCACGCCTGATTGTTTTATGAACTTCGCCTGGGCGCCGATTAAGTGGGCATTGTCCACGACGCGCGATTCGACGCAGTACTCTCTCGTGGTCCCGGGCGCAGTGGACGGGGTTTGCGGCAGAAGTCTGGGAACTTGTTCCGTAGGCTGGGGAGATTCGGACAACGGCCAAACTGTTTGCGGGACGACGAGGGAGTGGAGATGTATGGGAACGAATGGGGGCAGCATCGCGCGATGCTCCGCCTCAAACGCTACTTGTCCTCCGAGTCCTCCAGTTGAACCTCAACCTACTCCTCGGCCTCGAAAGCGTCTGCCGGGAGGATGCGATCTGAGCCTGTCAAGCGCCGGTGCGGAGCCCCTTTGGATGTTGTGCCCCCTGTTTGAGTCCGGCGAAGGGAAGTAGAAATTATGATGCGGTCTAGCCTTGTTGGTGCAGTGGTCGCGGCCCTGTGTGGCACCATATTCGCGTGCGGCTGTAACACTACCACACTGCCGGTTACAATTGCCGTCGTGAGGGCATCAGTCGTGGATGATGCGACCAGTCGCAATGTTTGTCCGAACGTTGTCGTGACGTGCGTTGGAGATGGCGGCTGGATTACAAGAGACGATGGGTGGACTATCGGAGAAGGCGGGTGGACAATCCGAGAGGGAGAGTGGGCTCTTGAGGATGGTGGGTGGACTTACAGCGGAGGTGGGTGGACGGTGCAAGATGACAAGGAGTACACTTTGGACGACGGCGGGATTTCGTCTATGCGCGGGGGGTGGACGATTGGAGAGGGCAAATGGAGCCTCCCCGACGTTTCTAGGTCGCGCTATGTCGGTGAACGCTTTGGCTCTGCCGGGTTGCTTGGCGCTACCGTTGATATTGAAACATCAGGAACTTGTGACGCAGGGAGCAAACGTTCCGTATGGGTAGCGGGCCTTCCACAGGACTGCGGAGACGTCTCGATGTTGGTGTCAGCCCCAGGCTATAGAGACCGCCGAGTCGATGCAGGTGTCTTGCAATGCGGCGCGGGAGGATTTGACGTGGTCATACGGATGACTCCGTTGCCCTGAGGCGGAGGGTTCGAGGAGTCGGAGATACGGGTAACAGTTTCAAGCGGCGACATAGGTGACGCTCTCGGTTTAGCCATCAGGCCGCAAGATGTTCATTCACAGGTCGTTCCGCAGCAGCAAGCTCAGAGAGCCGGACCGCTCTGAGGACCGCATTGGTGGCGCTGGACCGGACTTGAGTCGCCGTTCACGTCTTGGACTAATCCTGGTTCAGTAAACGAGAACACCTCCGCGGGCGCCTTGGCGAGCACGTCGGACGCAATGACTCCTACTCACAGTACCCATTGCGTAGCGCCATCTCTACCGTGAGTGGCCTGCGCCGTATTCCGTACGCAACGGATTTGAGACGTCTATCGCTGCCTCAGCGCGCGGTGCTAGGAATTGCCGCATTCACAGTACAATCGCGGCGTCTATCGCCTGCTCCTAACGCGCAAAGCCCGCGGAATCAGGGGGCTTTGCGTGTATGTCTATGTATTGGCACTGCGTTGGCCGGGTTGGGCACTGGGGAACTAGGATTCGAACCTAGATAGCCAGAGTCAGAGTCTGGAGTCCTAGCCGTTGGACGATTCCCCAATTGGCTGGTTCAGCGCTTTCTATCGTTCTTTGCGGCGGGAACAACGTAGATCCGTACGCCCTTGTCGCCTTCGTAAATATTGAGGCCCTCCCAGGTGCCGGGTTTGGGGTTCGGATTGGCGATATGAACCGCTCGGATTCCGGGTTGGTGGATAATTGGGATGCGCGGATAGCGCTCTTCGGAATACACGTTGTGGTACTGGCGCATCGTCGCCTCAAAATCGCCTGGCGCCTGGTAGCGATTCGTGCCGACCTGGCGCGAGCCTTCAGGAAGAAACGCTGACTTGTCGCTTTGCGCGGTTGCCGGAAATGCGGCGATCGCGAGGGCCAGCGCGGTCCAACGGTATGTGCGGGCTCGAAACATACATCTACGTAGCCTTGTGGATGTGCTCCATGTCAAGTGTCAATGCGCGCGCAAGGTGACCGCGATGTCCATGGCAACGGCGATGACCGAATGAAGCACCACACCGTACCACATGCTTCGGGTGCGCAATGCCAACAGCGCCAAGGCCAGCCCAGCAAGAATGCTTCCAAACCCCTCTGCTTCCGGCTTCGCAGCGTGCATCACCACAAACGGAAGCAGTTGCACCGCGATCGCCGGGCCTACGCCCCATGACGGCGCAATCGAATGCACCATCCACCCGCGGAAGAGAAACTCCCAGGAAATGAAATAGAGGACGTAGGTCGCCTCGTAGGCGACAAATTGGGCGAGGAGAAACGTCGACGGACCATCGGGATTGGCGCGAAAGAAGCCTTCGGTTCCGGCGAGCGGATACGCTCCTTGAAACGAAGTTTGGTTGGCTGCAACAAGGGTAATCGGAAGCATCACGGCGAGGAGGGCGACTGTGGCCTTTGCTCCGCTTCGCCAGTCGCCAAGTCCGAGCCCGAGCCGATTTGTCGTTCCAGTGAGGGCGGCAAAAACACCGGGCACTCCAAGGTAAAGAACTGCGCTCGTCACGAACCACGAGATCAAATAGCGCGCGCGATCGCCGTAGCCCCAGGTGGCGAGTTGGCCGTGTAAGAGCGCATCTACGTCCACCAGGTTGGGGTGGCGAATAGAAACGAGGAGCGTGGCGCTTGCAAGGGTGGCTACTCCCAAAGGAATCAAGTCATGGCGTTCCAGTCGGACGCCAAGGCGCTCAAGGAGCCGCACGATTGTCCATTGCCTCCCGAATGCGTCGAAGCGCTTCACCTCGGCCAAGGATCGCAAGGGTGTCGCCAATTCCTGGGCTCACGGTTCCTCCGGTCACGGCCACGCGAAGTGGCTGGGCGATACCCCCCTTTTTTCTTTTGGAGCCACTCGCAACGGTTTCCACGACGCCCTCCAGAAGCTCGGGTTCCCACGCTGGGCTCGCCGCAAGTGCTGCCTCGGTTTCGCGCAACGCGGCAATGCCCTCTGGTCCAAGGTGCTTGGCGCGAGCCTCTTCCGAAATTGCTACGCCGCGAGAAAAATAGGCTACCAAAGTAGATGCGATTTCGACCAAAGACTTGGCTCGCGGCGCGAGGGCTCGTATGCCAATGACGAGCG
This sequence comes from Myxococcaceae bacterium, assembly GCA_041739845.1. Classification (GTDB taxonomy): domain Bacteria; phylum Myxococcota; class Myxococcia; order Myxococcales; family Myxococcaceae; genus JBGSMZ01. The sequence goes on from JBGSMZ010000028.1 coordinate 5,212, forward strand.
CCTCATCGCGGAGTGGCAGGGGATCTCGTCTCCGGGACTCTTCCCTCCGCTGCTCGAGAAAAGCCCGCACGCTCGGCAGCAATTCTTCTGGGGGGAGCGCCTTCATCCAATGTTGGTTGAGCGACGCGAGTTTTTCCGTATTCCAAACTCCATTGGCGCGCCCCACTGCACCAAAGTCAAAAGCATCGATCATTTCTTTCCGGGTGAATATTTCCTTGTCGTGTTGGCTCCAGCCGATGCGGACGAGAAAGTTGAGGAGCGCTTGCGGAGCAACTCCGTTTTGGCGATGAAGCATCACGTCCGCTTCCGGGTGGCGGCGCTTGGACAGCTTCTCGCGGTCTGGGCCGAGGATTAATGGAAGGTGCGCGAATGCCGGGACTTCCCAACCGAACGCTCGGTAGAGCAGAAGCTGCGGGAGCGTCGAGTTGAGGTGCTCCTGTCCTCGCACGACATGGGAAATCTCCATCCCGTGGTCGTCGACAACGCAGGCCAAGTTGTAGAGGGGAAACCCATCGTTGCGCAGGAGGACAAAGTCATCGAGGTCTAGCATCGCCTTCTCGACGCGACCGACGACCAGATCCTCAAATCCAACCGAATCCTCCTTCGCCTGGATTCGGAAGCGCACGATATGAGGCAGCGCAGTATTTCCAATTTTGTCGCGCCACGCACTCTTGAATTTGAACCCCGCGCGCCGGAGATCATCTTTTGGACCCAATCCGACACTGGCAGCAAAAGCGACGCGCTGTGCGCGGGTTTCCGCCTCAGTCGTATAATCTCGATACGCATGGCCATGCGCGATGAGCCAATCGACGCGCTCTCGATACGAGGCGAGCCGCTCCGATTGCGCGTAAGGGGCGTATGGGCCACCGACCCCGGGCCCCTCATCCCAATTGAGACCAAGCCAGCGAAGCCCTTCAAGAATGGCTTCTACGGACTCGCGCGAGCTTCGCTCCTGGTCCGTATCTTCGATGCGGACGACAAAAGTGCCACCCGTGTGGCGCGCATAGAGCCAATTGAAAAGGGCAGTGCGCGCACCGCCAATGTGCAGGTAGCCGGAAGGTGAAGGCGCAAACCGAAGTCGAGGAGGCATCGTCGAGCGCTTGCCTACCACGGCGGTTTTGCAGGAGCGCAGTGGAAACCTCGAATCCCCTCGAACTTGAACCATGGCGCGCGCAGTGGGAGAGTCGTCTTATGGCGGAGCAGAGCGCATTCGACACGGCGACGGCGGGAGCGCAAAGCGCATCCATTCCCGGCGTCGACGATTTGGAGTTCCGCGCCCTCCACCAGAAGACGCGGTATGTCGTCGACACTTCAGATGGCTGGGCGCTCGTCATCACCCGTTATCGCCCGGTACGGCAAGCCTACGCGCAGCCGCTTTTTGGCGAACCACTGCTGTTGGTTCACGGGTTTTCGCAAAACCGGCATGCTTGGACGAGTGGAGAATTCGTCAAGAGCCTGCTGTATTTTGGACTCGACGTGCACATCGTCGAGTTACGTGGTCACGGAAAGAGTTCCGTCGCGTTTCAGCGCGAACGATGTGCAAAGCGCGAAAAGTCGCTCCCATCCGATCTCGCGTGGGATTGGGATATTGACTCGTACTTTCTCTACGACATCCCGGCGGCGGTCGCGGGAGTGCGCAGAATCACCAAGCGCGAGCTGATTTTCTACTGCGGTCACTCCATGGGAGGAATGCTCGGCTACGGCTATGCTGGACTTCACCCAGGACACCTCGCTGGCCTGATTACGATTGGGTCACCCTCGGAACTTGGCAGAGGAAACCTGCCGCTGACTTTTCTCGCCTACATGGGACCGGCGGTAGGGAAGGGGATCGACATTGGCCTTTCGGGGGTCAATTTCGGCAAGCGGGCGCGCCATGCGCTTTCAAATGCGCGCGCAATACTTCGGCGACAACCCAAGGGAAAGAAGCCGGAGACGATGGCTTTTCGCTACTTGCCCATCGACGCTTGGCTGCGCAGTGCTTCGAAAGCATTGGAGCGCCCGGGGTCGAGCGCACTCCTTCAGCGGATCATTCCGCGATCGACGCGGGTGTCGAAATTCGAGCGCGCCTCCCAGGAAAGCATGCGCTGGCTGCTCCAAGAAGGCGGCGAGAAGGAACCGCGGAAGGCAATCGAGCAATTCATGAAGTGGATCCGAAGTCGGGAAACTGTCTGCTATCGGACTGGCTACGACTTTGCGGAAGGTTTTCAGAAGATCAAGATTCCAATGGCGATCATCTTTGGCGACCTCGATCCATTGGCATCCCTCCAATCGACACGAAGCGTCTATCGCGGAGCGAAGAGCGATTATTTGCTTTGGCGTCCAGTGAAGGGAAACAGTCATATCGAACTCACCATGGGGCACGATGTTCGGCAAATTTGTTACGACATCAAGAGTCTCATCGAATACGCGCGCACGCATCGGGACCGCTCCCCCTCGCTACCGCGCATCCATGACTAGCCTCCTTGGGATTCGATCGATTGCCTGCGCCATCGCCGTATTTGCAATCCGAGGCGAGGCAGAAGAAGTCAGGCTGAACGCGATTCTTGGAGTCGATGTGCGAGGGAGCAATGCGACCATTCGGTGTGCACAGCCACCGAGTTTCACTTCGTTCACACTCAAGGATCCGGATCGTGTCGTCGTCGACATTTTTGATTCACTCGCGGAAGCCAAGCGCTTCGAGGGGGCTGCCAGCGCGTTCGTGGAGAAGGTGGACGTCGAAAATTACCGAACGGCGACTTCGATGATTTCCCGAATCACCCTGTTCATGAAGATGCCAATGGAGCTGTCGGCGGCAACGCGAGGAGGCGACCTCGACTTGACGCTCATTCCTGAGCGCGCTGCAATGCCTTTCGCTTCAGCGGTGCGTTCCGTACAAACGCCTGCGCGGAAGCTCGAAGGGCCAGTGGATGACCAGCGCGCGGAGGCTTCCGTTGCGCCTGCGAGTGCACGTGCACCCGCGAGAGGGGAGTCCGCGGCGGAGGTTAGAT
>JBGSMZ010000095.1:0-32632 GCA_041739845.1 Myxococcaceae bacterium
GCGGTGCGGGGCCGGGTGGTGCGCCGCGAAGCACGCTGAAATCGAGACTGAGCGATCCAAGAAGGCAGCGAACTACAAGGTGACACGAATGGGAGTTCTCCAAAGGCCGGAGCTGATTCCTCGCGAGCGCGCTGGAAAGGCTCCCGAAGCGAAGGTCGAAGGTTCGAAGACGGGGCGTCGTCGGCGAATGACCACGCTCTACGATGCGGACGGCAAAGAGGTGCACATTACGATGATGTGCTTGAAGTGCAAACGCGTAAAACCGTTGGGAATGTTTGGGCTTCGACGGATGGCCGACGGAGCAATTCGAAACCAGCCTTGGTGTCGTCCGTGTCGTTCTGGAAAACGCGACCGCGGGGGAAGCGTTGCCGCCGAGAGTTAAGAACCGAAAGAATTCCTGTGGAGGTGAGCGGGATCGAACCGCTGACCTTCGCATTGCGAACGCGACGCTCTCCCAACTGAGCTACACCCCCAGAAACTCGGGCTCAAAACGGCGCTTGCTCGGTACCAAAGGACCAATGGGCCGTCAACGAGTCTGGCCGGGATCGGCCCTTGGACGCGCCGATCGCATCAAGTTTGACGCAATTTCCCGTCAGTGAGATAGGAATCCACTCTCATGGCCTCCGATGGAAGAACTCTTAGCCTTGCTGAGCTCGCAAAGCTGGAACAAGCTTATGCTTCCAATCCCACGTCGGACGCGTATCGGCCATTGACCGAGGCTTACCTGGGCCTCAATCGCTTCATGGAAGCGCTGGTCGTTTGCAAGAAGGGGATTAAAGCGCATCCGGAAAATCCGGAGCCGCGAATGCTGTTGGCCCGCGTCTACGCAGCGCAGGGAAAAGATCGCCGCGCGATCGAAGAGCTGGACATGGCCCTCCAAGCCATTCCGAATAGCAAGCCCTTGCTGCGGATGATTGCAGAGCTGCACCTTCGAAATGGCGATATCGATCCGGGCCGAGCCAATTTGCTCAAAGCGTACGAGGTCGATCGCGACGACGCAGAGACGCTTCTAGCGATGGAAAAAAATGGGATTCCAATCCCCAAGCCGCCGACCCCGCCTCCTGCACCGCAGGTGAGGGAAGAGCCGACGGATCCGCCGCGTCGCATCCGACCCGCACCGCAGGAACTCGCTCAGCCTATCGCCTATCAAGCGCGACCTTCGATGAGCGGGTACCGACCGCGCACTTCATCGCCAGGAATGCAGCCCATGCGCGGCTACGCGGCTAGTGCCTACGATGATGTTCATCCGCCAAGTTCACCGACGCCGGAAAAGAAGTCCCTCGGTCGCTTCGCGTTCTTTTTTCTGTTGCTCTTGATCCCCCTCGTCGTCGGCGGCTACTACGGCTACGGACAATACCGCGCCAAACAGGTGCGCGAAGCCAACCGCCTGCTTCGCGACGCGACGGAAAAGGTCAAGAGCGATACCTTTGCAGGCTACAAGTCGGCAATTTCTGATGCCGAGAATGCGCTCACCCTCGACGGCTCGAAAGACACCAATCGCCAAGCCGTCGGCCTGCTGGCGTTTGCCTACTTGGTACGGTGGGCGGAACACGAGCACGACGACGCGAACAAAGAGAACGCCGCAAGGAATCTCCGGTCGGGACTGGCAGCTGGCGACGGGACAACGTTCCTCTATGCCGCCGATGCGCTGTCCACCTACTACGGCGGGAATCCGACCAGCGCACTTGCAAAAATCGAAGAACGGATAAGCGCGGCTGAGGCCGACAAGAAACTGGTAGCGCTCTACTACCTTACGCGCGGGATCATCCAGATGAACATCGGAGCTCTCGAAGACGCCCGTGCAAGCATCGAGCGCGCTCAGGCCATAGCGCCTGATGATCCGCGCGTCTATGTCGCGCTCGGGCAAGTCCAGCAACGACGCGGTGCGGATACGCAAGCCCTCTTGGCATTCGCGGCGGCACTGAAGTTTAGCGGCAACAAGCACCCCGAAGCGCTCCTCGGAACGGTGGCGTTGATCCTCGACCAAGATAGCCCGGACAAGGGCTACATCACCGCAGCGCAGTACATCAAGACACTCCTCGATTCAGAGCCCCCTCCTTCTCCGCGCCAGCTCGCCAAGGCGCACTTTGAGAAAGCGCTTTTGATTTCCCGCGTCACTGCCGACTTGCCGCTCTACAAGAGCGAGGCGTTTCGCAAGGAACTCATGGAGAAGACCGGCGTCAGCGGTGACAAAGACAAAGCCGCGGCAGCGATTCAGCAAGAGGAAAGCATCGGCATTCAGCTCGATCGCAACAACCCAGACCTGCTGGTTATCCGAGCGCGGCGGCTCGCGCGAGAAGACAAATTTGACGACGCGGCGAGCCAACTCCGAACGGCCATTGAGCAGAACAAGGACGATGCGCAATACCAAGTGGAACTCGCCAGGGTCTTGCTGCAAAAGGACGGCGGCGAGGCTCAGGCCGAAGAATCATTGCGCAAGGCGCTCATGATGATTCAGGACAGCCCTCGGCTGCTGACGATGCTTGCTCAGGTGCAATATCGGGAAAAGAAGATTCCGGAGGCAGAAGCCACGCTTCAGCGAGCGACCCAAGACGAGAAGTTGCGCAATCCCGACGCGCGCATCCTGCTCGGGAAAATTCTTCGCGACGACAAGAGAAGTTACGATGCGGCGATTGCCAATCTCGAGAAGGCATCCCAAGAAGTTGTCGGGGACCCGGCCAAAGCAAGTACCGCGCTGAACGAACTGGCCAAGACCTACGAAGCCCGCAACAGTGGAGCCGACAAAGATCTTGCGCGAGCGACCTTTGAAAAGGCGCTCAACGCAGACGCGAGCAATGCTGAAGCCTATTGTAGCTACGGCAAGTTCTTGCGGACGACTGGGGGTTCAGCAGACCGAAGCAAGGCACAAGAGCTCATCAAGAAGGCTTCCGAGCTCGATCCCGACACCGCATGCGCTGGCAGCGCCGAGAGTACCGCTGAGGAACAATAGGCACCTCGTGCGCAGCGCCTTTGCAACAGACTTGCTTGAGGACAGTATGGAGGAGGGGCGCCTCGCACGGAATCGACCTTTGAGTCTCAAAGCGCCGCTCGCGCCGCGATCCGTGTTGGGAGATTACCTAGCGCTCACCAAGCCCAGGCTTTCTGGGCTGGTGGTATTCACTGCCGCTGGAGGCATGGGGTTGGCGCCCCATTGGCCGCCGGCCATCGTTTGGTTTGCCACCATCTTGGGAATTGCGCTCATCGTCGGTGCTGCAAACGCCTTTAACGAAATTCTAGAGCGCGATGTCGACGGGCTGATGGAGCGCACGGCGAACCGTCCGCTTCCGACCGGGCGCCTGTCAATGAACCAAGCGCTTCCCTTTGCACTGGTCCTTGCGGGGGTCGGGACCATGATGCTGGCGGTATTTGCCAACCTCACCACCGCGGTGCTGGGGGTTGTTGCCCTCGGGTGCTATGCGCTCGTGTACACACCCCTGAAGAAGCAAAGCCATTGGGCCATGGAAGTTGGAGGAATCGCAGGTGCGCTGCCTCCGCTCATCGGATGGACAGCGGCAACCGGCAAGATTGACGGTGGCGGCTTGGTGTTGGCAGCGATTCTGTTCACCTGGCAAATGCCCCATTTCATCGCGATCGCCCTGTTCCGCAAAGCGGAGTACGCAAAGGCCGGATTGACGAACCTCCCGCTCGCAATCGGTGATGCAGCGGCCCAGCGCCACGCCATTCTTTGGACGGTCGCGTTGATACTGATGTCGATTGCACCGATGCCGGTTGGTCTCGCCGGGAGCGGCTATGCAATAACCGCCGGAGTCTTGGACGTTGCACTCTTCGCTTGTGCAATCTTTCAGCGCAAGGAGCCGTTTTGGGCGAAGCGGCTCTTCCTGGCTTCGCTGGTCTACCTCACCCTCCTCTTTGTCGCGCTGGGCGTTGACCGCGCCTGGCGCTGAGCGTTCCTGCGAACGCGGTTTCGGATAATCCAACAACGATGCGACGCTCCCCGGTGGCTGCGGATCTCGTATTGGTTGCGGTCACGGCGATCTGGGGGACCACCTTCGTCACCGTCAAAGGGGCGCTCGCAGACGCGGATCCCTTCACTTTCTTGGCCCTGCGGTTTGGCGTGGGGGGCTTCGCAGCGTGTTGCCTCGCGGGCAATAGCCTCAGGACCGCGCAGATTTGGAAGGTCGGCGCTCCGTTGGGCTTCTTGCTGTTCGCAGGCTATGCCCTGCAGACGCTAGGCCTCGAATCGATTGGAGCTTCTCGAAGCGCCTTCATTACCGGGCTCTGTGTGCTTTTCGTTCCGTTCACTGCCCTGGCGTTGGCCCGGATAATTCCGGGAGTATCCGCCGCTGAAGGGATTCGCGGTCGCACGGTGTTGGCCATTGTCGTCGCGCTGCTGGGCCTCCGGCTGCTTACGAACTTTCAGTTCGATGCGATGCCCGCAGTCGGTGATGTCCTCACTTTGGGATGCGCGGTTGCGTATGCCTGGCACATCGCAGCCTTGAGTAGGTTTGCGCGCGGGCTCGACGCTGTTGCGCTGGTGGCCGTTCAGCTGATGACCACCGCACTTCTCTCGGCGATCGCTGCGACGTCCACCGCGCGGCCGCTCGCACTCAGCGTCAACTTGGTGGGAGCGGTCCTTCTCACCGGCGTGCTGGCATCAGCCATTGCGATTTCACTGCAAGCTTGGGCGCAGGCCCGAACTTCCGCCGCTCGCGCGGCCATCATCTTTTCGCTCGAACCCGTCTTCGCGCTCCTGTGGGGAGCTGTGGTCGCTAAGGAAACGCTGGGAGTGCTTTCCGTTATCGGCGGTGCGCTGATGGTCGCTGCCGTGCTGTTCAATGAGATCGCGGCGCGCTCTCCCGGGCCTCCGTAGGTGCGCTTGAGAAGGAGCGTGCTACGAAGGCTTGACGCTTGCCGTCGATCTTCCGAGCGCTGCTTTGGGGCTGGCTCCAGCGCTAGGTGCAGCCTGCGGTTTCGCTCGCGTGCCCCCGATGCGAGCAAGCGCTGCAGCGGGTCGTTTGATCCGGCCTGGCACTTCCTTCCGCACGACCTTCACGGGGCGATTGCCAGTGTCGACGAAGACGATCTTAGGCCGATGCTTGCGGGCGGCCTTTTCCCGCATGAGGCCATAGGCCGCGATGATGACGAGGTCGCCTTTGCGCATGAGGTGCGCGGCGGCGCCATTGATCCCGATTTCCCCGGATTCCTCCTTCGCCGGAATCACATAAGTCGCTAGCCGATTGCCGTTGGTGATGTTGTAGATTTCGACCTGTTCGTTGGTCAAAAATCCAGCAGCTTCAGTCAGGCGGCGATCGATGCTGACGGACCCCACGTAGTCCAAATCTGCGCGCGTCACTTTCGCGCGATGAATCTTGCCCAGCAGCATTCGCCGGAGTGATTTTGAAGAGTTAGCCATGGGGACCAAAGAATACTCCTATCAGGATGTGCGGCGTCTCACAATCGGTCGCGGCCTAACCCCAGGGTCCACTTCTGTTGAGCTGGGGCGCCCCTGGTTCGCGCGGCGCGAGGAATCCCGGGAATCGGGTCAACTCAGCTGGACCTTGGGATTAGGGGGCAGCGCTCTGGGACGGCGCCTGTTCCATTCTCTCGATGAAGTCGCGGTATTGACGAATCACTTCCTGAGGATTTCCGGATGCTGCAATCCGTCCGCCCTCGATCCACACTGCGGTGTCGCACCAGTTTTCCACCGTATCGAGGCTATGGGTTACGAGCACGACCGTCTTCTTTGCGGCGCGGAACTCGGCCATCTTGGCTTTGGATTTATGAGAGAAGTATTCATCACCGACGGAGAGTATCTCGTCAGCGATCAAGATGTCCGGATTCACATTGGTCGCGACGGCGAAGGCGAGTCGGAGGAACATCCCGCTTGAGTAGACGCGGACCGGTTCGTCGATGAAATCCCCAATTTCGGCGAATTCGATAATTTTGGGAGTTGCCGCCTTGGCCTCCCGGTAGGTCATGCCAAGGATAATCCCGTTGATGAGGATGTTCTCCCTTCCCGTGAAATCAGGATGAAACCCAGCGCCCAATTCCAACAAGGCGGACACGCGACCGTCGACGCGGAGCCTGCCTTTGTTGGGTCGGTAGATCCCGGTCACGACCTTGAGGAGCGTCGACTTCCCTGAGCCGTTTCGCCCAATGATTCCAACGGCGCACCCTTTGGGAATAACCAGATTGATGTCTTGGAGCGCTTGCGTCTTCTGGACCGGACGGACCTCTGCCCGCTTCCGCCGCGAAAGCATGCGCACGAGTTCCGTTTTTAGCGTGGTCGCATGTTCGCGGCGGCCCTTTTTCTTGAATTCTTTGCAAATGCCTTCGAGGACAATGGCAGCGTTCGCAGGGTGTGCGTTGGAAAGCCCGTCCATCGCTAGATCAGCTCCGCAAACTCTTCTTTTCGACGTTCAAAGAGGCGCGCCGCAAACCAGAAGATCACCAGCGACAGCCCAGCCGCGATCGCGAGTGGGCGAAGCGGCGGTGCGCGGTGCCAGTAGAACACGTCGCGCCATGCTTCGACGATCGTCGCCATCGGGTTCACGTATAGAATGGCGTTGCGCGTTTGTTCTGCAGTGAGAGAAATGCCGAGCCGATCCACATGGAACGGGCTGACTGAAGAAAGGTCCCAGAGAACCGGCGTGATGAAAAACGCCATGGAGACGACGTTGGTAACGATGTGCAGGAGATCTCGGTAGCGAACCGTGAGCGCCGCGAGGATGTAGGTAAGCCCGAGTGTTAGCCCAACCTGCACGGTGGCGATGAGTGGCACGTACACGATGTGCCAGCTCGGGATATCGGAATAGAGGAGCCCCAGCGCGAACACCAACGGCAAGGTGAGCAAGAAGTTCACCAGGTTGGTGATGACTACCGTCGTCGGGAGAATCTGCGCTGGGAAGTGGACCTTGGTGAGCAGATCCCGTCGATCGCTAATTGCCGTACAACCGGCAACGACGGAGTTCGAAAACATCGCCCAAGGGAGCAAGGCGGTCAATAGGAAGAACGGATAGCGAGGTATTTGGTTCTGCAACAGGACCCCAAAGACTACCACATAGACGATCATGTTCAGCGTGGGGTTTAAGAAGGTCCAGAGGAATCCCAATATCGATGCGCGGTAGCGCGCACTCAACTCGCGCTGGGTTAACGCAAAGAGAAGCGCGCGGTATTGGTAGAGTTCTTGAAGGTTCTTCAGCATGGTTAGAAGCTAGCGCGCAAATAGCATGGGTCTTGGCACAGACACTGGCTTGATTGCGACAGCGCCGTCAAACGCTCGCCCAAGGGAAGAGGAGCGTATCGGCGATGGTGGACTTTTCAAGCATCAACGCGAGAACGCGGTCTAATCCCACAGCAATTCCCGCCGACGGTGGCATGGCACCAACGGCGGAAAGAAAATCTTCGTCGATCGGCAACCATTCTTTTCGTGCCTGTTGCTCGGCCTCGAGTCTGGCGCGCTGTTCGTTCTCGTCAGTCAATTCGGAAAAGCCATTTGCGAGTTCCAGGCCTGCCGCGAACAGCTCCACCCGTTCGGCGAGCATGCTGTTCTCTGGCGCTAGACGCGCAAGAGAAGCCATCGACGCTGGATAGTCGAAGAGGAAGCAAGGACGCTCCACCCCGAGTGTTGGTTCCACCCTCTCAAGGAATACTTGGAAGAACACTTGGTCGAAGGTGGCATCCTCAGAAATGCGAACTCCGATACGACGCGCCAATTCCGCAAAGGCGACTCCGTCGGGAATCGTCAAAGGATCCAGCCCGGTATGCCGCAAGAACGCGGAACTTACGGTGATGCGCTCGTAGGGAATTCTTGCAAAGAGGTTTCGCTCAGGTGCGACGGAAGCTTCCGCGTAGGCGAGCGCTGCCTCCAAAATCTCCATGAGGTCGACGTAGGTCGCTTGCGGCTTGTAAAACTCCAGCATGGAAAATTCGGGGTTGTGCCAGCGCGCCACTTCGCCGTTTCGGAACGCTTTGCAAATCTGGAAAATCGGGGGGCAGTCGGGTTGCGCGAGGAGGCGCTTCATTGCATACTCGGGAGACGTGTGAAGCCATGCGCGGCCAGCGCTGCCACCCAGGTCCGGCACAAACGACGATTGAAATGGCGTGATGTGCGGTTCCATTCCTGGCGCTGGCACGAGGCAGGGCGTTTCGACTTCGAGGTAGCCAATCCCTGCGAAGTACTCCCGGAGCGCTCGGTAGAACAAGGCGCGTGTGTGCGCGCGCGCGCGGAAATCGTCGGTCATGGATTCTTCTTCAAAAACATGATCCATGCGGAGCTCACCAGCACGACGTCTCCACGTTGGTTTGACACCTCGAAGGAAAAATACGCCGATCCTTGCGACGGCCGCGTTTCGGACGCCTTCACCTCGGTGACAGTCGCCTTGAGGTGGAGCGAGTCTCCGGCGTACACAGGCTTCGTGAACCTCACGCGGTCAGGCCCCTTGGATCCGATGGTAGCACTCGTGCTCAGAAACCCATCAACTGCGAGGCGCATCATCATGGCGGCGGTGTGCCAGCCACTGGCGACCAGGCCCCCAAACGGCGTCTTTTTTGCTGCTTCCTCGTCGAGGTGAAAAGGTTGGGGATCGAATTGGCGGGCGAAGGCTTTTATCGCCTCCGCGGTGACTGGAGTTCCCGAAGCTTGAAAGGTCAAACCTTGATGAAGGTCCTCAAAATACAGGCGCGGCATCGGCGGAGCGTATACGGAAGATTGCTTCGTTTGGGCGATGAAGATGCGAAACCGCCATTCGGCGCATCCATCGCATCTGGTATCGCGGCGCTGGCGCTCTTCGCAGCCGCCGGCTGCGCGCATCAGCAAAGCCTCGCTCCGACGGGAGTGGGGAGGGTCGAAGTAAACAACAAAGTGGCAAGAGCGCTGGAGAAGCGCGTCGATGCGCTCGATGCGAAGGCAGCCCAGGTCATCGAAGCGACGGATCGCGCGCTCTGGGCCTACTGGACGGTGGGCGGGACCCTCGACGTCGGCGCGATCCAAGACAAGTACCCAGAACTCTTCTCACAATCTGCGGTGATGACGCTGCGGCAAGCGGAAGCCGTCGAGGTCTTTCCCCTCCGTGCGCGTAACTTGATGTCCTGGTTTGCCGGCATCGTCATCGCACGGGGTGCTTGGGATGCAGAACAAGCGCTCCATGCGTTGGCGGCTTCCGCAACCTTCAATGATCGCGACCGGGAACTCGCTTGGCGCGATTTGCCCCACCTCTTAGCGGCCGAACCGAGCGCACTGCGACGCCAATCGCTCTGGGTCGCGTCCGCACCATTGGGAACGAGATTGCTGGCTCTTCTCGTGGAACGAAATCGCGTTGCCGATGCGACAGCCCGCAATCTCGGAGTTGCCTCGGAATGGGAATTGGGGATGCGCGCCCGCGAATTGGGAGGTCTTGCAGCGCATGCCCGCGCGCTCCTTCAAGCGACAAACGCAGCGTGGCGCGAGGCAGTTCAAAAGCAAGCGGCTATCGCGGTTCGACTCCCTCCAGCCTCGCTGACGCGCGCCGATCTCCCACGACTCCTCGACCACAGCGAAGCCATCGATGCGGCCTTTCCAGAGGGGAAAGCAGCTTCCGCCGTCGCCGCGTTGCTCAATGTCGGAAGTCCCTGGTCAGCCGTCCCGATCGTCGTCGATAGCGCGACGGATGCGCACCGACAGCCACTCCCGCTGACGGCAGTGTTGGCACCTGGTGATGTGCGCGTGAGCTACAAGCCTGGAACAGGTTTGCGAGATGCCCAGCGATTGATGAGTGAAGTTGGCTACGCGATCGCACTTCGGAGCGCCACCACGGGCCATGTTTCCACGGATCGGTTGGGTGACCCCGCTCGTAGCGCGAGTGTCGCCGCATTGTTCGAGGGCTTGTTTACCGATCCAGACTGGGTTGCGGAGAACGGGCTTCCGTCGGGAGTCAGCGAAGCGGCAACGGTAGACGTCCTCTATGCAATCCGGCGCGCTTGCTTTGCACTCCTGATGGGCACCGGTGGTGCTTCGCCGCCTCCGGCTTCCGATAAGCAAATCGCTAGCCTCGCGGCGGAAGTATTTCAGATTTCCTTTTCGCCTGCGGACGCGGATCGACTCCGGGTCGAGTTTCGCGATCCGCTTCGCTTCGCTTCGTATCTCAAAGCCATGGAAGCCGCGGCGCAGCTGCGCGCAACGCTTCCTCCCAAATGGTGGGCGAATCCCGCTACGGTCGTTTCGCTCCGGCAGGCTTGGTCGATTGGTTCTGAGGCGCAAGTGCCTCCCTTGAGCAATCTCGGCGTCGCCGCACTTCTCAAATGGCTCAAGGTTGAAGCTGCCCAAGCGCATCTCGGAACCAGGGCCGTTGAATCGATTGTTTCGCGCTGAAATCCGTGCGACTTACGACCCGAACCAGCCTCGCCTGAATCGTACGGAGCGCGCACTTGGCACCCGAACCAACCAACGAAGTTCCAGCTCGTTCCTTCCTCGAGTCGATCCTCGGAAGGAAATTTCTCCAATGGTCGCTGGGGAGCAAAGTGCGACTCTGGAATCCTGAATTTCGGAGCACCGCGGCGATCCTAGTCCTCGCACTCCTCCTGCTCGTCCCATTCTTGGGGGCGGTGGGCCTTTGGGATCCCTGGGAGGACCATTACGGAGAAGTGGGGCGCATGATGATTGCGCGCAACGATTACCTGCATCCTTTTTGGGAAAACTCGTATTTTTTTTCCAAGCCAGTTTTTACCCTTTGGATGATGGCCGCCGGGTTGCATCTCGGTCAACTGGGTCCTTTGGTTGCTCTCGTCTCGGGATTGCTAGGCGGGGCCGCGGGATTGGCTCTGTACATGGGAAGAATAGGCCAACGGTCCTCCACCAAAGAGTTTTGGGGCGTTGTTCTCTTCGCCTTCGGCGCGATGCTGGTGATGGTGTGGGGAGCCTCCCTCGCGGTTTCGGTTCCATGGAAATTTGGAACGCTCACCGGGGCCAATGGTGCGCTTCCGCCCTTCACCGAATGGGGATTTCGACTTCCGTTTGCGCTCTTTGCGATTCTTGCATTGGCGCTCTTGACCTACGCGATGTCAACGCTCGTCAGTGCGCGCGCTGGGTTAGCCACCGGCCTGATCCTCTTGACCATGCCGCTCTTTTTCCTCCTCTCGCGCCAAGCGGTCACGGACACGCCATTCATGGCGAGCCTCATCAGCGGCATGTCTTGCACCATGGTTGCACTCCTCCACCGTGCAACGCGGTTCCGAACGCAATGGTGGTTGGCGGCCTATGCGTTCTTTGCGCTTGCAACCCTCGCGAAGGGCTTGCTTGGGTTTGGCATTCCGATGGTGGTGATGATTTTGTACGCCGCGTTTGTCGTCGTGCGTTGGACGCGCCCCTCGCTGGTGGCGCACTGGGCCTGGATTCGACAGCACCTGCTTCCCGCGATGACGCCGGGAATCATTGTGGGCGTCATCGTCGGGGTCATCGCTTCTTCCATCGGTACCGCGCGGGGAACCATGTTCATGGCGGTCCCCGTCGTCGATGGGCGCTCCCTTATGAGCGCAGCGACATGGCTTGGCATCATGTGGGGCTCGCTCGCTTTCTGGGTAACGACGACCATTGGCCTCCGGCGTCGCGAAAAGCTGCTCACCGAACCGCCGCCTGGATTGTTTGGTCTTGCCTACGAAATGCGGCTCGGAGTGGGCATCCTGCTCTTCTTGGTGTTGGCGCTGCCTTGGTACTACGAGATGTTCACGTTCTGGAGAGTCGACGATGAGTCGAAGCTCTTCTGGTTTCGGTTCATCATCTACGACCACTTTGCGCGCCTCGCTTCCGGCGTGCACACCACGACTCCAGGCGGAGATTTTACCTATTTCATTCTTCAAGGTGGCTACGCTGCATTTCCCTGGGTGGTCTTGCTCCCCGGCGCCGTCGTCACCTTCGCCAAGACCAAGCTCGGAAGCGGCGCGACGACGACGGATCGGGTGACGCTCTTTGCGAGCCTATGGCTTGCGCTGACCTTCACGCTCATCGGACTTTCAGCGACCAAGTTTCATCACTACGTGTTTCCCATGCTCCCTCCGCTTGCGATTGCGATGGGAATCTTTGTCGATCGGCTGTGGGAAGAGGGCTTGTCCGCGCACGCGATGGAACTCGTCATCGGGCTGCCGTTTTTCATCCTCGTCGGAAAGGACATCGCCGAACACCCCAAGGTCTTTACGGACTTGTTCGTCTACAACTACGACCGCCCATTTCCGCAAAAGGAAGTGATTGAGCACTTTGGGGTCGAACGCATTCTCGCCAATGGAATGGTGCTGATGGGGACCTTGGCGGTGGCTTTTGCGGCGCTGCGCTCCAAAGTGGGAGTGTTTTCAACTTGGATGGCTGGGACGCTCGCCTTTGCATTCTGGTTCAACTGGAGTCTGTGGGTCGATCTCTCTCACCACTGGACGCAGCGGGAACAGTTTTGGCGCTATTTCTCCGATCGCCGTCCGGGAGAGCCGATCGCGGCGTTTCTCATGAATTGGCGCGGGGAGACCTTCTATTCTCGCAATACGGTGAAGCAGATTCGCGAAGGCAATACCAACCTGGAAATGGCCCAATACGCGGCGCTCCCTGGGCGCAAGTGGGCTTTGGTGGAGCACAACCGCCTCAATGTCCTGCGGGGAGTAATCGGCTCCGAGAAGACAGTGACGCTCATCGACCGAGACCTGAACAACAAGTTCGTGCTGGTGACCATCGAGTGATGGCCCTGCGACGAGAATGAGCACGCTCTCACGGCGATGCGCGGGCCTGCTCATCGGCGGCTTCCCCGGTACGTCAGCTCCTGCGGAGTTTCTTCGTGCAATCGATGAGGGACTCGGAGGAGCCATTCTGTTTGGACGCAACGTCGATTCCGCGTCGCAAGTCGCTACCCTTGTGCGTTCGTTGAAGCAGCACGCCTCCCGGCCGTTCATCGCCGCGGTCGATCAAGAAGGAGGCCGGGTAGCGCGGCTCACGGGAGACCCATTTACACCGCTTCCGGCGATGCGGGCCGTTGGCGCATGCGGCGACATCGCACTCGCCCATGCAGTAGGTGAACTGCTGGGACGCGAGTGCCGCGCGACCGGCTTCGACCTCGACTTTGCGCCGGTGCTGGACGTCGATACCAATCCGAACAATCCAATCATCGGTGCGCGGAGTCTTCACGGGAGCGCCGCAGTCGTCGCCGAATTGGGCACTGCCTTGGCGCAAGGGATTGAGGCCGCGGGAGTCGCTTCCTGTGCCAAGCACTTCCCAGGGCATGGGGACACAGCTCTCGATTCACACACGACCTTGCCCACGCTGCTGCACGCGCGCGAGCGATTGGAGAGCCTGGAGCTGTTGCCCTTTGCCGCCTATGCGCGCGCGGAGCTTGCCTCGGTGATGACGGCGCACATCACATTTCCCGAACTCGACCCACGATTTCCAGCGACGATGAGCTCTGCCATTCTTCAGCAGTTGCTTCGAGGCCAACTTGGCTTCGCTGGGCTCATCGTCAGCGACGACCTCGAAATGAAGGCCATCAGCGACCACTTTGGCGTAGAGGCCGCTGCCGTGGAGGGGCTGGCTGCGGGAGTCGACCTCTTTCTGGTTTGCAAACTCCCCGAAGCCCGAGGTTTGGCGCTCGAGGCACTCGTCCACGGCGCGGAAAAGAGCGCTGTGCTTCGAACGCGCATCGAAGATGCAGAGCGGAGAATTGCGCGCTTTGGTTTCAAGTTTGTGCGTGGCCCAGAAGACGGAATCTCCACGCTGGAGAGCGCTGAACATCGGGCCTTGGCGCGCCAAATCACTAAAGCGCTCGTCGCCTAGAGCCCTTTCTTTTCATCGAGGCGCGAGAGCCAGGGCCGCGCTTCATTCAAAGCGCGCCAGCACTGCGTCGAATAGCGCCGATTCGAGGCGGTCGGAGCAATCCTGCGACATCGAGAGGATTTGCAGGCGGGCGCGCACCGTATCGTCGGGGAGCTTCTCGACTGCGGTGACCTTGGCAATTCCGGTGATGGGGTCCGCTTGCCGTGAAACGCGAATCGTAAACCGTACTTCTTGGTTCGCCTGAAGGGCCCCTTGGACAACCGTGGTGAAGCGCGAGAGCGAGATTTCCCGGGTGAGTCCAGAGATTGTTTCGTCGAGCTCCACGGGAAACATCTGTGCGACGAGAAAGTGCTTCCGCGCTGGCTCCCCAGCGGGCGCCCGGTGCCCTCGCGACCGCATCAAGGAAGTCGCAAGCTCGCTCTTGAGTTGGAGGTAGTGCTCCTTGTCCTTCTCGCTCAGAGATTTCTTGCGCTCGCGTTCATGAAGGTCACGGAATCCAGCGATCCAATGGCGAGGGTCCACAGTGAAAGTGGACCCTTACCATAGATGTTTCAGGCGTCCGTGTCTTATGGTTTGGGGCGAGGTTCTGGAGGCTTGGCATCCATGCCATCGCGCAAGCACGGGCAGGTGTCTTCCCTTCCCATGCGCCTGTCGTCTCCCATGCGCCTGTCGTCGCCCATGCGCCTGTCGTCTCCCATAGGCCGCCCGTCGCGTCCCCCTCCAGCTCCTTCCAGGTGGTGCATCTTTCCAAAGAGCAAAATGAGCTTCGCGCGTTGCTGGGAGTTGTATTTTTTTGCAACAACGTTGAATCCCTCTGCCTGAGCACTTGCAAGCTGTGTACGCGCGTCGAAGAGCGCTTTGACGTTGGCATCGACCTTGGCGATGGCTCCTGCGTCGCCGCGTGCAGCCGCTCGCAAACCTTCCGCGGCCTCACCCATCGCCTCGTAAATGGGTGTTTGCTTTGCATCGAGCGATTTGAGCGTTGCCGAAAGCGTGAGCGCTTGGGTCTCGTTCAGGCCAAGGGATTCAGTAATTGCAATCACCATGCGCGTATGGCGTTTGGCGCGCATCTCCTCCAGGTCTGCTTTCGTATGCATTCGGTCAGGCATCGCATTCGGCCGATTGGGTGGAGGCCCCTGTTGCGCCCAGACGGCGAGGGGACTGCAAAAAATCGCAACGGCTAGGGTTGTCATCTTCTTCATATAGACTCCTTTAGAGGTCATCGGAATCCGTGCGCGGTAGCCACGGCACTTCGTACAACCCGGTGGGATCAAAAAGGTCAACGCTCGCCGCCGCCGAGCAAGTGACCTGTGACAACGACGATGAGGCCGGTGGTCGCAGCGAGTTCTTTGCCCACAGTCCAGACGCGACCACTGCTCCCAGGCTCGCCGCAAGCGCATAGCCGCCAAACCGTTGGTGTCCTGCGTTGGAGCGCCGCGGCGGGAGGATTTCCTCGAGCGTTTTCTCCGTCGCCGTTCGAAGCGATGAAGTTTCCTCCGCAGAAACGGGTGGAAGCGCAGCGGCGCGAAGCAATGCAATGGTCTCCGCGCACGCGACGCATTGGCGCAAATGGGTTTCTAGTTCTGCCGAAACGTCACGCATGGGGAGCGACGTGGCCAAATCAACGATAGCTTCACAATGCATGGCGGCCCTCATTGGCTGCAATTTTGTGAACGGCCTCTTTGAGTCGTTTTACCGCGTGGTGGAATTGTGCTTTGGCATTGCTCTCGCTCATTCCAAGCGACGCCCCTATTTCGGCAAAGGGGAGCTCGCCGTCGACGCGGAGCAAAAACACTTCGCGTTGACGGGGAGTTAGATCGCCAATGGCTCGGCGAACCGTCGAGCGCATCTGGGCGGCTTCTAAATCGCGCTGGAGGCGCTCGACGCTTGCGAGAATCGGACTCACGCGTTCGAGGTCCGTGGTCCTCCATCGGGATGCGTCCCGCACATGATTTTTTGCGAGATTGATGGCGATTCGGAGGAACCAGGCGCGAACAGCGTTTTCCTGTCCAGTGGATACAAGTCGAGGAAAGCTTCGCGGAGCGGCCTCGAGTGCCCGCTGAAATACCCGCTGCGTGAGGTCGCGTGCATCATCGTTGTTTTGCGTGAAGCGGCGAAGCGTTCGATACAAGAGCAGCTGGTGTCGACGCGCGAGCGTCGCAAAGGCCTCGCGGTCGCCGCGCAGGAACGAGGCGGCGAGGTCCGTGTCGCTCTCGCTCCTGGGAGCTGGCGCTACGCCTTTGTGGCCATGCAGCAAATACAGTGCGGGTGAATTCAATCGATTCACTGATGTGCAAACCCCAGGCTGTGGCAAACGTCAAAGACCGACACGAGGCAACGCCGCATAGGGAGAATCAAATCAAAGGGTTGGAAGCCTCGGAGGGGTCCCATGCCTGAATTCGACACGCGCATGGAACCGCGCTTCTTGCTATTGTTCATTGGGTGCGCACCTTGAAGGAGAAAGGAGTTCGCCTTATGGCTGCCAAGCATCCTAACGATCAACAGCGCCCGTATCTTCCTCCAGCCACTATTGATCAAAGGTCGTACATCGAATCCTGTGACAGCGGGATTATTCACCCGACGAGTCGACGCGTTGCCCCCTTGGCATCGATTCACTTTCCCCTGCACCCGGCGATGCCCGAAATCCAAGAACTCGCGCTCCAACGCGGATGGCTGGATAAAGGGTTTACGACCCTCACCATCCCATGGATAGTCGTCCATTGGACGACCGATGGTTGGCAGCGGGTTCATATTCTTCAAAGCACGGATGTGCCTTGTCCCATCGTGGACGGAGCTTGCTTTCTCCCGGGAGTATCTCCAGACACGGAGGTGGAGTTTGCAGTCCGGGTTGGGGTTGCCTGTCGAGCCACCCAGGACGCTTCCGGAACACGAGAGACTGCCGAAATCTGGTTCAATAATGGCGGGAAGAACTACCGGCAGAACGCCAAGTAGGGCAAGGGGACGGGCCTAGGAACTACTTCTTCACCGGTCCAATCAGCCAAGTCGCGGCGACCTTCGCAACGACATTGCCACTTTCGTCGGCCAAGTCCGCCCGGACCTCGTAGGAGACCTTTTCGTTGGTCTCAGGAACGGGGCAGGTCGCAGTCGCGACGATCGCTCCCCGCGCTTTCACCAGATATTCGATTTGGAATTTGGTCAAAATGCCTCGCGCATCAGGCGGCAGCCCGAAGTTGATCGCCAGGCCGGTCGCGAGCTCTCCCAGATTGGCCAGCGCCATGGCGTGAATGGAGCCCAAATGGTTGCGGACGCGCCGGGCGTCTTTCATCCTGGCTTGAGCGCGCCCAGGCTCTACGGAAACAATCTCGGCGTGAATCGTACCCGTATACGGAGCCATCACTCCGAGCGCCTCGCCCATGATGCGCCCACCGCCAGGAAGGTTGCGCACTTTCGCCCAGACGCTTTGAAGGCTCTTGGGTGAGCGGAGGCTGTTGAGGAGCGGCGCCATTGGCGAATCCGTACCACGGGACGGCATCAGACCCCAAGTCACCTCTGCATTTGGGGGCCGAGCTTCGAGATTGCGATTCAAACGCTGAAGGGACGATGCACCTTCGAGGGTTCGCAGCTACGGCGTTATTGTCTGAACAATTCCCTGCATATTCCAGCCGTAGCCTGTGGAGTCATTGGTGTAGGTGGCGCGTCTGCCGCAACCCGACACGCCCACGGCCGCGCCGGTCCCGGGTGTCATTCCAAAGCTAAATACTGCAGCTGCCCTATTGTACCCGCTGTACTTGACGACAGTGAGCTTCTCGGCGGGACAATTGAGTTCCTGAGAAGCTCGGGTAAGCGCGGCCTTGTTAAAATTGGCGACAGGGTCGTTGGCGTGGGCACAACCCAACAACGCTACCGCCGCCGCGACTACCGCACCACTTCGGATATCGACCATGTTCAATGTCCTCCCCTTTTGAACATGGGTCTAGTCCTGCGTCCAAACACATGTCAATGCGAGATGGAGAACCCGCGCACTTTGACATGGAACAAAGAAAGCTTCGGGCAGCGACCGAAGGGGCACGGTTTTCTTGGTTGCAATTGAGAAAGGACAGTGCTTCGGTTGGCGAAGAAGTTCAGCGAGGGGTCTCTTTCAAGCACTACTTCGCTCGCGACGAAATGTGGCGAGCAAAACGAGGGGAAAACCTATGAAAATATTCATGAGCGCAATGGCTATGTGTCTCGCTTTTGTCAGTCAGTCCTGTGGCTCGGATAACTGCACCGTCGCTTCTTTTCGCTGCAGCGGCACCGTGATTCAAGTCTGTTCCGCCACCAACACTTGGCTAGACAGCGTTAATTGCACTTCCCAATCCAAAACCTGCAGCACCGCCGCAGCTGATTGCGCTGGTGTTGCTGGCATCGCTTGCTGCAAGTAGGCGCTGCGCAAGAGACAGCGATGGGAGCGGCCAGGTGATTCGCTGCCCCCACCGTTGCTCCCTTTGAATTCGGCATAGAGATACGCGTGGAACCGCGGCGAGCGAAGCCCAGCGGTCCCGCAATGCGGCCTCGTCGAGGCTTTGCATTTGCCCCTCAAAGGGAAGAGTTTTCGTCTGGCGCGAGGCCCCCTTTTGTGCGACGCAGGCGAGAAATTTTCAGGCCGTGAGCGGCGACGAGGAGAAACCATGGATGACAGCATTCGAAGGCTGGCGCGCGTACTTGGAGCGAGCACTGTCGAGGGCAGCGGAGGGCTCGTTCGCTTTGCGGTCAATGCTGCCGATGGATCCACGCTCAAAGTCAACATCGAGGCGGCCCAACAACGCTTCATGGCGGTGCTCTCCGATGCGAAAGGCGTGACGCGCGCTGATATCGACATCGGTCCGGTCCGAAAAGTCACCGAAGACACGGGATTTCCAGGGAGGATTATCCTTCACTTGGGGTCGGTGCGGGTCCAGATCGATTCCCAACCCTCGCTGGCGATAGAAACGCTAGCCGGGGTCGAATAGGCAGGCGCGATTCAACTTGCGCGATTCTCCGCGGCGTCGCCTCGATGCGCTCTTGAGCGGCCTGGGGTATGGCTCGCGTCGCGAAGTCGCGCAGCTCTGCAAGCGTGGCCGCGTTCGTATCGAAGGCTTCCTCGCCACCGATGCCTCAATGCGCGTGGACCCGCGGGCGGTTCTCCTCGACGATGCGCCCCTGGACTTCCCATTCGGGCTGGTAGTTGCCCTTCACAAACCACTGGGCGTCGCCTGCACCCGCGCGGGAGCTGAGGGGCAAACGATCTTTGATTTGCTGCCGCCCTTATGGCGCAAACGCCACCCTAAGGTGGCGAGTGCAGGCCGCCTCGATCGGGACACTTCCGGTCTGCTGGTCGTCACCGACGATGGGAAATTGATTCATCGGCTGACTACACCGAGCGCCAAGGTCGAAAAGAGCTATCAGGCGACGCTCGATGCATCGCCGACGGAAGAAATGTTGGAGCGCCTTCGCCACGGTGTTCTCCTCGATGGGGAGCGCAGCGCTACAGTCCCCGCCGGCGCCATCGTCGTTGGACCGCGAGAAGTACAAATCACGCTCCGCGAGGGCAAGTACCACCAGGTGCGGCGAATGTTCGCCGCAGTCGGCGGTCACGTTGAAGCGCTTTGCCGCATTCGCATCGGCGCCCTTCCTTTGGGAGACTTGCCACGAGGGCACTGGAGGGCGATTGCGGAAGCCGAGATAATCCCAGCGATCGGCTAGCGCTGCGAAGGTTCACGATGGCATCCGGAAGGGGCATTGAGCGTCGCGCAGAAAGGGCGTAAGAACCCTCACGCGAAGAGGTCGATGCCAATGTGCGGAGTATTTGGAATCTATGGGCAGGACGAGGCGGCGCACCTTACCTATTTGGGGTTGCATGCCCTTCAGCACCGCGGCCAAGAATCGGCGGGCATCGTTGCTTCTGACGGAACCACATTAAGGTCCCATCGGGCGATGGGGTTGGTCGCAGACATCTTTACCGAACCAATCCTTGCAGAACTTCCAGGTCGGAACGCGATTGGGCACGTTCGCTATTCGACGACCGGCGGCTCCGGCTTGCGCAATGCCCAACCCCTGCATGTCAGCATGGGCAGCGGTCAACTCGGCGTCGCCCACAATGGCAACATCGTGAACTTCGCAGCGGTCAAGCGCGATCTCGACGCACAGGGAGCGATTTTCCAAAGCGACTCTGACAGCGAAGCGGCGGTGCACTTGATCGCGCGCTCACGGCACCCGACGCTCGAAGGAAGAATTGAAGAAGCGCTGTCGATGCTCGAAGGAGCTTATTCGATGCTCCTGCTCACCGAGCGCAAGCTCGTGGCCGTTCGTGACCCGCGCGGCTTTCGACCGCTCGTGCTCGGACGCCTTGGTGGCTCCCATGTCGTCGCATCGGAAACCACCGCACTCCATTTGATTGAAGCCGAGTACCTTCGAGAGATTGAGCCTGGTGAAATGGTCGTCATCGACGATGCGGGCCTGCGCTCCTCCTTCCCGTTTGCGCGCCGAAGACCGAAGCGCTGCATCTTCGAGCACATCTACTTTGCGCGACCAGACACCAATTTGTTTGGACAAGACGTGTTTCAAGTTCGCAAAGAGCTTGGCCGTCGACTCGCCCAGGAGTCCGGCGTTGACGCCGACGCCGTTGTCGCGGTTCCAGATTCAGGGGTCGCCGCTGCCATGGGGTTCGCGGAGTTTTCGAAGATTCCCTACGATGTGGGATTTATCCGCAGCCACTACATCGGGCGCACATTCATCGAACCGCAGCAATCCATTCGAAACTTTGGCGTCAAGCTCAAGCTCGCTCCCTTGGAATCTGTGTTGCGTGGGAAGCGGGTGGTCGTCATCGATGATTCGATTGTCCGAGGTACGACTTCGCGAAAGATTGTCAAAATGGTCCGCGACGCAGGTGCCAAGGAAGTGCACCTGCGGATTTCGAGTCCACCCACGGCCTGGCCGTGCTTCTATGGAATCGACACGCCGCGTCGCAAGGAACTCATCGCCTCCTCCTACGGAGTCGAAGAGGTGCGTCGGTTTGTTTCCGCAGATACGCTCGCCTACCTCTCCTTAGAGGGGCTTCATGACGCGGTCGAGGGGGACCGTGCGGAGTCCTACTGCTCTGCCTGCTTCAGTGGAAAATACCCCACCGTCGTCGACATCCCCACCGAATCCGCTCAACAGGAAGGGCCGCCGAGCTTGAGCTTGGTGGCCGGAAAGCACGCGTGAAACTTGCGAGTCTCTCCAACGGTTCCCGGGATGGCGCGCTGGTCGTTGTAAATCGCGCGCTCACCCGCATGGCGAGCGCCGCCTCCATTGCGCCGACGCTGCAAGCGGCGCTCGATGATTGGGAGCGCGTCGAGGTTGGCCTTCGTGCGCACGCGGCCTTGCTGGAGGCAGGGAACCTGGCATCGATTCCCTACGACGCTACGAAGCTCGCCGCCCCGCTGTCGCGGGTCTACGATTGGGTCGATGCCTCGGCATTTTTGAATCATGTCCGCCTGGTGCGCCGCGCGCGCAACGCGGAGCCTCCCAAAGACTTAGAGACCAATCCGCTCATTTACCAAGGCGGCGGCTCTGAAATGTTACCGCCAACTGCGCCGATTTCCGCCGACGAAGATTGGGGGCCCGATTTCGAAGCCGAAGTGTGTGTTGTCTTGGGCGATACCCCGCGATTCGTCAAAGCAACCGACGCGCACAAGTACGTGCGATTGATTGCCATCGCCAATGACGTCAGTCTCCGCCGGTTGATTCCAGGGGAACTCGCCAAAGGATTTGGATTTTTTCAGAGCAAGCCAGCCACTGCGCTTGGGCCCGTCGTCGCCACGCCAGACGAATTGGGGGATTCCTGGTCCGATGGCCGGGTGCACCTGCGCTTGAAAACCTGGCTCAATGACGAGCTCGTCGGCGACCCAGACGCTGGAAGCGAAATGCATTTCTCCTTCTTTCAACTCATCGAGTACATCTGCCGAACGCGCGCCTTTACCGCGGGGACAATCCTGGGGTCCGGAACCGTATCGAATGAAGACCCGGCGCATGGAATTTCCTGCCTCGCCGAGCGCCGGATGATCGAGACCATTGCATCGGGGGAAGCCAAGACGCCCTATTTGAAAGATGGAGACCGCGTCGAAATCGAAATGTTTGGGAGCGATGGCGGTTCATTGTTTGGCCGTATCGCCCAAACGATGTGGGCACTTCACCACGTAAGCTCCGACTCCAATTCCTAGGGTCCCCCGGCAAAGTGGGCGACGGCCATGCGTCCAGCCGGTCCGAGTGGCTCTCGATGAACGAGATGGGGATGGAAAGCGTGGACGTTGCCTTCTTCTAAATCGACGACCTGAAGTTCGCCGCGAGCGCGCTCTTCCTCAGTGAGCCAATCGGGTAGCCAACCGTAGCCAATGCCCGCGAGGATGGCGGCCTTCTTTGCGTGAAAGTCGGAGAGCGCTACCGCAGATTGCACATCGCGCTCTGCCGGAAGTCGCAAGCGCGGATCGCTCCCTTGCACCGTCAGCAGCGCAAAGGCATTCAAGTCGTCGCGCACAAGGCGCTTCCTTCCCGCCAAGGCGTGGTCACGGTGTGCGACCAGGTGCACTTCGATGGGCCTCAAAGGGAGCACCGTCACGCCGGTCAAGGCGGTTGGAAGAATAGAAATCATCAAAGAGGCCTTGTCCGCAACGAAGCGCTCTTCGACTTGCGCGAGCGCAGCGGCCTGGAGGCGCACCCGGGTTGGTGCGCTGGTGCGACTCACCATGCGAACGACCTCCAGCACGGGGGCAAGGGGGTAGACCGCGTCAAAGACAACGGAAAGCACCGGCTCCCATCCTTGCCGGAGTATTTCACAGCGAAAAATCAGATTTGCTTCCGCCTCCAGCAAATCATCGCAACACTTGAGGACTTCGATGCCCCGTTCGGTGAGGACAGTCCGGTAGCCACTGCGATCCAGCAGTGAAAGTCCGCACTGTTCTTCGAGCTGTCGCAACCCGTAGAGAACCGCGCTGTGGGTGCGGTGGAGGGCACGGGCTGCGGCCGCGAGGGAACCCTCGCGCGCGAAGACCGCCAGGGTTCGCGCCTGCTCTAGGGTGAGGTGCACCCAAACTATGTAAATCAATTTAACAGTCTTCTTCAAACTTTTGTGACTCTCTCAACGTAGCGTATTTGCCGTAATCTGCGTTCATGAACGTTCCCTGGATTCGAGGGCGAATCGCCAAGCAAGCGCATGTGGGGTTGCCAGAGGGGACAATCGAGGAAGAGTACGCGAGGAGCGGCTTCTTTGGTTCCTACGCGCACCTCTATCGGCTGCATCCTCCGGTGGGCTGGACGCGGATAGAGGGTCCGCACAAGCCGCGGGCATTTGACCTCAACCGATTAGAATTCGCCGCCGATGATTGGCTGGCTGGGCGTTGCGAGGTGCTCGGCAACGACGACGTTCGAATGTCTCTGGCGAGAATTGTCGCCCCGATGCCCTACTTATTTCGGAACGCGGATTTCGACGAAATCCTCTTTGTTCACGAAGGCGCCGGACGCTTTGAAACCGAATTTGGGCTGCTGCCCTATGAGGCTGGAGATTACTTGGTGGCTCCCAGAGGCGTCACCTATCGGATGGTGCCAAGCGCCGTGTCTCGGTTTTTGGTTATTGAAGCGGCGAGCGAGGTGAGGTTCCCCGAAAAGGGGATGCTCGGGCAGCACGCGCTCTTCGACCCCGCGGTTGTGCAGGTTCCTGCGCTTGAACCAAGTACCTTAAAGCCGTCCCCGGATGGATCGTACGAAGTTCGCATTCGCCGCTTGGGCGAGGTGACGCGGGTCTTCTACCCCTTCAATCCGCACGACGTCGTTGGCTGGAAGGGAACCTTGGCGCCGCTTCGACTTTCCACCAAGGACATTCGCCCGATCACCAGCGATCGCTACCACCTGCCTCCGTCAGCGCACACGACCTTCGTCGTCAACAACGCGGTGGTCTGCAGTTTTCTGCCGCGGCCTTTGGAGACCGGCGACCCCAGCGCCGTCAAAGTCCCCTTTTACCATTCCAACATCGACTTTGATGAGGTGATTTTCTACCACGCCGGGAGCTTCTTCAGTCGCCCAGGATTTGGGCCTGGGATGGTGACGCTGCATCCCCAAGGAATTCACCACGGCCCCCTCGCAGCAGCCTTCGATGCTTCGCGAAGCGCCACCCGCACGGAAGAAATCGCCGTGATGCTCGATACGCGACGACCCTTGAAGCAACTCGCGGCGGCGGGACCGACGGAAATCGAAGACTACTGGAAAACCTGGCAACGACGCTAAGCGAGAGGACCACTATGCAGCTCCAAGTCACCACAAAAATGCCGGCGCAATTCCCCGTGTCGCAAGCCAATCCCTGCGGCCTCAGGGGAATCGAATTCATCGAATTCGTGGCTCCCGACGAGACCGTCCTCGATGCGCTCTTCAAGGGATTTGGCTTTTCGAAGCTGGCGCGACATTCGACCAAGCCGATTGACCTCTATCGACAGG
Organism: Myxococcaceae bacterium; assembly: GCA_041739845.1. GTDB lineage: Bacteria > Myxococcota > Myxococcia > Myxococcales > Myxococcaceae > JBGSMZ01. Next base: position 24,182 of record JBGSMZ010000095.1, read on the forward strand.
GTGACATCACCTTCCTCGTCAATTGTGCGCCGCAGAGCTTTGCAGCGAGCTTTGGTGCCATTCATGGTCCTAGCATTTGCTCGATGGGTTGGCGGGTCGAGAACGCGAAGGCTGCGCATGCGGCCGCGCTGGCTCGCGGAGCGCGGAGCCGGGCCGCAGGAGATCTCTCCATGGGCGATGCGACAGTTCCGGCAATTTACGGGATCGGCGACAGTCTGATTTATTTTATCGAGGGCTCGGATTCCCAAGGGCTCTACGAGCGCATGGGTTTTGCGATGCTCGCAAAGCCCGAAGTCGTCCCCGGCAAGGGCTTCATTGCCATCGATCACCTCACCAACAACGTCGAGAAGGGAACGATGAACAAGTGGGCATCTTTCTACAAAGAGGTGTTTGGTTTTGAGGAGATTCGGTATTTCGATATTCGTGGGGCCAAGACCGGTCTGACTTCCTATGCGCTGCGCTCGCCGTGTGGCCGCTTCTGCATTCCCATCAACGAAGCTGACGAAAAGAAGTCCCAGATCAACGAATACCTCGAAGCGTACAAGGGCCCGGGCATCCAACACCTCGCGTTCCTCACCGCAGATATTTTGGCCTCCTTGGCCAAGCTCGAAGGATCGAAGATCGAAACGCTCGACATGGATCAAGGCTACTACCGGGACGTGTTTGCGCGCGTCCCCAACGTCACCGAAGACCACAAGGAAATCGAGCGCCGCAATGTGCTCATCGACGGCGACGAGGACGGCTACTTGCTCCAAATTTTCACCAAGAATCTGGTGGGGCCGATTTTCATTGAAATCATTCAACGCAAGAATCACTTCAACTTTGGCGAGGGAAACTTCGGCGCGCTCTTCCGTGCCATCGAACGGGACCAAATGAAGCGGGGCGTCTTTGAAGAAAAGCGCTAGCTAGCCCATGGGAGAGTTTTCCCCAAACCGCTGGGTCAGTTCGACGCGAAGGAATCGCTCGATTTCCTCGGCACTTGAAAATGCCATCGCCTTGGCGAGAACTTCGACAGCGTCGGCCTTCGAGACGCGGCGGATGACTTGCTTGACGACTGGAATTTGTCCGGCTGACATCGAGAGTTCCTCGATACCCAAAGCAAGCAACACAATCGTCAGCCGCTGATCCCCAGCCATTTCACCGCACATGGCGACGGGAATGCCAGCGGCTTTGGCCGATCGCACAATGCTCTCAAGAGACCGAAGGATCGACAGGTGAAGCGGGCGGTAGAGGTAGGCCACGTCTCGGTTCTGCCTGTCGATGGCCATAGAGTATTGAATGAGATCGTTAGTCCCAATGCTGAAGAAGTCCGCTTCTTGCGCGAGCCGGTCGGCGGTCCAGGCCGCCGAGGGGGTTTCCATCATGATCCCGATCGGGAAGCGTTTGCCGACAGGGACGCCTTGGTGGCTCAATTGGGTGCGACAAGCTTCAAGCTCGGCGCGCGCCTCGCGAAGCTCTGAGATGCTGGAGACGAGCGGAAACATCACGCGCAAGTTTCCGTGAACCGATGCGCGCAAGAGCGCCCGAAGCTGGACGCGAAAGACCTCGCGATTCTTGAGACAATAGCGAATAGCCCGCAATCCCAAAGCGGGGTTGGGTTCGCGCTTTGGTTTCTTCCCAGGAATCTTGTCGCCCCCCAGATCGAGGGTGCGAATCGTCACCTGGCGCTCCCCCATTGCGATCAGGATTTGCCGGTAGGCGCCGAATTGATCTTCTTCGCTTGGGGGCTCGCTTCGGTTTAAGAAAAGAAACTCGGATCGGTACAAGCCGACCCCTTCGCCGCCATGCGCCAACAGGTCGGCAATTTCTTCGGGGAATTCGATATTCCCAAAGAGAGCAATCCGAACTCCGTCTCTGGTGACCGCCGCCAAATCAACCGATTTGAGCGCTTGCTCTTCTTTGAGAACCAGCGCGCGCATCCCCGCGCGAAGCTCCTCTTGCTGCGCCTCCGAAGGATGAAGTAGCACCAAGCCCCGCGTCGCATCAACGCCGATGAAGTCCCCGTTGCGTATGGCCTCGATGGCCCGTCCCGCACCCACGATGGCGGGAATGGCGCGGGAGCGCGCAATGATTGCGGTGTGGCTCGTCTCGCCACCGAGGCCGCACACGAATGCCGCAACCTCCGTCGTTTGCATCAACAACGCAGCGTCGGCTGGGCTGATGTCGTGCGCGACGACGATGGCTCCAGCTGGAAGTTCGAGATCTCTATCGACGACTTCGCCCAAGAGATTTCGCAGCACGCGATCGCTGACGAACTCCACGTCGCTTCGGCGCTCTCGAAAGTAGGCGTCGCTGAGCGAGCGGAATCGCGCGCTGATCAACCGAGAGACTTGTCGAACCGCCCATTCGGCGTTGCAGGAGCGTTCGCGAATGAGGCGAATCACTTCGTTCACGAACATCGGGTCGTGGAGAATGAGGCGGTGCGCTTCAAGGATGAGCGCGTGCTCCGCACCCTCGCGTCCAACTCCAACCACCCTGGTCTTCAAGTCCTCAAGCTGGCTATCGGAGAGTGCAATCGCGGTATTGAACCGCATGACCTCTGGTTCGATATGGTGAGCGGCTAGCTTGACTTTCGGGGTGCGAACGCGCCGCGCGTCGATGACACAGGCCGTGCCAAGGGCGATCCCTGGACTGGCCCCAATTCCCTGAATGGAGGTCGTGCCGCTCACTTGGGAGAGAACCTACCAAAGCCCAGGGCGAGTGTTGTTAGGAGTTCGCGCTAGCCGTCTTCGCGAAGGAGGGGTTGAACTCGGTAATGGCCTGGTTGAGCTGGGAGCGAATCTCCGCAGTCAACTCTCCCTTGCTCGCTATCGACTTCTCAAGGTTTGGAAAGCGGGCGTCGCAAAAGTCCAAGAACTCTTTGGCCCAGCGCTGGATATCGACCACCGGAACGTCGCGCAGCCAGCCGCGCTTTTGGGCGTCCTCGCGGTTGGTCGCCGCATAAATCTGCATCACCTGCCGGGCCACCGGGAGTGGCTCGTATTGTCCTTGTTTGAGCAACTCAGTGAGCCGGGCGCCGCGCGCCAGCGTCTCCTGCGTCGCCTTGTCCAGGTCGCTGCCAAACTGCGCAAATGCAGCGAGTTCGCGGTACTGCGCGAGGTCGAGCTTCAAGGTACCCGCAATGTGCTTCATCGCCTTGATCTGCGCGGCAGAGCCTACGCGCGAGACCGATATGCCGACATTGATGGCCGGACGAACACCGGCGAAAAAGAGGTCCTTCTCGAGAAATATCTGACCGTCGGTAATGGAAATCACGTTGGTCGGAATGTACGCGGCGACGTCGCCCGCTTGGGTCTCGATCACCGGAAGTGCGGTCAGCGAGCCGCCGCCCTCCGCATCGGAAAGTTTGGCGGCGCGTTCGAGAAGGCGTGAATGAATGTAGAATACATCTCCCGGATAAGCCTCGCGCCCAGGTGGCCGCCGAAGCAAAAGCGAAAGCTGCCGGTAGGCGACGGCTTGTTTGGAAAGGTCGTCGTATACGATGAGCGCATGCATTCCATTGTCGCGGAAATACTCGCCCATCGAGCACCCTGAGTAGGGGGCAAAGAATTGCATCGGCGCGGCGTCTGCGGCAGTGGCCGCGACGACTGTTGTGTAGGTCATGGCCCCGTGCTTGGTGAGCTTGTCGACGACTTGCGCGACCGTCGACTGCTTTTGTCCAATCGCGACATAGATGCAGTACACATCTTGTCCGCGCTGGTTGATAATCGCGTCGAGGGCTACTGCGGTCTTGCCAGTCTGACGGTCGCCGATGATCAATTCACGTTGGCCACGACCAATGGGAACCAGCGCGTCGAGCGCCTTTAAGCCCGTTTGCATTGGCTCATACACACTTCGCCGCTTGACGATGCCCGGAGCCTTCAGCTCGACGCGGCGTGATTCAGTCGCGTGGATGGGGCCTTTCCCATCAATGGGATTTCCTAGCGCGTCCACCACCCGCCCCAAAAGAGCCTTGCCTACGGGTACCTGGGCGATTTCTCCGGTGCGCGTGACGGTATCGCCTTCGCGGACAACGTCCCAATCGCCCATGATCGCGACTCCCGCATTGTCCTCTTCGAGATTGAGGACGAGGCCGCGCGGCCCGGAACTAAACGTCACCAGTTCTCCGGATTCCGCCTTGTCTAATCCGTAGACGCGGGCGATCCCGTCGCCTACCGACAGGACCGAACCAATCTCGGAAACCGTAAGGTGTTTTCCAAAGTCCTGAATCTCCTGGCGGAGAATGCGGCTGACTTCGTCGGCGCGGATTTGCATGGTGATTTCCTCGAGTCGTTACTCTGTGTAGTGCGCGTAGCTATGCGCTCGGTGGATGGTCTTTTCCAGTGGTGGCATTCCCCAACTCGGAAACGAAGCCTTGCGCGAGCTGCCGTTGTTTGGCGTCGTCGAGATTTGCGCCCAAGAGTTTTTCAGCAATTTGAATGGAAAGCGCCACCGCTTCGGTCCTGACATCGGCCACTGCGCGCTCCCGTTCTTCATAAATGGCTTTGCGCGCGTCGGCCTTCATCGCCTCGGATTCGCCCTTGGCTTTTGCCATCAAGTCCTCCCGGAAGCGCTCCATTTGACCACGAATTTCCCGGACTTGGTCGCTTGCTTCTTGGCGGGTCTGGGCGACGAGCGCTGCCTGCTCAGCCACGAGCTTTTCGGCGGATTCGCGCTCCCTCCTCGCAGCCTCCATAGCGCTCGTAATGCGGTCCTCGCGATCAGAGATGGCCTTTGCCAGGGGCACCCATGCAAAGCGCTTCAGCAGGTAGGCGACGAGCAAGAACGTCACCCACGTCCACACCAGGAGCCCTGGCCGGATGTCAGTAAACATCGAAGCGACGACGAGAGGTGTTGTCACGAGTGACTCCGAACGGTCGCGCCGTATGCGCGGCGCGACCAAAGAGGCGAAGGCCTAGGTCTTGAGGGCGAGGAGGAGGCAGACGACGAGGGAAAGGAACGCCACGCCTTCGATGAGCGCCGCTGCGACGAGCATCGAACCTCGAATGTCACCAACTGCCGATGGCTGGCGAGCAATGCCTTCCATCGCCGAGGCCGCAAGTCGACCGATTCCCATCCCTGCTCCAAAAACGGTAAGGCTCGCTCCGAATCCTGCGGCCAGCCACGCGAGTGCAACTGCATTCATAGGTGCAACCTCAGTTATCCTTCAGGCCCACTTGAAAGCGGAGGGGCGTTTTTTCCCGCTGGGATACCTCCGAAGCGAACTCGCCTCGGGTCATTGAAAACGCAAGGGTTTTGCGATCAGGCCCTCACCTCGGTGCCAGAGTGGGTTGCGGCGAAGCTCACGAGCTCCTCGCCGTGAGGAGGCGCGCGAAGCGCAGCTTCCTCATCTTTGTCGTGGTGGCCCATATCGAGCGCCAGAGCGATGTACATCGCTGTAAGGAGCGTGAAGATGTACGCCTGGAGGATTCCTACGAAAATCTCCAGCACGTAAATCGTCCCGACCATCGGCACGCTCAGCAAAGCGACCCCGGGGTGAATCATGAAAATCAACGCCAAGGTGAAGAAGAGGCTTACGTGGCCGCCGAGCATGTTGGCGTAGAGCCGGACCAAGAGTGCCAAGGGCTTTGTGAATAGGCCCACGATTTCCACCGGAATCATGAGGATCCACAAGAACGCGGGGACGCCGCCGGTCAGATGCTTGAGGTAGCCGCCGATCCCCGCCGTGCGAATCCCCGCAGCTTGGGTGAGGAAAAAAGTGATGATCGCCAAACCTCCGGTGACCGCAAGCACACCCGTACCGCTGAACATTCCCGGAACGAGGCCCAGCCAATTGACGAAGAGGATGAAGAAGAAGAGGGATGCGAGGAACGGAGTGTACTTGCGGGCGTCCGATTGGCGCATCGAACTTCCCGCGACATCGTCCCGAATAAAGACGTAGAGGACCTCGACACAATTGGTGAGGATTCCGCGAGGCACTCCGAGTGCGTCGCGGCGCTTGGCGAGTTGAATGACCAGCAACAGGATCAGGGAAGCGATCCAAATCATCATCACCGCTTTCGTCGGCCGAAAATCCCAGCAGCCCCCCAGGAACCGCTCGAGGCTCGGAAAGTTGCGCATCGAAGAAGAGATTGGAGCAGAGCAAGCACCGGGAGTGCGCTCGAACACCAAGAATGAGAATGGCTTCGCCACGTCGAATTTGAATTCCCCTCCCCAAGGGAGGTCGATCTCAAAGATTTCCGCATCGGAGACGTGCTCGAGGACAAACGTGGCCGGATCTGGACGGGCGTGGCCCCCGTGGGACGCACCCTCCGTGGCATCGTAGTCGTGGACTCCATTGTCTACCGGCGGGAGGTCAGCAGGCGGTTCGTCGGCCCGCGCCGTTCCCCAGGCAAACAGTGCAACGGCGACCACAAGCAGCCGTCTCATGGAGTCAGCCCTTTCTGCTTCGCATGCAGTGCGAGTTGGTACCGAACTTCAACGAATTGCTGGACGATGTACATCGCGAGGAATCCAAAGATGTAGCCGTTCGGTGACACGCCAATGCGCACGCAAGCGATGGTTCCTAGTCCAAGTGCGACCACCCGCATCAACAAACTTGCGACCTGCGCACGGAGCACCGGCGCCAAAGCTTTTTGTGCATGCATCGAGGGCCGCCCTTTCATCACGAGTGCAGCGATGCCCACAAGGAACGCGACGCAAATCCCAAGACGTGCGCTGGATGCGAGCTGGGCGGGTGGCGGAAGCGCAAAAGTCGCCGCAAGTAGCAAAGCGCCGATCAGCCCATCCAGGCTTAGGCTTGATACCAAGCTCTTCACAGGCGTTTCCACGGCGCTACTTTTCCTTTCGCGTCAATCTCTCGACGGAAATGAAGAATGCGTAAAAGCCCAACACAATGCCTACGAGTGCTCCAATGACAGTTCCCCAAGGGAAGCTGCCGATCATTCTATCGGTCACATATCCCAGCGCCACACCCGAAACCGCAGATCCAATGAGTCTCCATCCAACGTCCAGCCACGGCATCGCCGCGCGGATGCCCTTGCTGACTCCTGCCAAGCGATCATTCTCATTCGGGGCGCCCAACCGTGCCGCCGTTAGCAAACGCTTTAGCCTGGATCAACGGGAAGTTGGATCTCCCTCCGGTGCCGGCAGTCCGTCGGATGAAACAAATTTGTTTCCATGGCCCATCGGTACGAGAAAGTTTGCTATATTCAGGCCCGTCCGAACGAACGCGTCGACCATCGTGGCGGTGCAACCAGATCCGGATGTCGCGAAGCGCGTTGATAGCCGTACAACCCATAGAAGAGGAGGTGAACCATGAAGGATCAGGTCACCATCCAGACATTGAAGAAGCTGAAGATGGCCGGCGAGAAGATCTGCATGGTCACCGCCTACGACGCCACTTTCGCCAAGATTTTCGACGAGGCTGGAACCGACGCGATCTTGGTAGGCGACTCGTTGGGAATGGTGGTGCAAGGGCACACGTCGACGCTCCCGGTGACGATGGACCAAATGATCTACCATTGTCAGGCCGTGACGCGAGGCGCCCGGCGCGCGCACGTCGTCGGTGACATGCCCTTTATGAGTTACCAGAATTCCACGACCGAAGCGGTTCGCAATGCCGGTCGCCTAATCGCCGAAGGTGGTGTCGGCAGCGTGAAGCTCGAAGGGGGAGTTGCGTTCATCGAGGTCGTCTCTCGGCTCGTTCGCGCATCGATTCCGGTGATGGGCCATGTGGGCTTGACGCCGCAATCCGTTCACGCGCTCGGCGGCTTCCTCGTCCAAGGCCGCGGCGAAGACGCCGCAAAACGCGTGCTCCAAGATGCTATCGCGCTCGAAGAAGCGGGTTGCTATGCGATTGTACTCGAAGCGATCCCTCAAGAACTTGCCCGCAGCATTTCCCGACGCCTCTCGATCCCCACCATTGGAATCGGGGCCGGGAAGGACTGCGATGGTCAGATTCTCGTATGCTACGACCTCCTCGGAATGAACCCTAGCTTCAAGCCGAAATTCGTGAAGAAGTACGCAGATGCGTATTCGATGATCCGCGAAGCTGGGGAAGCGTTTTTCTCCGACGTTCGCGCGGGAGCCTTTCCCGACGAAGACCACTCGTTCCATGGCACGCCAATACATCTCGTCCCGCCAGTCGCCGATGGCCAAGCGGATCGCGAGGAGCGCAGCGAGTTGTACGGCGTTCCGGTATAGTGCCCCCGCTCACGGACACAGGCTCTTATGACCCCAGCGGAAACACCACCGAGTAGGGCCCTCCCCGGGCGCAAGCTTTGGCTCGCCATCGCCGCTGTCGCAGGCCTAGGACTGGTGGTGGCGGGTTACTTTATCGTCGCCCATGTCGTGAAGAATATTGAAGCTCGTCAGGACAAGGAGATCGTCGACTACGTGTATGACCACATGGTTCCAAGTGCTATCAGCGAGGTCGGCCGCGGATGTCTCCTCCCTAGCCGCTCCATGAATGCGGTGCTTCGCTTCGAAACCAAGAATCGCGCGATCAGT
>JBGSMZ010000110.1:0-23864 GCA_041739845.1 Myxococcaceae bacterium
CCGCGACGGCGCACGCGGCCGCGGGATGTGCGGCAGGCGCTCGTCGCAGCTTGGAGAAAGGGAATGCCGTGAGCATCGCACGTACCGAGGCCGCTGGGGGACTGGCGCTATTGCCCGAAGTGTTGCGCTACACCTCGTCGCTCGAGAGCGATCGCGCGCTGTTGCGTGAAGACCTCGTTGGTTCCTTGGCGCACCTGGCGATGCTTCGGAAAACGCGAATAATTCCCGAGGACCAGGGCCTTGTCATTCGCAATGGGTTGGTCGAGCTGTGGAAAGCCGCTGAAGCGGGAACGCTGCTGCTCCCCGGTGAAGAAGACGTTCACATGGCGGTGGAAGCAGAACTGCAACGACGGATTGGAGACGTCTCCGGACTGTTGCACTCGGCGCGTTCCCGAAACGACCAAGTGGCAACGGATTTGCGTTTGCACGTGCGCGACGCCGCCTCGCAGCTCATTGGTCCGGTGGCTGCCTGGGTACTGGAGCTTGCATCTCGCGCGCGCGCCGAGCGCGACGTGCTGCTGCCCGCCTACACACACCGCCAACAGGCCCAGCCGGTCTCCGTCGCCTATTGGCTCGCCTCCCACGCGGCCGCATTCCTTCGTGACGCGCAGACGCTGCGCTTTGTCCTCTCGCAGTGCACCGCCTCCCCATTGGGCGTTGGTGCCGTCAGCGGTACCTCCTTGCCAACGGATCGCGCTTACGCGGCGACATTGTTGGGATTCCCCCAAATGACGGCCAACGGCATGGATACCGTTGGGGACCGGGACTTTGCGCTCGATTTTTGTTTTGCCGGCGCAAAATTTGCGGTGCACGCGAGCCACCTAGCAACCGATGTCATCGACTACGCGACGAGCGAATTTGGCTTTGTCACGCTCTCCGGTGACATCAGCATGGGCAGCTCGATGATGCCGCAGAAGAAGAATCCCGACCTCTTCGAGCTCATCCGTGGAAAAAGCGGCGCAGCGATCGGTGGTCTCACTTCGCTTCTGGTAACGCTCAAGGGACTCCCCTCTGGCTACAATCGGGACCTCCAGGAGGACCGCGGGCCACTGCTCTGCGCAACCAAGAGCTGGCCGGCAGCGCTTGCCATGCTTCGCCTCGCACTCCCTCGCGTGACCTTCGACAAGGCGCATACCGAAAGGGCGCTCGCGTCCGGATTTACCCAGGCAACTGACCTCGCGGAGGCGCTCGTCAAGAGGGGCATCCCCTTTCGCCAAGCGTATAAGGCCGTGGGGGCTTTGGTGCGGAAGTGTCAGGAATCCCATGTGGGACTTGCGGATGCGACGCCGGATTTTGCCGCGACCGTGGATGCAGCCTTCGACGCGGATTCCTTGCGCGTGCTCACCCCAGAGGGGGCGGTGTCGCGCAAACGAAGCCCTGGAGGGACATCTTGGTCGTCCGTAGATGCAAGCCTCAATACAATGGTTGATGAAGCCAACGCACTCGCCGAGAGTGCATCGAAGACGCCGACGGTTGCGCAGCTCTTTGCTTCCCTCAAGGACCTATGACCATGGCCAAGCGCGACTTCCTTCGCATCGCAGATGCCAGTCCTCTCGAACTTGAGGCATTGTTCGCGCGCGCCGAAGCGCACAAGGGTGCGAGGGCTCTCAAGCAGGTGGAGAAGACGCTCCAAGGTCGAACATTGGTGACCCTGTTCGAAAAGCACTCCACGCGCACCCTGTTGTCCTTTCACGCCGCCATGGGGCAACTCGGGGGTACGGCGATTCAGCTTTCGTCCACGAACTCCCAACTTTCTCGGGGGGAGCCGCTCTCAGACACGGCGCGCGTCATCGGTCGCTTTGCAGATGTCGCCGTTTTCCGGACGCACGCCGAATCCCGACTTCACACGTTTGCGCAAGCCTGCGAAGCGCCGGTCATCAATGGACTCTCAGAGGGGGGGCATCCGGTGCAAGTGCTAGCCGACTTGCTCACGGTGAAACAGCGTTTGGGGAAGATTGCCGGCGCCACCATGGCTTTCCTCGGCGATACCGGCAGCAACATGGGACTGAGCTTCGTCGAAGCTGCCCAACACCTCGGATTCGCATTGCGCTTGGGTTCGCCTCCCGGATACCACCCTCCGGCAAAGCTCCTGCAGGAGGCCGAGGTTCTCCTTACCGATGCTCCCGAGGAAGCTGTTCGCGGAGCAAATGTGGTCATTACCGACGTATGGACCTCGATGGGACAGGAGGACCAGGCGGCATCCCGTCGCGCTGCGCTCGCTCCGTATCAAGTCAATGCGAAGCTCCTGGCTCGCGCTGCCTCCGACGCCGTGTTTCTTCACTGCCTGCCGGCACACCGCGGCGAAGAAGTGACCGCCGAGGTGTTGGATGGCCCTCAAAGTGGCGCTTGGGATGAAGCTGAGAATCGCCTCCATGTACAGAAGGCACTGCTCGAACTCCTGCTCGGCATTTCCTATTCGCCGACGCAAGGCAGCGGCGACCGTGGCGAACACGACAATGCACGTCCTGTTGTGGGCCACTCGAAGTCCGGCGCGTGGTAGTTTAGGAGCCACCGAGGAAGGAGATTTCTGCCATTGCCTTCGCAAGATAATCGCAATCTTGTCGCCCAGTGGGCTTTCGACGTTCGTCCCGTCCTCCTACGCTTTCACCTTTGGCTAGAGGGCGTGGAGGTAGAACGCAACCAAGTCGATGCGGTATCGGACCATGCGTTTACCCCGCGAGGAATTGCTCGATGTTTGGCGCTCACCTCCGCTGCAACGGCGTTGGGGACGCGTCTTTTCGGCCAATTCGGTGAGGGAAAGTCCACCGACAAGCAGACCTACAACCAAGTCAAGAAGGCCGCTGACGCAATCAGCTCCTACATCATGAGCGAAGGCCTGTGGCACCTGACCCGGTCCCTTCCAGAAAACCACGCAATCATGGTGAGCCTTGGCGAAGGATTGATGCCCAAGGCAGGGGAGACTCCTGAAATGGGAGCCAATCCGTTGCTCGGCTTTGGACGCGTGTACGCGCGACCCGAAGTCGCACGGTTTGTCGATGCGCAAGTGCGCCGTTTGCTGAATGACCCCAAACCAAAGTTCGAGGATTTCTATCGAGCGTTGCGCGAGCGGCGCATTACCGTCTGGGGCGCGGCTGTCGATACGCTTGAGAACACGTCGCGCTTCGCCGAGGGGCATGCCACCGGCCCGATGAGCATCTTTCACCTCTTCGATTCACCGCTTGCGGTGACCCGCCCCTACGAAGCCTATTTTGGTTCGTTGACGGTACCCCGAGATGTCGTTCGTGAAGCGGAGCGGCGCTCCGTGGTCCTCGATTGGGCGACGCCGCGGGCCCAGCTTTTCGAAGTGATTCGCCAAACCTACCCAGGAATTGTTCCTGCGAACGTTCACGTTTGGACGTTGGGCGGGAAGAGCCGGGCCATGCGCCTCTCCAAGCTCTGGGAAGAGTGGCGCAGGGTCGGGGTACATCTGGTTGAGGACGGTTGGGTCGCACCAACCGGGATAGCCACCTTCAACGATTCGGGGACCTATGCCCCGATATTCCTCGTGAAGAGCTGGAAAGACGCTTCTGGCTCCATCCACGTCTTCTTGTGCGATGGCTACGCTGCTACCGCAGAAGCCATGCAAGCAGCGAGTTTGTCAGAGGCGCTTGACGTCGACTCCACGATGTCCGTGCTGTCTTCGCGCTTCACGCTCCCTTACGACGCCGAATATGCCCTGATGCGCAACGGCCCAAGCTCCCCGTACAATGAAAAGCTTCTCGCGGGGTTTGGAGATCGCGCCGAACTCGTCGAGCATTTTCAAGCTTCGATTGCAGCGGCGGAGGTTTCAAACATTCCAACCCGTCGTCGTTCGGTGACGGCTTCCGACTTCTTTCCCGAGAAGCAGTGGAAGATGCTCGCCGCATTGGGCTACCTCTGCGACGACCCCTACACGGGCAGCCCCGGTGTCGAGAAGCTCGCTGACGATCGCTACCGCGTGACAACCCGGCTCTACACTCAGAATGCGAGCAGCAAGATCACCTTCACTTTGCGTCTGAAGGATGGCGTCCAAGCAACGCGCTCCGTGTTCAGTCCTTTGATGGTGCGGTTTTTCAACGGCGCCGACTTCAGCTCCCGCGCTGTGAAAATTTCAGATTCAGGTCGGATTCGGAACGAGTTGCAGACATTGATTTCGCAAGCGCTCGATTACGAAGGAGAGCGAATTTTCGTCCACTTCGACCGCATCGACGACAAAGTGATACCCAAGAAGAATCAAAAGATTCTTCAAGATGCGTTGCATTGGTACAAGGCCAACTACCCCGTATGGTTCGAGTGGTTGGAACTGTAGCGACGTATGCGTCGGGCAATGTCTAGAAGGTGAAGAGGACACCCGGCCAGATCGTCCAGCCAAAACTCGCCTCTGCGGGGTTGACGCCGTCGAAGGTAAAGACCGGGCCTAGTCCTACCACGAGGGACATCGCAAAGTTCCCGCCACGCCGGTATTCGACGCCAACCGTCCCGAAGACCGGAATCGTTACAATCTGCCCCTCATCGGTTGGAAAGTAGACTTGAACGGGAAGGTCTATTCCGGTGACGATGGTGACGCTGTTGCTCACTGCAAATCCGACGCGCATCGAGAGGGGCAGGAGAAGCGTTGGTTCGGTATCTTGGTTGCGCCAGCCGATCCGGACCCCCGGGGAAAGGGCCATTCCTACGGAAACGAAGCTTCCGCGATAGAGCTGGTAGCGCAAGTCCGCCTGCAGATTGATGCCGATGGTGCTGGAGATTCCGTTGGAACCGGAGCCAAAGTAGAGGCCGCCCCAATCGATGCCGAGGCTGCCCCCAACGCTGAAGCGGTTGGTGACGCCGTAGAGCACGCCTCCGAACAAACCAGCCCAGTTTAAGTTGCCGTAGATTCCGATTCGGCTGGGAGGAAGGTTCTTACTCGCAAGCCCTGACCAATCCTGCGAATCAGCGCCCCGCGCAATGGGACTTTCCACAGCGTCTTGAGCCCGCGCCGGCACCGCGAGCGCGAGAACCAGAAGGACGACCGCTCTGCGAGCCGTGGTTTCGAAAACCTTCACTCGAGTTGACCCTGTCGCCATGCGTGCAACCACCATCGACTCTTGAGACGAGGGACAATCGCACGGAATGCGCGTGGCCAGAAGTGGTACGTGATGCCGGTGCAAAGTTTCCGCCGAGGCTTACGGCTAGCGCCGCTTGGACCCGTGAAAATTGCAGGCCCCAACCCAAACTTGAGCCAAACGGTCATCTCCTCGATGACGCGAAGCAAAGATGAGGCTTGGGATGCTCACTCCGACTCTTCCTGGAAGCGGACCAACCTCAAAGGCAACATCCAGTTCCGTCATCCGTGAGAAGCTCGTTGCGTGCCCAAGAGTCGTCAGAAATGGACCAGCAGCCCGCCGCCTCCACCAAACGCCGGAGCGAGCAGTGTTTCAGACGCCCTGACGCGAAATCCCTGCCCGATTTCGCCTCGGACGAACACGACGAACGCAGCGTGAACCTGCAACTCGATTCCAATGGCTCCCAGGAGCGAAACGGCTGCTATGGGATTGACCGCGCCCAATGGCACCCATGTGAGAACGCGTAAGCCGGTTGCAATGCTGAGCCGCGGAGTGAGCGCAACACCGAGTTGGATTTCGGCGGGGAGAAAAAGCATGAAGGCAGGGTGCTCCGCGAAATGCAGAGACATCCCTGGTTCACAGAGCACAGTGAGCGTCAACCGACCGCGCGCAAGGAATTGAAGGCGAAGCGAAGCTTGCAGGGTCATCGCAATACTAGCCATGTCTTGTGCACCAGAAACGGTGCCAGGTTCCCACGCGAATCCGACCTTGGCGCCGACGGTTAATCTGGGCGTGACACCGTAGAGATAGGCAATCGAAGTTCTTGGCCATGCCACATCGAGAACCAGTGCGTGACGCCCCTCTGCATTGGTCTGGGAGCCGAGCCCTGACCAAGGGTCTCTCTTTGAATTAGAGGCGAGACCTCCGAGCCAACCGCCTTCACTTCGCGCTTCCGTCTTCGGCGTATCGACGATGGGCGTTGTTGCAATGGCAGAAGTCGCTTCCTGGAGCACTTGCTCGCGCTTGGTCTCTGAAATCGCCCGGCGTGCAAGTTTTGCTGCTGATGTGCCCGCGTGCTCTCCGGCGAGGAAGCGGTGAAAGGCAGCGAGGGCCGCTTCGAATTCGCCGAGGCGCCTGTGGCATTGCGCGATATTAAAGTGGAATCCGTTGGCGGGTAGCGCTCGGTAAGCGTCGTGAAAGATGCGAAGCGCCTCGCGGAACCTCCCGGCATCAAACGCCGCTTGGCCCACGCGATACAATTCGCGAGCCGATCGTTCGTCGCGCCGAGGGGCCGCCGCAGCTTCGCGCTCGGGAGGATTTGCAAATCCCGAATCGGGCGCAGCAAAGAGCGCGATGATTGCGCCGATGCACAACGTGTCTCCAACCATCCCTCCTGCCTCCAAATTGCCAGCCGCCACCAGGGGCCTGCAATTCGACTGCCAAAACGACGAAAGGGCTTGAGGCAGGGAGCTTCAGCGAGGGCGGGCTTTTTAAGCCAATTTGGCGAGGAGCTTGGAGGGGGCGAAGAAGGAGAGGCGCATTCCACCAGGAACAGGCTCTCCGCGGAGGAGGGCTACCGAGGCCCTTCCAAATTCGAAACCGCGCATCTCGGACCGGCCCGTCACCAGGAGCGCGGTGAGCGTGACCACGTAGGGATTATGACCTACCAGAGCAATCGAATCGCCAGTGAGTGCCTTGAAGAGGGCAGAGCTGGGAGGCGAGGCCAACAGCGGGGCAACTTCGAGCTTGTCGTTCGAAAGGAATGCGAGGTGTTCTGCGGTCTGCACAGCCCGCAGTTTTGGGGAGTGAAGAATCCGCTCGAAGCGGAGGTTCGCCCGCGCGAGCGCGCGGGCGACCTCTTGGATGCGCTTGACCCCTTTGGGGGTAAGCGCCCTGGTGTCATCAACGGGCCCTTCTTCAGCGTGAGCGTGGCGGATAATCGCGACGTCCATGCGGGCTCGCTGATTGCAGCAGTTTAGAAGTGGTACATCGCGCCGACGGTGCCGTTGAAGCCTACCCCGCCGATTCCAGCGGTAGTTCCATCGCGGACACCGCGGGCATCGTAGGTCGGAGAAACGGTCACAGTAGGGCCGATTCCAACGCGGAGGAACACCGTCATGTGGTCGATGACCCGGAGCTCAGCGCCGAGGTCCACGAGCAACGGGATGTTCGCCTCGACGTCGTTCGCCCTCGAGGTAAGCAGGGCTGGATAACCACTGGTCAGCAGCCGGAGGTTGATTGGAATGTCGAGGCCCGTCAACAGGGAGAATCGCTTGGTGAGCGCAATTCCGATGCGGAAATTGACTGGCAAGAGAAGAGTAACCGTCGTGAGACTGATGTCAGTGGTGCCGAGGCCGAGGGTGCCGCCCGGAAACCCAATCAAGACTCCAGGGTCAAACATGATGCCAAAGGAGACGCGGCCTGAAGTAATAATGTGGTAACGAAGCGCGAGCTGCGCATCCACTCCTACGCGAAAGCCAACAATGGTCGGTATAGGAACCGGAATGTAGTCCGGGCCCCAGTTGACGCCGACCTTGGCGCCGATGCTGAAGTCGTTAGTCACTCCGTAGAGGTAGGTCAGGAAAAGTCCTGGCCAGCCGGCCTCTGCGGCGAGCGAGTGGTGCCCGTCCACGTTGTTTTGGTAGCCTAAGGCACTCCAGGGTTGTTTGTGTGGGTACGAGGCCAGGTTTCCAAACCAGCCGCCGTCATTGACCACGACCGGGGCTGCCTTGGCTTTGGCGGACGCTTTTGCTTCTGCGGCCATTGCAGCCATCTTTTCGGCTTCGGCGCGCTTAGCGTCCTCTGCGGCTGCGGCCTTCTCTGCAGCCATTTTCTCTGCTGCTTCCATGGAAGCAGACTTGCTCGCCTTCGCTTCAGCGAGCGCCGCCTTGCCTTGGACTGCAGCAGCGCTTCCAGCCTTGGCGCCGCCAATGTACTGCTCGTAGTATTTGATGGCTGAATCGTATTCGCCCAACTTCAAATGCGATTGAGCGATGTTGAACAGCGTGCTGTTGTCTGGCTTGGCTTGGTAGGCTGCTTGAAACGCCCCGAGTGCATCCGAGTAGTTCCCTGAGGAGTAAAGGGTTTGACCCTTCTTCAAGAGGTCCCTGGCCTTTGCCACGGTGGATTGCCCCGTTGCTGTGAAGCTAAGGGTGGCTGCCCCCGTGGGTCCGTTGGCGAGCGCAGTCGCGCTGGCCAATGCAAGGGCTCCCGAGGCACTGATTGAAACAAGCTTCCGGATCGCTATTTTCACAGGCTTAGACCTCCTAAAGGTTTGGGTACTGCTCGACCGGGCGCCGTGTCGCCTTCCCTTGCCATAAAGTCAAGCGATACCCCGATCCATTGCGTTCGGCGGGAGCGATTGTGCGAGTGAATTTGCAAAGAAGCGCGCCACTAACTACGCCGCATATTTGCTCGCACGGCACACTACGCTTGGACCTACCGGTTTCGGGAGCCAGCCCGCCTCGATGGGATTTAAGTCGGACGAGCAGAGCGGAACGCGGATCCAATTGCGCCCGAGAATGCTTGCGCCAGAATGGCACAGCGAGGTTCGCAGAAGAAAGCCAGGGGCGACGACATCGTCGCCCCTGGCCCCGTCATGTTTTCGCAGTCTGCGCGTCGTTCTGATCGCGTCTACTATTGTGGGCGAGTTCCCCTGACCGTTCCGACGTTTTTCCAAGTGATAGGTATGTTGGCCGTTCCTGCGTTGACGCCGTTAAGGACAGCGGCGCCAGCCGCTCCGCCGTTAGCAGCTCCGCCAAGGGTTATGGTCGGGACGGTGCCACACCTGTAACCGTCCGACGCATCTGTGTTGGCACCGGGCATGCCGAATGCACCACCGGTTCCGCCGGCTGCGGTGGTAAAAGTCACCCAGCAACTCCCACCGCATGACGTCCCCGCATAATCGGAACTACCCGACCCACCTGCGCCAGGACCAGCAACGGTTGCATCACTTCCAACCATTCCGCTGTTGTGATCAGGAACATCCCCAGCGGCTCCACCTTTCCCTGGCACGACACCTTGGCCACCACCACCCCCAGCGCCAGAAAAACTGCGGCTTTGAGTGCTAGAACAAGTGAGCCTTCCCCAAGCTGAAGGACCGCCAGCACCACCACCACCGCCGCCATTGATAGCACCCTGGTTGTCTACTGTGGTGGCGACAAGCAGCTGCAGCGCAATGCCACCGACACCTCCTGGCTCGCCCGCTCTTCCATCATTCCCCAGACCACCCTTGCCGCCCGTACCTCCCGCTCCGGAAATCTGGCCGAGGTTGTTGATAACAACCCTGCTGCCCACTGGGAGCTGACCCGTCGTGAAGGCCGGGATTTTGGGATCCGTACTTCCCACGATTCCCGCAGCGCTAATATTGACAGTTGCGAAGACTGGCGTGTTGAACGTACTGCCAAATTCGCCGGGCTGTTGAAGAATGTTTAGCAAATTGACATTATTGACACTCCCAGAGATGTTGTATGTCCAGGCGGCAGTGTCACAAACCCCTTGACTGCAAACGCCGTTTGGAATCGTGGCAGTACTGCAAGTAGTTTCAAAGTCTGGCGCAAACGCAGCAGAGGCCGTGCATTGGGCTCCTCCTGAGCAGGACTGAGTCCCTCGAAGGCATGGGTTGGGCGGGACGCAACTGCTGCCCACAACGCAGGCCGCGCAGACACTCGCGCTGCAGACACCGGAATAGCAGACCGATGAGGTGCGGCAAGAAGTGCCAATCGGAGCCAAGCATACAGTCTCCGTGGATGAAACACCGCTTAGCACCCCGCAGGAGTAGTTAGCCGGACAGTCGTCCGCCTCATCTCCAACATCGCAAGCGCTGCCGGCAATTGGCGCCGCTTTTCCGCAGGTACCCTTCACGCAGTTGCCAAACGGGCATGCTCCGTTATTCGAGCATGCAGAGCCAGCGGGCTGGGTACACACATTGCGAGCACTACATTGCAAGCCAGACTGGCATTCCGATGTCTGGGTACAACTGCCGCCAAGCGGCAAGGGGAGACTGCACGCGGAAGTGACGGCACCGGTGGCTGAGTTCCTCTTGGAAAGGCATATTTGTCCGTCAGCGCAGTCGCTGTTCTTTCCGCAGGTCGCGCAGAAACCAGCGTTGCAAATGAGCCCAGGGGGGCAAGTTACGCCGGCAAAGCCGCAATTGACGTCCTTGCAAACGTCCCCCACGCACGCCCAACCCGCAGGACAGGCACCGACGGTGCATGACGTGCTGACGCAAGTCCCAGCGGCGCAAATCGTGCCAGCTCCGCAGTTCTTGTCCAAACACCTTTTTTCGACGCACTGCCGACCACTCAAACATACTTGGAACTGCGGGTTACACGTCTGCGCGACACTGCAGTCGGTAGGACAGGTGCCCCCGGCGCAGGAAAAAGTGCCGGCGTCCGATAGAGTGCCGGCGTCTGATGGAGTGCCGGCGTCCGATAGAGTGCCGGCGTCTGATAGGGTGCCGGCGTCCAGATTTCCTGGGAGGGGATTGTTTCAGGCTGCGAAAACCAGCAATCCCAGGAGGGGAAGCATCGAAAGTGGAACACGCCTTATGCGCATAGAATTCTCCATTGCGTCGGGGATGTACGCCGCGAAATAACATCCGGCCATCGTCCGCGGGCATTTTTCACTACGCCAGCGATATTACAAAGTTTCACCTGAAGTGTAAAATAGATCGTTACTAGATCGACCTGCCAAGGCGTAGATACCCCTACGAGAAACCGAGCTTGCCCCAGGGTTCACTACTGTTGAGCCGGGACATCCCTAGTTCGCACGACGTGAAAAACCCCGAGAATCGGGTCAACTCATCTGGACCTTGGAGTTAGTTGCCGCTCGCTCTCGTCGGAAAATTTGCTTCCGACGGGCAACCCACTGGTGCTCCGTCCTCCTCCGGCGGAAGTATCCGTTAGAAGCGGTATCCCACTCCCATCGACAACTCCCAGCTGAAGCCAACGCGCGACGTCCAGCCGTTGGGAGCTGAGCCCACCCAGTCGAGCGAGGGCCCTAGTTTTGCCCGGCCAAAAATCAAGAAATTGTTCCAAATGAAATACTCGAGGCCACCGCCCAAAAGAATCGGCATGCTGATGCGAAACGGCTGGGGCATCGACTGCGGCCCTCCAAAGGAAAAATAGAGGGGAAAATCAAGAGTTGCTGTCGCTGCCACTCTCTTGGTGATTGCCACGCCGACGGCGAGTCCTATCGGCATGGAGAGTCCATAGCCGGTGGGATTGGAGAAATAGAAGCCTGGGCCGATTTCGGCGTTGAGGCCAATCCACACGCGATCGTTATGGTACGCCATCCACTTGACCGCGAGTTGCGGCTGGAGGCCCAAGCCTACCTCATCGACCTTGCCTTGAAATGCCCATCGCAAACCGGCGTGAATGCCGACGTTGAGGTCTGGGATCAGGCCGACGTAGTAGCTCAAGTCGATCCCTGGCCACCCAATTCCAAAGCTTAGCATGTTGCGACCTGGGGCCACCGTCTGGGGTCCGATGACCGACCATTCCGGTTTTGCCACGTACGTGTCGGTGGTCCCGGCGAATTGGGCGACCTCATCGGCGCGCGCGCTCGTAGTGGCGAGAGCAAGGACAACAACGACAGCCAGCGATGACCGGTAGCTTCTCAAGGTGCACTCCTCAGTGTAGAAAAAATGGAAAATGGAACAGCCCCGTTTCCGCGGGCGAACCAACCCTTACCTAAACTTCTGCGCCATCGCTTTCATTCATTACAAGCGCTGCGCGTTTGCTCTTTCTGCCAGAATTCGAGGTGCGCCGTGAGCCGTTCCATCGCTTCAAAGGCACTAAAGCGTACGTGGTATCAGTGACTTCCCTGACATTATTGGCGCTGGTCGCGACGGCGAGCGCCGATGAGGGCTTTGTGACCGTCTCGCGCGAAGGCGATGGGTTGACGCTCGAATCCCGAGACGTCTCCGACAGCTCGTTCGATGAATACCGCGTCCATGGCTCCGCCGTGGAGCTTCCCGCGGTCGTTGCAGACGCTATTTGGTATGGCGAGCCCCCTCCCGAAGAGGCCAAGGACATCATTCGGCGCAAAGTCGCCGAGCGCACGGCTCGGGAAGCCATCGTTTGGTCGGTGATGAAATTCTCGCTTGCGAGTCCCCGGGTTGCGGCGATCTTCTATACCCGGTCTACCGGCTCGGACGGAACCATCACCATTACCGGTCGTCGAATTCCCGCACTCCCCTACGTGCGCGCCGCGGGTGCTACCGAAATCGTGCGCCTGGAGTCCACGTGGCAAATTCGGCCGAACGCCTCGGGAGGGACGGACTTTTCGTTCACGATTTTTTCAGACCCAGGCGGCAGCGTTCCAGCGTTCTTGGTCGGGAGCTATCAGCGGTCCAATGCGCTGCTCACTGTGCGCCATGCGCTCCATGACGCCAAGAAGCTTGCGGCAGGCGCGGCGAGCCAGTAAAACTTGCGCCCAGAGCATTGGTACGCTCGCCTCTGCGAGGTCTTCCGAGGGCATCGATCTTCTAGCAACGACTGGCAAGGAGCTTGGCGATGACACGCGTTACGACTGAACTGACGACGAACAAGAACGTTTTGGGTTGGGTCGAAGAAATGGCTGCGCTGTGCACCCCGGACGCGGTCGTGTTTTGCGATGGCTCTCCGGCAGAGAAGGAGCGGCTCACCAAAGAAGCGGTCGCCAAGGGAATCTTGATTCCCCTAAACCAGAAAAAGCGCCCCGGGTCCTACCTCCATCGGTCCAATCCCAACGACGTCGCTCGCGTCGAGCAGGTCACGTTCATCTGCACGCCGACCAAGGAAGAAGCGGGCCCCACCAACAACTGGATGGCTCCTGCTGACGCCTACGCCAAACTTTCCGGCCTCTTCAGCGGTTCGATGAAGGGGCGAACGATGTACGTCGTTCCGTACGTCATGGGTCCGCTCGGTTCCCGCTATTCGAAGATTGGCTTCGAAATTACCGATTCGATCTACGTCGTTCTCAACATGGGCATTATGACCCGCATGGGCAAAGCAGCCCTAGAGAAGCTCGGTGATAGCAATGACTTCAACCGAGGCTTGCACTGCACTGGCGATGTCAATCCCGATCGCCGATACATTTGCCATTTCCCCAAAGACAACGCCGTTTGGTCCTTTGGTTCAGGCTACGGTGGCAACGCGCTCCTTGGAAAGAAATGCTTAGCACTTCGCATTGGAAGCTATCTGGCCAAGAACGAAGGCTGGCTCGCGGAGCATATGCTCATTCTTGGCGTGCAAGACCCCGACGGACACCAATCCTATGTGGCCGCTGCATTCCCTTCTGCCTGCGGGAAAACAAACTTCGCCATGATGATTCCACCGGCCCGCTTCAACGGGTGGAAGATTACGACCGTCGGAGACGACATCGCGTGGCTACGCATCGGCGAGGACGGCCGACTCTGGGCTATGAACCCAGAGAATGGCTACTTCGGTGTCGCGCCGGGAACCAACGCTTCCTCGAACTTGAACGCCATGAGGTCGATTGAAAAGGACACCATCTTCACCAACGTTGCCCTGACCAACGACGGTGACGTGTGGTGGGAGGGGCTCGATGGAGAGGTTCCAGCCGAGCTTACCGATTGGAAGGGGAATCCCTGGAAGCGGGGAAGTACGGAAAAAGCAGCGCACCCCAATTCGCGTTTCACGGCCCCATCGAAAAACAATCCGGTGCTTTCGCCGCATGTCGATGATGCGAACGGAGTTCCCATTTCAGCGATCATCTTCGGAGGCCGCCGGTCGAACACCGTGCCGCTGGTGATGCAGTCTTTCAATTGGGCGCACGGAGTTTATTTGGGAGCGACGCTCGCTTCCGAGACGACGGCAGCCGCCGCAGGCGCAACCGGGGTTGTGCGCCGAGACCCGATGGCGATGCTTCCATTCTGCGGTTACAACATGGGCGACTACTTCACCCATTGGTTGCGGATGCAGCGCTCGATTCCCTTTCCGCCCAAGGTCTTTCTCGTGAATTGGTTTCGGAAAGACAAAGATGGAAAATACCTCTGGCCCGGCTTTGGTGAAAACATGCGGGTACTCAAGTGGATTGTCGATAGGGCCAACGGTCGCGTGGGCGCCCACGAAACGATGATCGGATGGGTCCCTAAGCAAGGCCACATAGAGCTCTCGGGGTTGTCGCTCGACCCTGCGAAAATCGACGAGGCGACGCATATCGACGAGGAAGAGTGGCGCAGCGAGCTCGAAAGCCAGCGAGAGTTCTTCTCCAAGTTTGGAGACAAGCTTCCAAAGTCGCTTGAGCTTTGGAGGCAACAGTTGCTCGCTCGGCTCAGCTGACGGCGCGCTTAGACCCGCATCGGCATGATGACCGCGGTGTAATTCGGGTCATCTGCCGGGTGGATTACTGCGGGGCTGTGCTCGTCCCCCAATTCGAGGGAGAGGTCATCGGCTTCAATGACGCCGATGACGTCGAGAAAGAACCGTGCGTTGAAACCGACAGTGAGCGTCGGACCCTTGTAGTGAACGTCGACTTCATCGGAAGCTTCCCCCATGTCCGGGTTGCTGGCGGACACTTTGATTTGATTATCCGACAGCTCGAGGCGGACAGCGCTCGACTTGTCTGCGGACAAGAGGGAGATTCGCTTGAGCGCGTCGGCGAACTTCGTGCGGTTGACGACCACCTTGCGCTCGCTTTCTTTGGGAATCACCCGCTGGTAGTCTGGGAATTGGCCATCGATGAGCCGAATGACGAGGGACAGTCCGGCCTTGCGAAAAATCGCAGAGTTTTCGGCAAACCCCAACTCGCATTCCGCCGTTGCGTCTTCATCGAGAATTCTGCGGAGTTCGAGCAAACCTTTGCGTGGGATGATGACGCCGCTGGCGAGCTTGAAGTCCGCTGGTACTACCCGGTCCACTTGCGCGAGTCGGTGCCCGTCGGTCGCGACCATTCGAACTTTTCCTGATTCGCGCGCTTCGAAAAATACACCGTTCAAAGTGTAGCGCGACTCGTCCGTCGAAATCGCAAATGCGGATTTTCGAATGAGGTCGAGGAGGACGGCGGCGCTGATTTTCACAAGATGCGCGGTCGCCTCCTTGGGAAGCTTTGGGTACTCTTCCGGCGCCATGCCGACAATCTTGTAGTTCGCCGCCCCCGAGGTCACTTGGAGATGGTTGTTCGCAAGGCGTTTGATGCCAATCCTCTGGTCCGGAACCAAGCTGGCAATTTCCAGGAGCGTCCGTGCGGAGACGGTTCCCATTCCGGGGCTTGAAACGTCGGCCGGGTGGATACCCACGAGGCCGGTATCGAGGTCAAACGCGGTCACCGTGAGACCTTTTGGTGACGCATCCAGGAGCACGTGCGAGAGAATAGGCATCTGCGCCTTCCGCTCGACGATTCCCTGTGCGCGGTGCAACGCTTTTTTCAGCTCTTCGGCGCTAATCGTGAATTCCATCGAACCCGCATGTAGCGGGACCTTTCGGCGCTTTCAAGGCTGGCGGTACTTGGCGTGCGCGAAGCACCGTCAGACCTCGAAAGCGAGCGCGGCGCGCCGCCTCTTAGAATTGGCTCCAGAGGAACTGGTTGGTGACCTCATGGTGAAATTGAATTTCAGGAACTTTGATGAGCGTCCCAAGCGCCCGCGCGCAGCGATCCGCTGAAGTCTGTTTGAGTTCGACGTACTTTCCGCTCACGGCCTCCCCAAAAAGCTCCGTGGACCATTTCGACGCCTTGAAGAGACGAATGGCGTCGCCGATGTTGTCTGGCAAAAATCGAGTCCTCGACCTCTTGGTGTCATCCGCCGCTTCGCTCGCCACACCCTCCAGCGCTGTGCGCATGAGAGTGTAGAAGGCCATGTACGGATTGGCATCGGGCGCCACGCTGCGAACCTCGATGCGCGCACTCTTTTCGTTTCCCGTCGGAATCCGCACCATCGCGCCGCGATTGTTGGGCGACGCCTTGATTTGGTTGGGAGCCTCAAAATGGGGGTCGAGTCGGCGGTAGGCGTTCACCGAAGCGTTGAGGACGAGGCAGATGTCGTCAGCGCTGCTGAGAATACGGTCGATAGAATCCCAACCCGACTTGGAAAGACCGTCTTGTCCGTGCGCATCCCAAAACAGATTCTTCCCTTTGCGATTGAACGACATATTGGTGTGCATGCCATTGCCGTTCACCCCGATGACCGGCTTCGGTAAAAAAGACGCAGTCATGCCCATATTCGAGGCAACCTGACGACAGAGCAGCTTGTAGAGCTGCACTTGGTCAGCGGTTACCAAAATATCGCTGTAGCTAAAGTTCATTTCGAACTGGCTGGGAGCTACTTCCGGGTGGT
This sequence comes from Myxococcaceae bacterium, assembly GCA_041739845.1. Lineage (GTDB taxonomy): Bacteria > Myxococcota > Myxococcia > Myxococcales > Myxococcaceae > JBGSMZ01. Next base: position 16,303 of record JBGSMZ010000110.1, read on the forward strand.
CCTTTTCGTTGCCAAAGCCCATCGCGCGCTGCACTTCGGCGGCGCTGTCGATGAATTGCCGAAGCCTGTCCCCGGGGAGCGAGTGGTAGTAGCCACCGGTAGAGACGTACTCGAACTGCCGGGTGAGATAGAATCGGCGTTCCGCGTCGGTCCCGTTGAACAAGAATCCTTCAATCTCCGGCGCGGCGTTGCAAACAGTGCCATCTTTCTCGAAGGTAGACTTGCAATAGGCGCGCAGCCTCCCGCGCATGTCGGCTGGGTAATGCTGTCCATCGCGGCCAAGGACCTCGCAGAACACGAGGACCTTCCCAGGGCCAAAGACATCGGACGGAAGCCAGTAGAACGCGCTCCAATCGACCTCAAGGCGCAGGTCTGATTCGTGTTGTGCAGAAAACCCGCGCACCGAACTTCCGTCGAAAGTGAGGTTGTTCTCGGATTTGAGGAGGTATTTCTTGTCGTAGTCGAGCATTTGGAGGCGTCCCTCCAAATCGGTAAAGCAAACCGTCACTGCCTTGATTCGCCGTTCATCGGTCAGGTATTGAAGACGGGCTTCTCGAAGCTTGTCGGCAGGCTCGCGGTTGACGCGAGCCTGCTTGACCGACAAATTCATCTCTTCGAGCTGTTCGTAGGGAATCTCCAGGAAGTCCCGAAGTGCCGTTGTGGTCATGGTGTGCCTCTAGGGTGGTGGCGCAAACTCCAGCGTCGCGCCGCCCCTTTCGCACGACCAAATGCCTAAATCAACGACGTTCTGGACTTAAAGTGGCGTACTTTATTCTAACCATGTCCAAATCTATTGGATGAAGCCTCGTTGCCGCAGGAGTGCCGCTGGGTCCGGGTCTCTCCCACGGAAATTTCTGTAGGCTTGGGCTGGATCCACAGTGTTCCCCACGCTCAAAATCGTATCGTAGAACTTGGTCGAAACCGATTTGTCGTAGGGACCGCCCTTGGCGCTTGCGAAGGCCTCGTAGGCGTCCGCCGCCAGCGTCTCCGACCAACAGTAGCTGTAGTAGCCGGCGGCATAGCCCTCATCGGAGAAGATGTGGGCAAAGCCAGGGAGGCGATGTCGCAGCACTACCTCTGGAGGCATTCCGATTTGTTTCAGCGTCGCCTTCTCGAAGGCTTTGGGAGCAACCTTGTTTGGGTCTGCCGTATGAATCTTCATATCGATGATTGCACTGGAAAGTGTTTCGACGACCGCAAAGCCTTCGCCAAAGGTGCTCGCCGCGTGAAGCCGCTTTAGAAGGCCCTCTGGAATCTTCTCGCCCTTTTCGTTGACCAAGAACTTCAATACTTCTGGGGTCAGCAGGAAATTCTCATTGAATTGCGAGGGGAATTCCACGAAGTCGCGGGTGGTATTGGTTCCCGAGAGCGTCGGGTAGGTGACGTTGGAAGCCAATCCGTGAAGGGCGTGACCAAACTCGTGAAACATCGTCTTGGCATCGTCCCAGGAAATCGTGGAGCGTTCGCCGGGACCTGGCTTCACGAAGTTAGAGTTGTTGGAAACGATGGTTGGGATGTCGCCGATGAGCCGCTGTTGGTCGCGATAGGAATTCATCCACGCTCCGGAGCGCTTGCCTGGGCGTGCATAAGGGTCAAAGTACCAAAGCCCAATGAATTTCCCGTTGCGCTTCACTTCGTAGACCGACATGTCAGACTGGAATACCGGAACGTTGTCTACTTTTGTGAACGTCATCCCGTAGAGCGCGTTCGCTTCCCAGAACATAGCGTCGCGGAATTTCGTCAGCTCCAGGTAAGGGCGGAGTTCGTTCAAATCGAGGTCGTACTTCTGCTTGCGGACCTTCTCCGCGTAATACCGGTAATCCCAAGCGGCGATTTTGAACTTGCCACCTTCGGCGATGACGACGACCTGCGCATCTGCCAAATCACGCTTGAACGCCTTGACCCCTGGAGCCCAAACCTTCATGAGCAAATCGAGCGCCAGCTGTGGCTTCTTGGCCATCGTGTTGCTCATGCGCCAGTCGGCAAAGGTGGGGTAGCCCAACAGCTTTGCTTTTTGCAGGCGCAGCTTCAGAATCTGAACGATGGTCGCGTTGTTGTTGTTCTTGTTGGCGCCATCTCCGCGACTGGTCCAAAGCTTGAAAGCGCGCTCGCGAACATTTCTGTTATCGGCAAAAGTAAGGAGCGGCTCAATGGCAGAGCGGGTATTGGAGAATGCAAACTTGCCTGGCATTTTCCGACGCTTCGCTTCGGCCGCCGCAGCTTCGATTTGCCCCTTTGACATTCCGGCGAGTTCGGATTCCTTCTCGACCACGAAGGCGAGGTCGTCTTCGTCGCCCAAGAGGTGCTGGCTAAACTTTGTATAGAGGTTAGCCAATTCCTTATTGAGCGCCGCGAGCTGCTTCTTTTGCACCGCATTGAGCGCGGCGCCATTTCGCCGGAACGAGTCTTCCAGGTACCAGGCGAGCCGCTGCTGTTCAGGGTTCAGTGACTCGCGGGCGCCATAGACGGCCTTGATGCGCTCGAACAACTTGGTGTTTTGGTAGAGTTTGTCTGAGAACTCCGAAAGTTTGGGCGCCATTTGGGCTTCGACTTTGCGAAACTCGGGCGTCGAAAGATTGCTCGACCAAATTCCATAGAACGCAAACGCGCGACCCAACGGCTGCCCGCTCTTCTCCAGCGCCGCAATAGTATTGTCAAAAGTCGGAGGGTTCGGGTCATTGGCGATCGCGTCGAATTCAGCGAGCTGGGAAGCCATTCCGGCTTCGAGACCGGGAACGAAGTCCTCTACCGCAACTTTGCTGAAATCGGGAACGCCGCCGAAGGGGCCCGTCCACGGGCGAAGAATGGGATTTTCCATAGAGGTTGCCGGTTCGGCGTTGCTTGTCGATGCGGTGGAACCAAGCGCACAGGCAGCCCCCAGGGCAAAAGTCTGTGCGAAGCGAAGAGAGAAAGAGCGATGTGCCATAGGCAGCGATGCTTGCCACAAGGACGCCTCTTCGTCACTCGAAACCCAACGGAACTACCAGGATGCGGAAGATGGAAAATTCGCGCAGCGCATCATTTCGACGACGAGTGCCATCGGCAATCCTTGTACCGAAGTACCGTCGCCTCCGACGGCGCGAAACAAGGACTGCCCACGCCCCTCGATTCGGTAGGAGCCAACACACCCTTGCCACTCTCCTGTTGCAAGGTAGTCCTCGATTTCGCCATCGGAGAGCGCTCGCATGGCGAGCTGCACGGTGTCGGTTCTCGTATCCAAGTTGCCAGGGCGCAAAAGCGTGACCGACGTCGTGATTTCGTGGGTCGCGCCGTTGAGTTGGGCGAGCTGCGCGCGTGCCTCTCCCTGGTCGGTGGGCTTGTGAAGAATCGACTGATTGAACGATACGAGCTGGTCTGCCCCGATGATCCATGCCTCTGGATACCGAGTGTAAACGGCCTCTGCTTTTTGCCGCGACAGCGCTCGTGTCGCGGCTTGCGCGGTCATTCCTGAGGGCACCTGCTCTTCGATGTCCGGAGAAATACAATCAAAGGGGATGCCGAGTGCGGCGAGGAGCCGTTTCCGAGCCGGCGAGGTCGAAGCGAGGATGAGCTTGGGTGGCACTGTGGTTGCGCGGGCTCTTGGAAACGCTGAAACAAACTTGGGGAAGCTGGGCTTCTCTGCTACCACAGGCAATCAGGCTAGGCTGGAGCGAGTTCTCGCGTACATCCAACAACCTGCCCAGGAAGTCGATGGAGGCGGAGCGCAGGAGCGCCCGGGCGGAAGGAAATGCAGTGAGCCCTATAGAGCCGTTGGTGCAATCGCGCAGTGAAATCCCCTTAGGAACGGTCCTCGGGCGTCGCTACCGGATCGAAGCCAGCCTTGGAAGCGGAGGGATGGGAAGCGTTTTCTTGGCCTACGACCTTCAAATGTCGCGGCCCGTCGCATTGAAAGCGCTCGCGCCCACTTGGGCAGCCGATCCTGGAATCGCTGGGCGCTTCTTGGCTGAAGGCCGCGTCATGGCGTCCCTCAATCGCTCCAACACCCATCCCAACGTCGTCAGCGTATTTGACTGCGGGACTGCCGAGGCTGGGCAAGCGTGTCGCGTCACCAGGAGTCGAGATGCGGCGGGCATGCGCGCCGGAGATGGAGAACCGACCTACACTCCCGAATGCGCGCAACCCTACATCGTGATGGAGCGACTCGAAGGGGAAACGCTGTCGCAACGGCTCGGAGACTTGCAGCCGCAGCGATTGGACTTGGCGACGGTCTTGGAGGTCGTCGAGCAAGTCTTGGTCGCCCTCGAGGTTCCCCACCAACACGGGATTATTCACCGCGACATCAAGCCTTCGAACATCTTTATCGAACAGGAATTGGGCTCCACCGGGGGGCGGAGAGATCGCCGCGATCGCAATGGACGCCTCCAACTCAAACTCCTCGATTTCGGAATCGCCGTCGGAGCGACAACTGAACACGGGCTTCCCTTGAGCGAGACTGCCGGGACGCCAGAGTACATGAGCCCCGAGCAGGCCGAAGGACATGCTTCGCCGCCCTCAGATTTCTATTCCGTCGGCATCGTCATGTACGAGATGCTTTCAGGCGCGCCCCCATTCAAATCGCCCGCTGGAACGGGCCAGAGCGCTCGCCTGGCCGCGGCGTTCGAAGTCGTGAAGCGTCATTTGAACGAACCGATTGCACCGCTGTGGACGATTCCTTCGGCCACTCCGATTTCTTCTGAACTCTCGTGGTTCTTGGATCGGCTGCTCGCGAAGCAGGCCTCGGAGCGCTTTCAGTCAGCGAGCGAAGCCATCGCAGAATTCCAAATTGCTCGCCAAGCGGAGGCCCGGGCCATTGCAGGGGAGCCGACGCTTTCGGTACCGGCTCTCTCGAAGCTTGGAGCGAAGGAACCTACCGCATCTTCTTCGAAGCCGTCTGCTGAGCCGCAAAACAACCGCGCTCCACCTCGGAATTGGCGCCCGCTCCTGATGGGAGTCGGCTTGGTGGTCGCAGCAGTTGGAGGCATTTGGGCAATACATGAAGCGACCAACTCTCCTGAGGCGACCGGGCAGGAAGAATCTGTCGCTGTGGATTTGTCAACTGCCGCCGCGCCGCCGGTCGTTACTCCGGAAGACAGCGCCGCCGCACAGCAAGGAGCAGCGCAGGAAGCAACAGACGAACTCTCCAAGCAGAATCCAGCATCCCAAGGCGACGCAATGCCACCATTGCCCGCTCCGAAGCGTGCCGCAGAGACGCCTCCCAAAACGGTGAATGCACCGTCGGCGCGCACGCAGCGCGCCGCAGCGGTCGCGCCTTCACCCTGCAGCTTCAACTACAATCTTCGTGAGTACGCACGGCGAACGCGCGCAGCCCTGCACGAGCTACCGAACGGCGATTCCGATAAGTTCGAAGCGCTTACCGAAGACCTCGGAACGGCTATTGTGAACGAAGACTGTCAGTCGGTGAAAAAGACTCTGGGCGCGATGCGCCAACTCGTAGGCGTAAAGGCGAAGTGAATGAAAAGAACTTCTTGAGTCCCCAACAACTTCGCATCGCAGCAGCAGCGGTGCTCTTGGTTTCCGCGACCGGGCGCGCCCAGGTGGACCGACCATCGCTCGCAGCGCTTCAGCTCGATTCGATTTCCACCCGACGCTGATGAAAGCGAAAGAGGCGATAATGCGCAGCTTCTTCAAGGTCGTAGACGCGCAATCGTGAGCGGTCCTCCTGAGTCGCGCAGAAACGCTCGCTGCCCAAAACAAAGCGAATCGAAATGACTATCGGGTGTCGGACGCAGCGCTCGCGGAACTCGCTACCCAAGCGGGTGCGCTCTACGCGATGTTTCCCACATTGGGCCTCACTCCCAACGGGACGCTGGTCTTGAGTGGGCGCATCGTCCGAGATGACGGGAAGAGCATCGCCAGCGGCTCGGCGAAGGCAGCCCTCAACAAGACATAGATACCTTTACAAGTTGAGTTGTTGACCCGCACTTCTCCTCGAGAAGCTCGACACGGCGAACCTCCCCAGCGTCAAGCAGGTGGTCCCCCAGACCCCAGCAATGAGTCCGACCACAGAAGTACCACTGGCGGAGACGCTCCCGGCTGTGGCGCGAAATACTCCGGCGAGTTGCCAAATCGTCACCCCAAACGCAACCGGCCGCCTGCCGTATTTCGCATTTTGGGACCCGTTGGCGTCGGAGGTGCAGCGATTGTGCCCGGAGCGGTATTGTTCGCGACGGCTCTCAAACTGGATGCAGCAGGGGCCCCGCCGGTGGGCATGCGCGACAGGAACCTAGGGACTAAGCAGCAGCAGGCGATTGGAATCGGACTCCTCGCGGGCGGTGGCGCTGTCGCCGCCCCTGGCGGAGAGCTATCGAAGCGCGTTGAGGCAATGCGCTTCGATAGTCGATGGAGTCCGAGTTCGAATGTAGAAAGCTGAAGAAGCAGTGGCGCCGGGTTCGGCGGAATCCGCACGAAGGCCGTTTCGCAGAGGCAGCAGTGAATAATGGGTGTGCTTTGTCATTTTGCACCCTGTTCTAGGCGCGAACGCGGTTGCTCATCGAAAGTGGCAGTCATGATGTCTGGCGGTTATCACCACTTTCCTATGTAGCGAACTTGTCCACCGCAGCAGACATCAATGGTTTTCAAACTGGCGATTGTGAATGTACCTGCATCCCTGAAGGGTTCACCAGAGTGGGGCGCGTGCTCGGCAGTCACAAATCAGTGGAAAGCAGTTCAATGGAGATTGCCACCAACTGAGTCTTCATGACCGCGCGCAATGTTTCATATGCATTCGTAGTCATTGTCGGCGCGTGTGCTGTGATGATGGCAGGATGCGATTTTCAATCAATCACTAGCTCCAATAATGGCGATAGCGGAACGAAGAGCGACGGCGGGGCAAATGCCGACGGAGGATCCCTTGGCGACGGTGGCCGAAATGGAGATGGCGGAACCGTTGGAGATGGCGGAGGGACGGATAGCGACGGTGGGGTCAAGGGCGACGGCGGATCTCCTGGAGATAGTGGAACAGTTGCCGACGCGGGCACGGTCAGCGATGGCGGCGTCCATGGCGACGGTGGCTCAAATGGAGATGGCGGAACCGTAGGAGACGGTGGAGGGACGAGCGGCGACGGCGGCTCAAATGGAGACGGTGGAACAGCAGGAGATGGTGGCGGGACGAGGAGCGACGGCGGCTCAAATGGAGACGGCGGAACAGCAGGAGATGGTGGCGGGACGAGCGGCGACGGCGGCTCAAATGGAGACGGCGGAACAGCAGGAGATGGTGGCGGGACGAGCGGCGACGGCGGCGAAGGAACAGGCGGTTCAAATGGAGATGGCGGAACAGCACGAGATGGCGGAACCGTAGGAGACGGTGGCGGGACGAGCGGCGACGGCGGAGGTGGCTCTACACTCGTCACCAGCATCGCGGTGACACCGGCGGCGGTGAGCATCAAGATTGGAGCCACGAGCCAGCTCTCCGCTACCGTGACACCGGCGACTGCCACCAATCAGGCAGTGACCTGGACTAGCAGCGATGTAACCAAAGTCACCGTAGATGCGAGCGGACTCGTGCGCGGCGTCGCCGAGGGCAAGGCCACCATTACGGCGAAGGCCAAGGACGGCTCCAATGT
>JBGSMZ010000130.1:0-13973 GCA_041739845.1 Myxococcaceae bacterium
GCGCCGACCAACGACGCTAAGCGGGGTGTTTCCAGGTCTGGATGCGCCAGGCGAGCTGCGGATTTCGAGATCTGATCCAGGCTGAAGCGCGGGATGAGGTCGATAGCAGCGCTCGGCGTCGCCTCAGCGATGCCGAGCGAAGCCGCGAGGATCCCCAGGACTCTTTGGGGACTCCATCCTGCTGATCGCAAAGAAGCGACCGTCGAGCCTCCGCTGCGCTTGGCCAGTCGCTCCCCATTCGCAGCAACGACTAGGGGAACGTGTGCGTACGAGGGCGGATCCAATCCCAGGCGCTTCATGATCGCCAATTGCCGGGGCGTACTCTCGAGGAGATCGTCACCGCGAACCACGTGCGTGATTCCCGAGTGACAATCATCCACGGCGACGGCAAGTTGGTAGCTTGCCGTTCCATCGGCGCGGCGAATCACGAAGTCATCGACGGCGTCGTCAAAGTTCGTTGGACCGACAAAGCGATCGACAAACGCAATTGCTTTCGTCGTGTTGCAGAAGCGAAGTGCAGGGGCGCGCTCCGGAGGCGGGGACGGCGGGCTACGTCTGCAGGATCCTGAATACCGAGGACCGCTTGGGCCATGGGGAGCAGAGGCTGCTCGTGCGATGTCGCTGCGGCTGCACCAGCACGGATAGGCGGCGTTGCATCGATGGAGCGCCTCGATGGCGTCGGCGTACACATCGCGGCGTTGCGATTGGTACCAAATCGGACCGTCCCAAGAGAGCCCAAGCCAGGTCAAGTCTTCGATAATTTGCTCCGCAGCCTCCGGCTGGGAGCGATCTGGATCGAGGTCTTCGATTCGCAACCAAAATTCGCCGCCCTGACTGCGGGCGTCGAGCCACGCGGCGAGAGCGGTGCGCACATTTCCCAAGTGCAACGGGCCGGATGGACTGGGGGCAAAGCGCCCGCGATAGCGCACGGACCGCGCTAGAGTTGCCCCTCGCATGCACCGGGAGTGGGTGCGCCACACTTTTGCTGGAGCAGCGCGCGCGCACAAGCGGCTTTTGCGTCCGCTGCGACGGATTCCATTTGCTTGGCGAGACGCGTATGGGCGCATTGCCGAGAAACCGCTTGGCAGCGGATTCGGGCATCCGGCTGGCAGCTCGTCGCGTGGCATTGCGCCCCAGCCCAAAGGTCGCAGAGCCATCGTTCGTTGTACGTACCTGGTTTCGTTGTAAGGAGGACTGCAACGGCGGTGGCGGCGTAGAGGAGCATGAGTGTGTGGGGGGCGGCGGCGAAGGTGTCCAACTGTTATTTCATTGCGACCATTATTTCATAGATAGGGTAGCGATCAACATGGACGCCCGCACGGGACGACAATAACGAATGAGGCGAACGACAACGAGGCAGACATGGCACTGAAGTTTGCAATCAACGGATTTGGACGCATTGGGCGGATGATCTTACGAGCTGCGCTCCTTGGAAAGGCCGACGTCGAAATCGTCGCCATCAACGACCTGGATGGGCCTGAGGCCCTCGCGCACCTCTTCAAGTACGACTCCGTTCACCGAAACTGGCATGGGACCGTCAGCCATAGCGATTCCTCAATCACCGTCGATGGGAAGTCCTACCAAGTGTTTAGCGAAAAGGATCCGCTCAAGCTTCCTTGGAAAGCTCTCGGGGTTGATGTCGTTTTGGAGTGTACGGGGCACTTTAACACCAAAGAGAAGGCCCAACTGCACCTCCAAGCAGGGGCTCGCAAGGTCCTATTGAGTGCGCCGGCCAAGGGCCCGATAGACCTCACCGTTGCGTTTGGAATCAACCACGCGAAGTACGATCCGAAAACGCACCACATTATCTCGAACGCTTCGTGTACGACCAATTGCCTGGCCCCGATTGCCAGAGTTCTCCATGACACGTTCGGGATCGAACACGGCCTGATGACGACGATTCACAGCTATACCAACGATCAGCGCATCCTCGACTTGGTGCACAGCGACAAACGACGAGCGCGCGCCGCCGCGCTTTCGATGATTCCCACGACAACTGGCGCCGCCAAAGCCATCGGCGAAGTCATTCCTGAGTTAAAGGGAAAGATGCATGGGTCTTCAATTCGCGTGCCCACTCCCAACGTCTCGCTCGTCGATCTTTCGATCGTCTTGAAGAAGCCCGCAACGGTCGAGGGGATTCACGAAGCAATGAAGGCTGCTGCTGCCGGACCCCTCAAAGGGATTCTCCAGTACGATGATGCGCCAACGGTGAGTGTCGACTACAACGATAATCCCCATTCCGCCATCTACGACGCGACGCAGACCCAAATGCTCACCGATACCTTCGGGAAGGTGTTCGCATGGTACGACAACGAATGGGGCTTTTCCTGCCGAATGGTTGACGTCGCAAAATACATCGCTAGCCGCGCCTGAGCCAACGGCCAAAGACACGCAGACGAGGAAGCAAAGGCATGCCGAAGTTTATCGATGCGATAGAGCTAGCCGGAAAGCGCGTATTGATTCGTGTCGACTTCAACGTACCACTGACCCCGCAGGGTCAAGTCGGAGACGACACGCGGATTCGCGAGGCCCTTCGCACCATCAACTATGCGATCGCGGAAGGCGCCAAGGTGATCCTTGCCTCTCACTTGGGAAGACCCAAGGGGTTTGACGCGAAATTGTCGTTGATGCCTGTGGGGGCTCGCCTTTCCGAGTTGCTCGGCAATGAGCACGCGGTGGTCATGGCCGACGATTGCATCGGTGAGGGTGTCGTGAAGCAGGCGGGAGATTTGAAGGGCGGACAAATCCTGCTCCTTGAGAATTTGCGTTTCCATCCTGAAGAGGAAGCGAACGATGAGGAGTTTTCACGCCAGCTTGGAATGCTCGCCGACGTCTATTGCAACGATGCGTTTGGGACGGCGCACCGTGCGCATGCTTCGACGGTCGGGGTGGTTTCCTTCGTCAAAGAGGCCTGCGCAGGATTCTTGATGCGCAAGGAGCTGGAGCAACTGGGAAAAGTCTTGAAGGCCCCAGAGAAGCCCTTCGTGGTTGCCCTTGGCGGCGCCAAGGTTTCGGACAAAATAAAGTTCATCGAGAACATTCTTCCCAAGTGCTCGGCGATGCTGATCGGCGGCGCGATGGCCTATACCTTTCTCAAAGCCCAAGGGATCGACGTTGGGAAAAGTCGCGTCGAAGTGGACAAGATACCCTTGGCGCTCAAGCTCCTCGAAGTCGCCAAGCGCCTCAATGTCGAACTTGTCCTTCCACTCGACCACTTGGCCAACACGTCTCCTGAAGAGACCAAAGCGGCGACGGATGTCCCCCGGGCGGCTATTCCGTCGTTGCTCATGGGATTCGATATTGGACCGAAGACGCGGGAACTGTTCGGGCATCGCCTCGCCGCAGCGCGAACGATCCTCTGGAATGGGCCAATGGGAATGTACGAAGTGGACCAGTATTCCGGCGGGACGCGCGCGGTAGCCGAGGCAATGGCGCAGAATCGTCATGCGCAAACGGTTGTCGGGGGCGGCGATTCGGCGGCCGCTGTGGCTGAATTCGGATTGGCGGCGAAAATGACGCATGTCTCCACAGGAGGCGGAGCGTCGCTCGAGTTTCTCGAAGGGCGAGAGCTCCCGGGAATCAAGGCACTCGGCTAGCGCAGCGCTTGAAAGAAGCTGGAGTAGGAGGAGCGCATCATGGGTGGATCGCGTCGAACCTTCGTCGTCGGTAACTGGAAAATGCATAAGACGGTGCGCGAGGCCGTCGAGTTCGCGTCCCTCTTGAAGCGCCGTGCAGCCGGCTTTCAGCGCGTTCAAATCGCGGTTGCACCGCCGATGTCCGCGCTGGAGCGAGTCGCCAGAGAACTCGAAGGTTCGAACATCGGAGTCGCCGCACAGAATTGCCATTGGGCCGAAGCCGGCGCGTTCACCGGTGAAGTGTCTGCCCCGATGCTCAAGGACCTAGGCTGTCACTGGAGCCTCGTCGGACATTCGGAGCGACGGCAGTTGTTCGGAGAAACCGATGTCGACGTGCGCCGAAAAGTGGAGGCTCTTCTCAAGGTTGGAATCCATCCGATTGTGTGCGTCGGGGAGACTCTCGCGGACCGCGATGCTGGGCGAACGCGCGACGTGGTGGGGAAGCAAGTGCAGGCCTGCGTCGCCGGGTTATCTGTCGTCGAAGCGAACGCCATGACTATCGCCTACGAGCCAGTCTGGGCGATTGGGACGGGGCGCACTGCGAGCCCGGAACAAGCGCAAGAAGTGCATCAGGGCATTCGAGCGCTCTGGGGCCAACACCTCGGGGAGGACGCTGCGTCCGCGTTGAGAATTCAATACGGAGGCTCGGTAAAGCCAGACAACGCGCAAGTTCTCCTGATGCAGCCGGACATCGACGGCGCGCTGGTCGGCGGTGCAAGCCTGGACGCAGACGCGTTCGTCTCGATCGCCGCAGCGAGTCCGGAGCGCTAGGACTATTTGGCGGATCGCTCGCCGACCACCCATTGTGCGAGTTGGCGCAGCGATGGAGGCTTGCCCTGGAGGAGCAATCCAATTCGAAAGATGCGGCCTGCTGCCCAGACGCACACAGCAATCGAGGCCAAGCAGAGGAGCGCAGCGGTGATCAGTTGCCAGGCGGGGGGCCCAGGGGGGATGGAAACGCGAACCATGACGACGAGCGGAGACCAAAGCGGAATGAAGGTCCCGGCCATAGCCAGGGGCCCGGTCGGGTTCTGAAGGATCGAGGCAACGGCAACCGCTGGCAAAATGAAAAGAAGGTTGACCGGCATCAGCAGGCTTTGTGCTTCGCGGGCTGACGAAACCGCCGCCCCGATGGCGAGAAAGATTGCGCCGAATTGGCCTAGCGCAAGCACCAGACAAATGGGGAGAGCGATGAGCGCGTGTGGGGAAACGAGGTCGCTCCAGCCGTATCGGTTCGCAATCCCGAGACCGACAGCGACATACAGGGCCGCAATGAGAAGCATTCCGGCGCACGCTGCCAAGAGTTTTCCAATCATGAGCTCGGTGGGCTCCACGAGACCGAGGAGCACTTCGCTGATTCGGCTCGACTTCTCTTCGACGACTGCCTGCAGGAGGAGGGGAGCTCCCATGAGAACCAATATGAAGAGCACATAGAAGCCGATCATCGGCGCAATGGCCGTACGCTTCATGTCGACTGCCGCGCCTTCCTGAATCTCCCCGTTCGCTCCTCGTTCGTATATGCCAAGGCGCTCGGTAGCGATCGGCCGTTCGAGACTGGCGACTGCGCGGCCATCGATTCCCAGCGCCGCGTAGCGTCGCTGGCGAAGGGTGTTGGTCAGAAGCTCCGATAACCATCTGCTCAGGCCAGTGTCGTTGGGCGTCGCTGAATAATAGCGCAGAGGAGGATTGGATTCTTCGACGCCGAACCCTTTGGGAATCTCCAAAAAGGCAAACAGCTCTTTGCTCCGGATCCGATCCGAGAGTGCGAGTTTTTCAGCCGCCGTCGGCGAGGCGGAAATGCGCTCCGGGAAAAAGGGAGCCATTCCTGGTTCCTTGCTGCTGTTCGCATTGCGGTTGGCTGCGGCCTGCGCAATCGCGTCGTACAGATTCCCCGAAGCGTCGATGACCGCAAATCGCCGAGGTGCGGTGTCGCTCCGCTGAAGGTAGGTGGCGAGCCAAGCAGATCCGAGTCCAAAGAGTGGCATCGAAAGGGCAAGCAAGATGAATGCGCGGGTTCGGACGAGCGCGCGGAATTCCGCCCGCATGACCGTGACAATCCGATTCATTGAGGAACCCCTCCTGCGGACTTCACGATGTTCACGAAAATTTCATGCAGCGGCATTCGCAGGGTTTCGAACCTGTCGACGCGGGTGCTTGCGACAAGCTTTCGCAGAAGGTCCATGGAGTCTCCGGCGAATCGAACGTCCTGCATGTTTCCATGGTCCTTGACCAATTCCACGTCTGGGAGACTCGCAAGCAAAGCGGCACCGCCGCTGGTGCGAAGTCGGATCACATCGGCGCCGGCGCGCACTTCGTCCAAGGTCCCATCCAGAACTTTGCGACCCTTGTGGATCATGCACACGCGGTCGCAAAGTCGCTCCGCCACTTCCATTTCGTGGGTGGAGTAGAGGATCGTGACCCCCTGCTTCTTGAGTTCCAGAATCGTCGCGAGCAACACGTCTGCATTCGCCGGATCGAGCCCCGAAAAGGGTTCATCAAGGATGAGGACTCTCGGGTTTGTAACGACGGTGGCGATGAATTGGACCTTTTGTCCCATCCCTTTGGAGAGCTCCTCGATCCGTTTGTCCGCCGCCGCCACAAGGTCCAAGCGTTCGAGCCAAGTTTGGGTCGCGTCGAGGAGTGCCGCGCGCGGCATGCCCTTGAGCGTGCCGTAGTAGAGGATCTGTTCCCTGGCGGTCATCTTCTTATAGAGCCCCTTTTCTTCGGGGAGATAGGCGATCAGGCGTCGCCGCGCAGAAGGTTCGGATTTCCCGAGTACGGACAATCGTCCTCCGTCGGGGACGATCAAATTCATGATCATCCGAAGGGTCGTCGTCTTCCCGGATCCATTGGGACCGATGAAACCGTAGATGCACCCCTCGGGGACATGGAGCGAGAGATTGTCTACTGCTTTCAGCTTTCCAAATGACTTGCGCACATTTTCCAACCCGATGGCCGGTGCAGCCCGCGCATTTTCATCTGGGCGGTAGTCGATTGGGCGCATGTGTTGCGGTACCATAAATGACATGGGCGACGAGATCGCTTTTGTTTGGTTGGCAGGCCCTTCGCAGCGGCCCCGATCAAACATTGTCGGTGCATTCTGCTATTGTGTTCAGTAGTGTATGGCACTGAACAAAGGGGTAGTCCATGCTGCTGCGACTGAGGCTTCAGGATTTTGTCGTCGTTGAAGGCGCAGAAATCGCATTTTGCGAAGGTTTGACGGTGATCACCGGAGAAACCGGCGCAGGAAAATCCATCATCCTCAATGCGCTGGGACTATTGACGGGGGCTCGCGCCGACGTCGACGTCATTCGCACGGGCTGTACCGAAGCCGCCATCGAAGGTGTGTTCGAGATCCGTGCAGCGTTGAGAGAAAGGCTTGAAGTGGCGGGACTTCCCTGCGACGGCGAAGAGGTCGTGGTGCGACGAACGGTCGAGCGCAATGGACGCGGGCGCGTCCACGTCAACGGATCGATGACCACAGTCGGCGTACTCTCCCGTCTTTTCCAAGGGTCGATTGATGTCGGAGGACAACACGATCATTCCATCCTCTTCGAGGTGGGGGAGCACCTTGCGATCGTCGATCGGTTTGGAGGCATTCGTGGAAGCGCAGGTGCCTACCAAGGCTATGCGGCGGCCTTTGGTGAGCTTAAGGCGCTTCAGCGCCGCCTCGCAGAGCTGGGCGGGGATGCGGCAGAAGTTCGAACGCAGTCCGAGTCATTGGCGTTCCAAATTTCTGAACTGGAGCGCTTCGACCCCAAGCCTGGTGAGCTTGCGGTACTTGATGCGGAGCGGCGGAAGCTGCAATCCGTAGAAAAGCTGCGCGGAATGCTCGGGTCCATCGAAGCGCACTTGGAATCAAAAGATGGATCGGCAGTCGACCTGCTGGGCAAGGCGATAGCCCAGCTCGTCGAAGGGGAGCGAATCGATCCCTCATTGGCATCGGTGCGAGCACATCTCTCTGCGGCCCAGCACGAAGCATCGGAAGCAAGCCTCTCCTTGTCCCGCTATGCGGAGGCGCTCGACAGCGACCCTGCGCGCTTGGAAGTCGTCGAGGACCGACTGAGCGCGATGCACCGCCTCGCACGTCGGCATGGAGTTGCTGAAGATGAACTCTGCAGCGTGCTCGACGCGCGGAGATCGGAGCTTGAAGAACTCCTGCACCGAGACGAGCGTCGGTCCGAGACCGAAGCCCTGCTTGTCAACCTACGCGTAGACCTCGGTGAAAAGGCAAAGCTGCTCACCCAGGCTCGTGGCAAGGCTTGCACGACTCTCGCCAAAGAAGTCGGGAAGCACTTGGAGTACCTGGCCCTCGCAGGTGCAAGCTTCGACATCGTCTTGGAGCCAACTGAAGCCCATGAGCATGGAGCCGATCAAGTCCAGTTTATGATGAGTGCCAATGCCGGGACGCCACTGCGTCCACTCGTCAAGGTCGCATCGGGGGGGGAAGCGTCACGGATCATGCTCGCGCTCAAGAGTGCCATTGGGACCAGCGACATGGCAAGCTGCTCGGCCTTTGATGAACCCGATGCGGGCTTGGGAGGTGCGGCAGCCGATGCAGTAGGTCGATTGCTCCGGGCGCTCGGTGAAAAGAGGCAGGTGCTGTGTGTAACCCATCTCCCGCAGGTCGCAGCGTATGCAAGTGGTCACCTGACGATCGACAAGCGGATTGGGCGCAGATCGACGACTTCGACGGTACGCATTCTTGAGAGCGAAGAGGAACGCGCCGATGAACTGGCAAGAATGCTTTCCGGAAGCGCCGTGACTGCAGAAGCGCTCGCAGCGGCCCACTCCCTCCTGCTCCATGCAACGCAGCGCGTTCCCGGTTCTCTTGCGCTCGTTCGAGGGAATCGAGGAAGGCGTCCGGCCAGTGCGAATCTTGCTGCACTGCCACTCCATGCGTAAATGAGGAGTTCGTGGCTTCCCAACTCCCCCTGACAACTGCTGCAGTGGGGCTTACGGATGTAGGGAAGGTTCGCGAGAAGAACGAAGATTGTTTCCTCATCGATCCCGATCTTCAGCTTTTTGTATTGGCCGATGGCATGGGTGGTCACGCCGGAGGTGCCGTAGCGTCCCTCCTTGCAGTCAATGCGCTACACGAAGAAGTGCGACGGCAGCTCCGCGCTCCGATCGACTCCCTGTCGGCTTCGACGCTGCGCGCCTCGCTGGCTCCGGCGATCCTCTCGCGTTCAGTGGCCTTTGCGTGCTCCGCCGTCTTCCAACGCTCCCAAGAGATGGAGAGGCTCGCCGGAATGGGAACGACGCTGACCACGCTTTTTGTTGTGGGCGCACACGGAGTCATTGCGCACGTGGGTGATAGCCGCGCCTATCTCTTGCGCGATGGTGCGGCTCAATTGTTGACTGAAGACCATTCGCTGGTCAGCGAACAGCTTCGTTCGGGCATGATCACAGCGCAGCAGGCATTGGTCTCGCCCTTTCGCAATATCATTACGCGCTCCGTCGGCTTTGAAAGCGAAGTGCAAATTGATGTGACTGCGCTCGCGCTGCAGTCCGACGACCGCATCGTTCTCTGTTCCGATGGGCTGGCAAACAAGGTCGAGGCCCATGAGATCCTTGCGATCGTGAGCGAAACGCCGCTCTTCGAGGCACCAAAGAAGCTCATCGAGATTGCCAATGACCGCGGAGGTGAAGACAACGTCACGGTAGTCATCGTCGTGGTGACTCCATCCGACGCAGGAGGAGCCAGCAAATCGCCGATTTGAGAATCAGAGCCGCATCATACGCTCCCCAAATCTTTGAATTCGCGGTGCGAACGAGGTAGATGGGCGAGCATCGTGAGCCAAGTAGCAACCCCCCGCGCGAGCGTCGAGATTCTTACTTTCAAGGACGGGCTCCTTTCGACTGCAGGACACGACCTCAAGCTTTCAGTTGCGCGTTTTGATTTGGCGATTGCCCCCGATTTTTCGACCGCCGACCTGGCCATTCGCGCGCCCGATATCCAGGTGATTTGTGCCATGCGCGACGGCCGTGAGGACCGCGACGCACTGACGTCGGCGCGCAAGAATGAAATCCATGAGAACTTGGAGCGGAAGGTCTTGGAGACTGACAAGTATCCAACGATCGCGTTTCACGCGACGGCCATCTCGGAAGAGGAGATCGTCGGTGAGCTGCGACTGCACGGAGCAAATCGGATCGTCAGAGGAAAATGCGCCACGAACGCCAACGCGGTGGAAGCAACCTTTACGATCGACGTGCGCGATTTCGGAATGGTTCCCTTTAAAGCGCTGCTTGGAACATTGAAGGTAAAGCCCGCAGTGCTGGTCCGCGTCATGATTCCTAAGTCACTATCAACAGCTAGCGCGAGGACTCTCGATGAAGGTTCATGAGTACCAAGGCAAGCAATTGTTCAAGCAGTATGGAGTGGCGATTCCGCGGGGCATCGTAGCGCGGAGTCCCGATGAAGTGGAAGCCGCCGCCAAGACTCTCGGAACGAGCGTGGTCGTCGTAAAAGCCCAGATTCATGCGGGCGGCAGAGGTAAGGGCGGGGGCGTCAAAATCGCCAAGTCGCCGGCGGAGGCCAAGAGCATCGCAAAATCGATGCTCGGCGCGAAGCTCAAGACCGCGCAGACTGGCCCCGAGGGCCAAGAGGTTCGAACGCTCTACGTCGAAGAAGGTCTTGCTATCGTCAAAGAATATTATCTCGCAATCGCCCTCGACCGCGCGACGTCTCGGCCGACGTTTATGGCTTCCGTTGAAGGAGGCGTCGACATCGAAGAAGTAGCGCACGCGCACCCGGAGCGGATTCTGCGGGAGGCCGTGGACCCAGCGGTGGGTCTCATGCCCTATCAGGCGCGACGCTTGGCGTTCGATCTTGGAATACCAGCCGAGGCGGTTGGGAAATTCGTGACGCTGTGCCTTGGGGTTTTCGAGGTGTTTCAACGAACGGACGCGTCACTCGTGGAAATCAATCCCCTGGTACGACTCGGTGATGGTTCGATAGTGGCGCTCGACGCCAAGTTGAACTTCGACGACAATGCATTGTACCGCCAGCCAGCCGTCGCCGAAATGCGCGACCCGAGCGAAGAAGATCCCCGTGAGGCGAAGGCGCGCGAATACGATCTCGCCTACATTGCGCTCGATGGGAACATCGGCTGCATGGTCAACGGTGCGGGCCTCGCAATGGCGACCATGGACACCATCAAGTTGGTCGGTGGCCAACCGGCAAACTTTTTGGACGTCGGAGGGGGCGCAAACCGAGAAAAAGTCACCCGCGCTTTCAAGTTGATTCTTGCCGACCCAGCCGTGAAGGCGGTCCTGGTGAACATCTTCGGCGGCATCATGCAGTGCGACATTATCGCTGATGGAATCATCGCCGCAGCAAAAGAGGTCAAGCTACAAGTTCCGCTCATCGTACGCCTTGAGGGAACCAACGTCGAAAAGGGGAAGGAATTGCTCCGCAACTCAGGGTTGACCATCATCTCCGCTGACAACTTGCGCCAAGCCGCCGAGCGTGCCGTTGCGGCGGCTATTCCTCATGGAAAAGAAGTGAGCCGATGAGCATCCTCGTCGGGAAGGACACCCGCGTTGTCGTCCAAGGAATCACTGGCTCCGCAGGCTCGTTCCACGCCAAACAATGCATGGAGTACGGAACCATCATCAGTGCCGGCGTCACTCCTGGAAAGGGAGGACAGCGGTTCGAGGGGACGGTCCCGGTGTTCGATACCGTCGAGCGCGCTGTCAAGGCGACCGGGTGCAATACCTCCGTCGTGTTCGTACCGCCCCCTTACGCCGCCGATTCAATCCTCGAGGCGGCGAGTGCTGGGATTGCGCTTTGCATTACGATCACCGAAGGCATTCCAATTGCCGACATGGTGAAAGTGAAGCGCGCGCTCGCCGATTCCTCGATGCGCCTCATCGGGCCCAACTGCCCTGGGGTGATCAGCCCCGGGAGCAAATGCAAGATTGGAATAATGCCCGGGCACATCCATCGACCAGGGCGGATCGGAATCGTATCTCGCTCGGGAACGCTGACCTACGAAGCGGTGTTCCAAGTCTCGAAGCTTGGACTGGGGCAATCGACGGCGGTGGGAATCGGTGGTGATCCTGTCAATGGAACCAACTTCGTCGATGTGCTCAAACTTTTTGCGGAGGACCCAGAAACCGACGCCATCGTGATGATCGGTGAAATCGGTGGCAATGCGGAGGAAGACGCAGCGGCTTGGGTCAAGGCGAACATGAAGAAGCCAATGGCGGGATTCATTGCAGGAGTATCTGCTCCACCGGGCAAGCGCATGGGCCATGCAGGGGCAATCATCGCAGGCGGGCAGGGAACCGCTGAGCACAAGATTCAAGCCATGTCCGAGGCTGGCATCATCATGGCGCAATCTCCTGCAGACATTGGAGCGACGCTTGCCCTGGCGATGCAGCGAGGAACTTCCTAGTCGGCGGGATAGCGCAATGTCTCGGGCCATCAACTTCGGAGCAGGGCCTGCGGCGATTCCGCTCCAAGCGCTCGAACGCGCCCGCGACGAGATGCTGGACTACGCGGCGACTGGCATGTCGATTATGGAGCAGTCCCATCGCGGGAGCGCCTACCTCGCGGTGCATCGTGATGCGCGAGAGCGCCTGGAGCGACTTCTTCAGCTACCTCCTACGCACGCGGTGCTCTTTCTAAGCGGAGGGGCGACAACGCACTTTGCCCAAGTGCCAATGAATTTCCTCAAGGTCGGTCAGACCGCAGAGTATGTCCTCACCGGAGGATTTTCCGAGAAGGCCCAGGAGGCGGCCAGCTTCTACGGCGCGGCGCGGATCAGTCACTCCACGAGGGATTCTGATGGAGTGTACCGGCGCGTTCCGAACCCCACAGAGTTACCGATCGACACAACGGCGGTGTACGTCCACACGACTTCCAACAACACGCTGTTTGGGACGCAGTTTCGAGAGTTTCCTTCGACCGGCAATGTTCCGCACGTCTGCGACATGAGCAGCGATTTCTTGTCACGGCCCATCGACGCGGCAAAGTTCGCTTTTGTCTATGCGGGAGCGCAAAAGAACATCGGTCCCTCTGGCTTGGTCATCGCTGTTGCTTCGAAGGAGTTCCTTCGAAGTGGGCGCCGCGATATCCCTCAAATCTTCCGCTACCAGGCGATTCTCGAGAATGATTCGCTGCTGAATACCCCGCCGACCTTCGCGATTTATCTCGCCCGGGCGGTTCTTCGCTGGCTCGAAGAAGAAGGAGGCGTATTGGCCATGGAGGCGCGGAGCAAAGCGAAAGCGCGGTTGGTTTACGATGCCCTTGATGCGGCGAAGGATTTCTATGACGCTCCGGTCGAATTGGAGTCCCGCAGCAGAATGAATGTTGTCTTTCGGTGTTCCAACCCTGTGCGCGACGAGGAATTTCTCGCTCAAGCCGCTGCGCGGAGGATGGTTGGCCTCAAGGGACACCGCGCGACCGGCGGCATCCGAGCGTCTTTGTACAACGCAGTCTCGGTAGCCGACGCCCGCGCGCTTGCGACGTTCATCAAGGAATTTGCGGATCGGAAGGGCTGATGCGCGGACGAAAGATTTGTGCGAGCAAACCTCTTTGCTCCGATTTTCCAACCGGTCGCTCCCCAAAACGCGCCTCCAAATACCTGCGAAGAGCATTTTTGATGGGACGCGCCAACGGGTGCCCTTGGCGATGAAGGCGCGCCGCGAGGGCTTCGATGGATTCACCGCGCCCCCAGCCAGCTCCAGACCTCCTGACGCGTCGCTCAAGTGCTTCGAGGAAGCGCGTCGCCGGATGAACGCCTCTTCTCCTTCGATAGCTTCGCCAGAGGAATGAGGCGCCCATGATTCCCAGGAGGCCCGCCACCAATAGCAGCGAGGGGTGGGGCAGCTTGCCCCACTGCGGAAGGCGCCCAAGGGGTCGAAACGCTCGGCTCAGGGACGAGACCATGACAGCCTGGTCGGCGAGCGAGTAGTCGACCACCTTCGACCGCCATGCCTCTTCCATCGACTCGATGAAATTGCTGAGGCTCAGAAGCCAAAGGGATGGTTGCCCACCGCGCCCGAGTTCAGGCGTTGCATCAAAGCGATGCCAGCCTCCTTCGGGGAGGTAGGCCTCTACCCAAGCATGTGCGTCGCCCGCACGCAGCAGGTAGCGCTCCCCGATGCGTTCCCCTCCAAAAAAACCGATGACCACTCGCGCCGGCACGTGGAGCGTTCGCAACATGATCGCCAGAGCAGTTGCAAAATGCTCGCAATGCCCGGCGTGGGTCTCAAAAAGAAACTGAAGGAGCGGGTCAGTGGCCGCCTCCGGCTGGTTCAGTGTGTATGTCCACTCCTTCTTGAGTCCGTCCTCGAGATTTGTAGCAATCGTTCTGGGGTCCGTCGCAC
>JBGSMZ010000175.1:0-24331 GCA_041739845.1 Myxococcaceae bacterium
GCGCCTTTGCCGCACGGACCCTTTTGACATCACAGGGGAGCGCGCTGCCCTCAACTTTGGACACACCTTTGGACACGTCCTTGAATCACTCACAAACTTCCACCTTTCGCACGGTGAAGCTGTTGGTTTGGGAATGCTCATGGCGCTCGACGTCGGTGTCGCGCTGGGCGTGACGAGCCCAGCAATCGCCGAACGCATCGAAGCGGTACTTCCCAATGTCCCCGACGCGCGGCGGCGCTTGGGAAGAATCGTAGGCAAGTTGGGGAGCGGAGCTATTCAAAGGGCGCTTCGCGGCGACAAAAAGGGCGGCGACGCGACTTCCAACTTCTTCATCCTGCTGGAGAACCCAGGGCGTGTACAGACCGTTCGCGTCGCGCACCATACGTGGAAGGTGTTGCTTCCGCGATGGCGCTCCGGGCTGCGCCCATGACAGCGACGCTGATGCCCCCGCTCTCCAAAAGCGATGCGCTGCGCGCGATGGTCCTCGCGGACATTCGACGCCTCCCATCGCCTTGGCCGTCGCAGGAGCCGATGCCTGGCGATGTGGAGGTCATGCACCATGGACTTGAGGGACTTCGGCGAGTTGGATCGGTTATCGACTGTCGCGATGGCGGCGCACCGTTTCGCTTCTTGCTCACGCAAGCTGCTCTGCGCACGGGACAGGTAACGCAGTTCATCGGGAGCCAGCGGTTGGGGGAGCGCCCGCACATTCCACTGTTCGACGCGCTGCGAGGTACCGGCGCGACCATTGCGACGAACGCTATCTCTTTCTGGCCAGTCACCGTGACCGCGCCTGAGGAAGTCCCGCGGCACATCGACTTTGAAGTCCGGGGTGAGCAGAGTAGCCAGTTCGCATCGAGCTGTTTATTGGGCGCGGCACGCGTCGTCGCGGGCGGTGGAGCATGTATTGTGCGGGTAGGTGGGCAGCTCGCGAGCGATGGCTACTTTGCGCTCTCCCGCGAATGGCTTGCTGCTTTTGGTTTTGTTGCGCGCAACGAAGGAACGAAGTGGCTGGTTGCCTCCACCGGTAAACAAGAGGCGCGCCGGATCCCCGGAGATTGGAGTTCAATAGCGTACTTGTTGCCACTGGCGTGGAAGTCCGGCGCTTGGGTCGCTCGCGTTGACTTGCGGGCGAAGCATCCGGATCGCGCGGTGGTGGATGCGCTCGCTTCCATCGGCTTGCGCGTTACGCCACGACCAGCGCAAACTCCGAAAGCCGCGGATTCGAATGAAGTTCGCGTGGTGGGAACTCCGACTGGCGGACTTGACCTAGATGCTGCAAAGACTCCCGATGCCATCCCCGCACTTGCGGCGCTCGCCACGGTCTTGCACAAACCGTCGCGCTTTCGGAATTGTGCGATCCTTCGTCTCAAAGAAAGCGATCGACTCGAAATGACGCTGGAACTCCTCGGCTCCGCAGGAATTGCCGCACGAACGGAAGGCGACCATCTGTTGATTCTTCCCGGGGTTGCGCGCGCGTTTGCATTTGATTCGAAGCAGGATCACCGCATGGCAATGGCCGCTCAGGTACTGGCATACCTTCACGGCGTTCCTGCGGAGATCCGCGGTCGCCTTTCGGTTGCGAAGTCGTTCCCAGGTTTCTGGAAAACCGTGGAGCAAATAAAAAAGCAACGCTGAAGAAGTGCAATGCCCTCAGAGGGCGTGCCCATTCGTTGTGTTCACAGCTGCTTCCTTGCCGCTTGCCGTTGGAGCTGCAGAACCATCACGTCGGGATCGACGACCACTCTTTCGGGCGCGAAGTCAGCTTCCATCGAGAAGTCTGCTTCGCCTCCAGGGGGAAGGAGTACGCGCGTTCTCCTCTCCCGGTACAGCTTTGTCCCCGTTTCGCTCTTTTTTGGGAAGCGTTCGCCACTGGACGCGGCCACGTCTACTGCAATGCGCCCGGTACCGGCGTTGCGAAGGCGGCCGGAAACCCGAAACCCTGCTCCACGCGCTTCTTTGCTTGCCGAAACAAACTCGAATTGCGGGACCGTGACCACTTCAAACCACTGCGCAATAAAGTCATCGAATGCCTTCGCATCTTTCGCATAAGGGCGCATCGTCGCAAAGAAGTCGTGCAGCGTAGGATGGTCGGTATTGCTGCGGTAGTTTTCGACGTAAGCGTGCAGGCCAGCGAACATCTCATCACGCCCCATGGTCTCCATCAGCATCCAGAAGACCCAGCCGCCACGGTCGTAAATGACTGAGGGGAGATCGTTGACGGCCGTGAGCGGCCGCTCCGCATCGGCAAGCCGTTGTTTGCCGTAGGTGTCCTCCATGTGTTTGGCGACCTCCCTTCGTGCAGCATCGCCCTTGACCGCCTCCACGAGCAGCAATGCGGAAAAGTTGGCGAGGCCTTCGGACAGGATTGGCGCACCAGGGCCTTCCGCAGGCATGACGAGGTGAGGCCACCATTGATGCGCGGCCTCGTGCGCGGCCAAGTAGAACACCAGGTTCGTGTCGTCCTTCGGGTCTGCAAGGAAGCCCATGTTCTCCGAAAACGCGATGTTTGAGGGGTAGCTTACGGCGAAAGTAGCAAGCCCCGGAAACTCGCTGAGTCTCAGGCTTTTATAGAGATAGGGGGAGAACCAAGTTGCGTAGTAATTCTTGGCACTTTGGAGCGCGAGCGATAGCTCAGGGACGTTGGATGCGTGGCGCATATCGTAATAGACTTCCGTGTCTTTCGCCTTGAACGTCGCCCATCTTCCCGCCACGATATTGAAAGCGTAGACAGGCTGGTCGCTCTCCCAGAGCACCGTGCGCTTGCCATCGTGGAACGTATCCTCCATCTTCGTTCCGACGGAGTTCGCCACGAAGTCAGCAGGGGTGGTGATGCGAATGCGCGTCGCAAAGGGAGCATTCGGAAAGGGCTCCGGGGCAGGGGTCATCCCTGCATAGAAGTCGGGTTCAAAGAGACGAGGATCGGCCACGTTGCCCTCGTGGGTTCCGAGGGAGTCATGGAAACCGACCAAGGGGACGAAGGTCGGCGAAAGGCTCGTCAGCATCACCCCAGAAGGGAGGATGAAGTCTTCCGCTCCACCTCCATTGGCACTCGCGCCGTCAGGCAAGCGAGCCGTGTACGCGAAACCGATGGTCGTGGTCTCTTCCGGTGCGAGCGGAACCGGGGGCGTGAATACCCTCAGCTCGGAGCGATTCTCGGGAACGTAGGGTTGCCCATGCAGGGTGAACGTGGGCGCTTGCATGTTCCTGCCCGTCGTCAGGAGGATGTGACGCATCGCCGAGGTTGTTCGATTCACGAGCGTGTACGCACCGCGAACGTTCATCGTTCCGTGTGCGAGGTCGAGCGCTACATCGAGATCGACGAGCCGAATGTCCGGATTGGGTGTGTCGCGGAAAGTCGAGATGTTCTGCTTCCAGTAGTCCTCTACCTGCCTTTCGGCCGCATGCCCCTCAGGCCCGGACTCTAGGTGCCACCGTAGGGCGATGCCGAGGGCCACCGCAGGAATCAAGAACGGAGCAAGTCCGAGCATCGGGCGCAACCTTGGACGCTTCCAGAACGGTAGACTCGAGAGAGGGTCTGGCTCCACCCGCTGGTAGAAGAGTACAGCGAGGCGAAGGAAGAGGGCGCCAAGCGAGAGAACGAACAGGCGGTTGAGGATGAGAATGGTTCGGTCCAGCTCGAGAACGCTGATGTCGCTCCAAACCACGCTCCCCCATATTCCCCAGTTCGTGAGCCAGTTCGCCTCGTCGGTATAAAACAACACGCCCGTGCCCATCATCACGAGCAAGCCTATCCCGTACGTTGCATAGCGACTTCTGAGCTTTGCCCACACCATTCCAACAAAGGAGGTCCAGATCACAACGGTGGGCAGGCCGCAGGCACCCCAGAGAAGGAGAAACGGCATCGCGCTTTTGGACGGCGAGTGCCCCAATGTCATCACGACCAAGCACACGAGCCAGCCGAGGAACATCACGATGCCGCCAAGTGCCACGTTCGCCAGAATGCGGCCGAGGAGGAAGGCTGCACTCGATGTGGGCGTCGTGTTCATGAGTCCGTCAAGTCGAACTCGGGCATCACGCTCAAGCGACTCAACGGTATAGAAAAGAAGTAGCAATATGATGAATGTGACAACGCCAGTCATGCCTCGCTGGGCGAGGGCCCCGGGCGTCGGAAGAAGAGAACTGTCAAACGGACCTTTCCCTGAGACCGCACTGGGGACAATGGTGAGGAGAACGACTGGCACAAACAAGTAGAGACCTGGCTGGCGAGCCAAGCCGCGAAGTTCGAGCGCTGCCAGGCGTAGAGCCTGCCTCACCGTTGACGGCTCGGATTGGGCCATGCCTACAGTTGCGATGGTACTGCCCGATGTCCACGGTGTTTGCGTGGGCATCTCTTTGCGTGCGGCGCCATCGCGTCTCACGGGAACCGCCGTCATCGCCACCTTCCGAGCCACAAGCGCGACCATCAAAAGGCCGATTCCGGTCAGCGCAATGCGACTGGCGAGAAAAGCTGGGCTCCAGTGAATCGTCGCTTGGTTATAGAATGCCGCACCCCGATCCACATCGAGATAGGAATGACGTATCCACAGGCGGCCTGTGGGGTCGAGCATCATCAAGATAGATCTCAGTGTCGGGCGGTCCTCTGTCGCATCCCAGGTCTGGAAAAGTACCGCGACCAATACGAGCAGGCCGATGGGGAGGACAAAGACGGTAACCGGTTGCTTGGACCAGGTTCCGAGCGCGAATGCGATGCCTGCAACGAACACAAAAGAAGGGACGGCGACTACGAAGAAGGGGCTCAGGTAGTTCGAGAGGGCGAGCGGTCCATGAATCTCCGGAGTGCTGTTGGGTATGGCATGGTTAAAAAATATCAAAAGCAAAAGACCAGCGCCGATCACAGCGAAGCAGGCGAGCAGCGCGGCGCCAAACTTGGCCCACACGTACTCGCGCCGACGAAGCGGTGTCGTATGGAGGATGTCACTGATACGTATGCCTTCGTCGCGGAAGATCGGAAGCCCGCAGATGATAGTGACAAAGAATCCGTGGACGAACAGGGTAGTCAAACTTAACAGGTTCGCCATCGCGAACTGGGAAGTGACCCATGCTTGCGCGCCTCCAACATGCGAATCTCCAGAACTGATCTTGAGGCCCCCACGACTGAAGAGCCATGCGGTGGCGAGGACGAGCAACGTCCAAATCCAAAAGAGGAACCAGCGCCGGTAGTCGGCGAAATCTACCGCCATCAATGTTCGAATGCGTCTGAGATTCAAGGCTATCACTCCAATGCAGCTAGTTGTGAGTGCCGCTCGGCGACTTGCCACCGTCGGTCATCAGCATGAAGAACGCATCCTCCAACGTCGCAGGAGCGGTGGTGAAGCCCTTGGGCGGCTCTCCGGCGTCCAAGTAGATGCGAACGCGGGATTTCCCCTCGATGAGGAACGCCTGGGTCACCGTGTGCTCTGCGTAGAGGGCGGCCAGCACGTCCTCGGTCGCGTTTCCCTCGAAGATATGCCCGTCGACGGCCTTGCGCGCTTCGCTCGGACTGGTCAGAGCGACGACGCGGCCCGCGCGCAGGACTGCAAAGCGAGGACAGAGCACGGCCACGTCCTCCACCAGGTGCGTCGAGAGAATGACTATCCTGCTTTTCGCAAGCTCCGAGAGGAGTTGATAGACGCGGTGGCGCTCCTGGGGATCGAGTCCCGCCGTCGGCTCATCCACAATGACGAGGCGCGGATCCCCAGCGATGGCTTGTGCGATCCCGATGCGTTGCCGCATCCCTCCCGAGTAGGTGCCCACCTTGCGATCGGCAGCATAGGAAAGGTTGACCTCCGCAAGGAGCGTTTCGGCGAGCGCGCGCGTGGACTTTTTTGAAGTAACGCCCTTCACGTCGAGGAGAAACTCGAGCATCTTCCTCCCCGTGAGGTGCGGATAGAACCCGAAGTCCTGAGGGAGGAATCCCAAGCGCTCCTTCGTAAACTCGGGGTGTTTCAGAACATCGATCTCGTCGAGCAGGACTTCCCCCGAGGTTGGGGCAAGAAGGCCGCCCAAAACCTTCATCAGCGTGGACTTTCCCGCACCGTTCGGACCAAGCAGGCCAAACATTCCAGGCGTAATATCGAGGGACACATCAGTGAGGGCTGCGACAGAGCCGGGGAATACCTTGGTGAGGTGTTTAATCTGAAGCATGGTCATTCTCCCATTAGGTTCTCGCGGTGACTAGCGTACGTTCCTTCAAGTCTTCCATTGCGTACTCGCAAGGGGGCATGTCTGTGGAAGGATTGCGACAGAGTAGCACGGTGTAGGCCATACCAAAACGCTGCGCTTTCAGCGCAGATATCTCGACTGGAAGATCGTCTGGAAGTGCGTTGCGCCTCTGCCGTGCGCTGAGGCCGCCGTGCGAATGCTGGCGAGGTCGAAGCGGTGCACTTCGAGAAGGCAATACCGCTTTCCATGTATTGCGGCCACGGAGCCTGAACCCTTTGGGCTATCTGGCTTCCGACGGAGCAGACCATGCGGAGTGAAGGTTGAACGGAATGCGCTGGGCTCTAGCCTTTGGCTGCAACCTGTGGCATCCGAGGCGCACCTTGAGCTCCTCAGGAATGTCAATCTTCCGCCTTACGTTTTTGGGTACCTCAGCGGCCATGCCGACACTGCACCGAAATGTCAGCGCATTGGCGGTGAAGGCCGATATGGACCGCCTCCTGTTCGACTGCGGAGAAGGCACCCAGCGGCAAATGATTCGCTACGGTACGGGGTTTTCGGTGGACGCCGTGTACTTCACCCACTTTCACGCGGACCACTACCTCGGTATCATCGGCTTCTTGCGCACTCTTGGTATGGGCGGGCGCACCGAACCATTGAATCTGCATGGGCCAGCGCCGGCAAAGCGACTTCTCGATGCCGCGCTCCGCTTGGGGGTCGACCGTCTCCCTTTCCCAATTGAAGTCGTGGAATTGCGCGACGGTGATGTGGTGCAGCGACCGAAGTACTCTGTGCGCGCGGTTCAGGTGGACCATCGGGTCCATGCGCTGGGTTACGTCATCGAGGAAGGGGAGCGCCCAGGAAGATTTGACCTAGCGGCGGCGGTTGCACTCGGAGTCCCCCCTGGCCCTGCCTTTGGCTTGCTGCAGCGTGGAGAATCGGTGTCGATTCCAGGCGGAAAGACGATTGCCCCAGCGCAGGTGCTGGGACCGGCGAGGCCGGGAAGGCGGATTGGCATCTCGGGAGACACCCGACCGTGCGCAGCCTTGTGTAACGCCGTTCGGGGTGCGGATTTGCTCATCCACGAGTCTACTTTTGGCGATGACGAACAGGAACGAGCGGTAGAAACCCGACACTCGACTGCGCGGGAGGCTGGCAAACTGGCAGCGGAAGCGCAAGTGCGGCGCCTGGTGCTGACCCACTTCTCATCGCGCCATGACGCCGATTCCAGACCACTCGTGGCGCAAGCGAAGCAAGAATTCTTAGGTCAGGTCGAAGCCGCCTATGACGGCTTGACTCTGGAAATCGAGGCCCGCGAAACGCTGTAGGTGTGGGTAGTGAACTCGTAACTCTCCGGGAAGCGAACTGCGTAAAAAGTAGCGACCGTCGATAGAAAGGTGCGCCCCAAGCCTTTCAAAAAACGCAAAGAATCGTGTAAAATCGACACGTTAGCTGACGGCACAGTCCATGCTCCAAGAAACTACGCCATGCGTCGACTGCCACTACTCATGTTCGGATTGCTCGCTCAAATTGCTCTTGCGCAAGGCGGAGAAACGCTTCCGGGAGACAACAGCGTCGTGCAACCCCGGATTCTCGTCATTCTCGATACCTCGCGGTCAATGCTCGAAGTACCAGACCCCAATGCGGTGAGTCCTGGCAGCTCGCTCATCGTCCAGCAAGGCGAGCCGGGGGGAGATTTTAATTGCGGCGCAACCGGCAACGCAACATGTCGAAACAAGCTGTGCGCTGCAAAGGAAGTTCTTTGTCAAACCATGACCGCCAACGACCCAGACAGCAGCCTGAGCTCGAGCGCGTCTGTGGGCCTTGCAACCTATTACCAGTATGTCATCAATCTGGTGAAGCAGGACCGACGCTCCACGGCGTGCCTCTACGACGTCATCGAAGGTCCGGGGACACAGCGCTTGTTCCCACTTCAGCGCGATCTCACTGGGACTCTCAACAATAATTGTAACTCAGTCACCGGACTTTGTGATGCTGGAGATACCGCCGATGTCGATCTGTTTTCAGCAACTGGTCCCTTTTACGAAGTCTGTCAAAGCGCCACTACCTTGGTTCCCGGCAGCACACAGTCCGTTTACAAAATAACCAAAGTGTCAGCTACGGCAGTAGCCGGAGTTAATCCAACTGATTGCTATCTCTACGACTGGTCGGCCTCGAAGGACTTTCCAAGCACTGTCACCCCTAGGACCAGACTCACCATCACTCCGGGTCCAGTCCAATGCACGGGGATTGTCTACTCCGCCGCTGTCGTCCAGCAGCCGATAAACGACCTTGTCTATCGGGTAGCGAGAAATGCGAGCTGTAGTCCCCTCACTAACCAAGACCAAGTTGCCACGTTTCCAACGAAGGATATCCCGTCCACGCCTCCTTCGAACAAATTTACCAATCCCACCGCAGCCACAACGCTTTGCAAGGATACAGCGTACAATGCTGGAACCGATTGCTTTACCGCCGGGACCCTGGGTACGACGTTCGACCCCACCCATCCGTTGGAGCTCTACCTCAACCAGTCCCCCACCCTTTCTGGGAGCCAAGGCGCGTATGCACTGTTTGACCCGAAGCAGTCGTTCCGCGACGGTCAGTCTGTCCCCGCTCCGACAAGCTCGGTAAGCGGAAACAGCTTCAACGCCGCAACGAACTACACGAACCCAGCAGGGCCTGCAACTCTGAGCTGGGTCAACTCTGGAAACGGCTCAACATGCGAGCTCAATTCACAGCGCTTTTCAGCCGCCGGAGAAACAAAGCGCTTCACCTCTGGAACCCTGAGCGCCTTTGGATTCGATCGAGCGGTAGACGCGGTGCACGATCAGTTGCCTCTGCAAAGCGGCGAAATCGACGTGACGCCCACAATCGCGTCCAACCCCAATATCTCCGCACCGCCGACCTTTGGCTGTACGCCACAATGGCCCTGCGACGTGACGCTCAAAGGTCTTGCAAGTGCAAACTGGGTGAGTGTTGGAACCACCCACGCGGAGGACCCATCCTGTACTGCTGTAAGCTGCGGCCCCTCTGACTTGGGCAAATGCCAATCGGGTCCTCAGGCCAGCAACCAATCCACAAATTACTGGACGCTGAAAGGGACCGCAGCTTGTGCGACCTTTACGTCGTCAAGTAGTCCTGTGACAAATTCCGAGACGCGGGTCGACAGCGCTGGATTGTCAGTCTTTCCATCGGCGACTTCGTGGCCAACGGATTGTGGACTCGGCAAGGACTTGTGCACATTTCGCCCAGTCGCCGCCGCCGGCGACAACGCAGCTCCTAATTGCCCAATCTATCGCAAATTCGGCACCGGAGCATTGACTCCCGCAGAGGGGGACTCGGCGTGCCCAGCTTATCAAGCCGCCTTCAATACACCCGTCTTATACGGCAACTCAATTCCAACGAAATTGGCAGTGTCGATTCAAGACCCCAGGGCGAATGTAACTTGCGCTGATAAAATCACCATCAACTCTGGCGATGACCTAACGAAATACCAAACCCAGTATGGACCCCTCTCAACGGTGGCAGCAGGGCAAAGTTCGTCATTCTTGCTTGAAAACACGGGGGCGCAACTTAGCCAAGCGTGGGGCTATACGACAACCTCAGCCGTCTCGCCAGAGCCGGGAGACTCGCGTTGGGCATTCGTCGGCAAAGTCTTCGGTTCGTCCGCCAGAGCCGGAGCGACATACACAAGCCGACAAGGGAGCGGCACCGAGACATTGCGCCTCGACCCAGATCCACTTTTCGCCGCGGCTAACTTTGTAAGCAATCAATGCGCAACGCTCGCCGGTTGGAACGCTACCTCTATCCCGACGGGTACGGAAGCAGTATTTACCAAAATTTCGCCGAGCAGCTCCTACCAGTTTGCCGGTTCTAAGGCGACCGGGGCCTCAAACTGTGGTTCGGAAGGTAACCAGCCATGCTATTCCTGTGTGTTCGTGCCGATTCTCTACGAGTGGAAAAAGGATGTAGTGACTTGTGACTATACCGTAGACATACAGGAGTACCATCCGACAGCTGTCCCTGTCTGCCAATACCGGCTTGACCAATACGACAAGCGAAGTTGCCAAGGGTCCTGTGAATACAAGGTGGACGCGCGGCGCTACGACTGGAACGCAAGCAACTACAAGGAGTGCCGATATACTGCGGTTCCAGTGCGCTTGTCCGGCCTGGTCTACAACTACACGTACAGTTTTGTGACCAAGGGTGGAGAGCTTTTCGGTACAAAAGCGGTCGATGTGCAGAGTCCGGCGACATTTTGCGATCCCAATAGCCCCGTGACCTACGACGGCACCTCCCAGGAGTCGCAAGACTTTCGCGCTGCGTGTCCGGCGGCGACAAACTGTATGGCAGGAACGAACACGTACTGTAAGCTGCGAAGCAATGACAATACTGTCAAGGGACGCTACGCCCTTGAGAGAGGCATTCAGCTCAATTTTTCGAGGAAGGACCCGAGTGTGGCGTACCATTCATTTGGATACGGTCGGAACACCGACGATCCCCGAAACCTGCCGCAGATCGAGTGCCTCTCCGGATACCAGAACGATTGGAACAACGGCTACTCGGACGCAACGACACGGAGCAATGCGGAGATTCAAAGCGCGAAAGCGAACTTCTGCAGCCCTCCACAGACCGGACGGCAAGAGCACTGGGCGCTGACCTCCGATTGGTACGAGCCCACGGCAAGCGCGTCGGCAAATGACATCAAGGCTGCGTTTTTGGATTTTCCCGCGAACCAAGTCGCCTGGTCGAAGAACAGCGACCCTAGCGTTAAAGTTCCAAGAGCTGCAGCCTTCAGTGGCTACCTGCAACCGCCTGGGTCGCAAGTATTCGTTCCGATTCCCGACGATGCGACCAATGCTTCTTCGCGCAATGTGTTGCTCAAAAATGCACTGCGGAAATGCAAACCAATCAGTGGAATCCCAATGGCCGACGGTGGTGACGTCGCTGTGGATGGCGGTTACGCCTACTGGGATCACTCGCAGAGCGGAGCTTGCCTCAGCGACGAGGCGGACCGGGCCTCACCAGTGCCGGCTGGCCAGGTGTGGAGCAGAAACCTGGACTTCACGCCTTTGTATGGGTCACTCGCAAACGCCCGCGATTACATGGCAGGGCTCGTCGATAGCGACCCAGACTATCTGTGCAGAAAATACTACGTCATCCTGGCAACCGACGGTGACCAAAACCAACCGTATACAGCTCCCTATTCGGATACAGACCTCGTCGAGGTTGTGCGAAGTTACCAAACGATTGTTACGCGGGGCCAGCGCAATGCAAAAGTGGGTGCATTCATCGTTGGCTTTGGAACATCGGTGGCAAAGGGAGGAGTGCTCGATCAGATGCAGGCGGTCGGCGGAGTCGGGCTCAGCACGGCTTTTCATGCGACGGATCAAAACGAGCTTCGCGACGCATTGACGACCATCTTCAACTCCGTCACTGCAGGGAGCTATAGCCGTTCGAAACCGACTATTGCCCTTGGGGGTTCCCGCCTCTACACGAGTTCGTATACGCGGAGGTCCGGTTCACTCGAATGGACTGGCGAAGTGCGGGCGTATGCCGTCGATTCGAGCGGCGGCACGGCTGAGCGTTGGCAGCTTTCGCTCAAGCTCGACGGCGTCCAACAAGACGGGGACCGGAACATCACCACAGCCGTTACCAATGCGGGAGCTTCGCAACAGCCTTTTACCTATGACCCGAGCGCG
The DNA here is from genome assembly GCA_041739845.1 of Myxococcaceae bacterium. Taxonomy (GTDB): domain Bacteria; phylum Myxococcota; class Myxococcia; order Myxococcales; family Myxococcaceae; genus JBGSMZ01. The sequence goes on from JBGSMZ010000175.1 coordinate 11,865, forward strand.
ACGGAACTCAATACTTTGCTATCCGTAGGAGCGACCTTTGCGGATGGCGGTTCAGTGGGACCCGACCAAATTGTTCATTTTATCCGCAATCCCACGAACAACGCGCCCTATCCATTCGCAAAGGCGGGTACGGTTCGGAAGTCGCGACTGGGACCAATCGTTCGGTCTTCACCGGTAGTCATCGGGGGCTCGCCGTTTGACACGAGTTACGCTGGTGCGACAGGCGGCGACGCCGGTGCGACCACGAATGAGCAGCAGGCATTTGCGGACTACGCCTACTGGACGCGGTCGCGCGAGCCCCGCGTTTTGGTGGGCACGAGCGACGGGATGCTTCGTGGCCTTCGCGACCTCAGCGACGGTGGAACCTGCGCACCCTCGAATGGCGCTGGTGATTTCTTAGGCGGCGATGGTGGAGCCGGAGGCTCCGGACCCGATGGCGTTGTGGACGACGGGGATTCCAGGTGCGCGAATGGCACCGAAGCTTGGTCCTTTATTCCGCCAGAGCTATTGCCCACTTTGGGTCAACAGCTCGCACCCACAGGCGTTCCGATTGGAGTGGACGGGACCACTGTGGCCACGGACATTTGCTGGAAGGGAAACGAAGCCAGCGGTTGCAAAGCGGGTGAGTGGCAGACCGTCGCCTACGGGACGCTGCGCGGAGGTGGAAAGGCAATCTTCGCCCTCGATGTCACCCAACCCAGCAAGCCAAGCTACCTCTGGCAGTTCACGGACCAACTCTTGGGTTACACCTACAGCGCTCCCGCGATTGGCCGTGTAAGAGCCAATGGCCACGATGTCTTCGCTGCAATCTTTGGTGGCGGGCGTACGCCGCCCAATGCCGCGCGCCCGACCGTTCAAACTGCAGGCGGACGCACGGTGCAAGCCGTTCAAGGCCAATCCCTCTACGTGCTCAATGCTGCAACTGGCGAACCTCTCGCCGGTGACAGCATATCGGCCAACAACCTGTCGGGCCCGAGCCAGTATGTGCCATTCGTCGAACTCGCTACCGGAACCACCGGAGGCACGGCTATTGCCAGTAACATCGTGGTGCGGCCGGCAATATTTCGACAGACCAACAACCAATATACTTCTGCTGTCTACGTTCCCGTGGATCGCAAGCTAGCGGTGATGCGTTTGACGGATCAAAACGGAGTTCCCATTCAAATCCCTGACCAGTGGAAGCCGCGCTCATTTTGGGCCGCTGATGTGGCGCAGAAGAATCAGGACGGCGGGACGACCGCTCCCATTACCCAAGTGATGATTGCCGATGCGGGAACCGCTACCGCCATTCCTCAGTACGGCCTCGGCACGCCCAGTGTGGTAGCCAGTCAGGATCAAAACGCGGTCACGGACTTCGCCAACTTGGGAGCAGATTCCTTTCCCGTTTCCAAATCCGCGGCCACGAAGCCAATCCTCACCCGCCCCCTGGTGGCGGCAGTTGTCAACGGCGATGGCAAGAGTGCCGATATCTTCTTTGGGACCGGCGACACGGAGGCGCTCGACGCCAGCAACGCAAATTACAAATACAACTACATCGTGGCACTCCATGACCCGGGCACCAATGCATCGACGGGCGCAAGCGCGACCTATCTATGGGGGCACTATTTCCTCGATGCCAGAGAGCAGGTCGTCAGCGAGCCCACCATCACCACCGGTTGTCTCATTGTGGCCACGTATATACCTCCAGCGACGACCGTCATCGGGGGTGCGCGCTGCGGGGAAGTAGGCGTCACGAGAATCTACGGATTTGACCCTCTGACTGGCGCATTGAACGATCAGTGCCTTTCCTACCAGGGCGGCGTCGCCGGATGGCGGAGTCAAAAGACCTCGGTTCTCGATTTGGGCGCTGTAGGAATTCCATCGGAAATCGTGCTGACGAATGGAATGGGCTATCTGAACACCGGAAACAAGGGCCTCCTGGGCTTCGGCGTCAACTCGACGGGAAAAGGATTTGGCGTTCGTTCGTTTCGGAGAATCCGATGAAGGGATTCACCTTGCTTGAAATGATGATCGTCGTTGCGATCGTCGGTGTTCTTACGGCGATCGGCGCCTCGGCAATCACCGGCGCCGTACAATATGCACGCGTCCAGGGAGCGGCAGATGCCACCACCCGGATGCTCGGCCAGGCGCGGGTGTTAGCCGCAAGCCAACACTGTGCCTACATGGTGCAGTTGAATGGGACGAGCTACAATCCACCGGGTACGCCTACCGGCGAACCTCGAGGGCCCGCAACCATATCAATGATTCGCAAGGGCAATTGTGGCCGACAACTCCCTGGCCAACCTGCGGTCTCCTGGTACTACCAGGCGGCTGGGACGGCAGCCACAGCCGGCCTGGTTCCTCAGCCGGCCGATTCCATCGTTCAGTCGCAAATCCTTGGCGAACCGACGGCGCCGAACAACGCAATTGCAATCACCCTCACGTCACAAACGCTGCAAGGGAATTCAACCTCCCTCACGACGGGAGCTGTTGTGTTTAGCTACGGGCCGGATGGCGACCGTCACCTCGCACTCAATACAGGAGCCGGATTCGCAGTCGTTGCCGCAGGCGACGTGAGCTCCGGCGCCAGTGGTCAGCAATTCGATATTGCGTTTCGACATCTTGCAACGGACCAGCGATTGGTTTCCACACTGATTCAAAGTGACGGAACGGTGGGCCACAAATGAGGTTGCAAACTCCCAATGCGCGTCGCCGTCAACGCGGTTCGACCTTGCTGGAAGCGATGATTGCAGGATCGCTCCTCGCCCTCGGAATGACTGGAGCGTTAGTTCTTCTGCAGGCATCCTCGAACACGACCCGTGCCGCGGTCGTTTCATCGGAGGCGGTAGATTATACCAATGCACTGTTGGACCAACTTTCAGCGCGCGGCTATTGTGCGCTCTCTGCCGCTGGGCCTCCTAGCGATACGACGAGCTACGATGGCGGGACCGTCGTGGACGCGAGCGGGCGCGCGTTTCCCCGAAGCTATAGCTACTCCCTTCGCGCTCCCGCACTTACTGTGGCAGCCGCGAACGTTGTCGCCACCACCTTATGGCAAGATAATCTCGGTGCCAATCGCAGGACGGTGATTTCCGCCACAATTCTTCGAGGACCAGATGCCGGTACCAACTGCCCGTAGCACCAGCGTGCACGGGTTCACATTGGTGGAAATGCTCATCGTCGTTGCAATCTTTGCAATCGTGACGACGACGGCTGTGGGAGTGCTCGCGGGAGTCGCGAATCAGAAGCGAACGACGCAAGCGCGCATCGACGTGTCCGAAGCATCTGCGGTAGCGCTCTCCGCCCTCTCCCTTGATGTGGCGAATGCCGGCTACCACTTTCCATCGTCGGCGTTTGCGGTTCGCGTCACCAACAACGTCACGACAACGACGACGCTGCCGTATACGGGGGCACTGGACGCAACGGAGCCGGTCATCACAACCCAAGAAAATTGCGGAGCCATCAGCGCCACCACAACTCCCGGCGCATCCGCTCCTGGAACGAGCCAGTGGGGATTGGTACCTGGCTCTGATGTAATCGACCTCTTTGAGGGAGCGGAGGACCAGCCCGTCGGTGAGCTGTCGAGAGCCACCGGGTCTACGGTGACGCTGGGCGGTGCCTATCGACATCCATTCGAGGCAACAGGGCTCAACCCTGCCGGCCAGGCAGCGCCCCTTGGCGGACAGGTCGTCGCCCTCTTTTCCGGCTCCCAAGAAGCGTGCATGGCGAAGTTTACGCTGCCTACAAGCATGACCTTCTCCACCGCGGCCGGGTCCATGGTCTTCATCTCTCCGCAATTTACTGCAATTGCCAAGCCGTCAGGCTGCCCCTACGCCGGGCAGCGTGTCTTTCGGCTGTTCAAACGAAGCAGATATATGGCTTGCCAAACGACGCAAGAAACTCCGGTACGCTTTGGACTCTTTCGCCAATCACTCTCAGACCCATACGACTCCGAAAACCCCGAAGCGCTAGGGCCACCGACACTCGTACAAAGCGACATCATCGACCTCCAAGTGGTCGTGCGGTTTCAAACGCCAGATCCCAATGCGCCAGTGAGCCCCAACATTCCACCAGGCGATCCAGCGATCAATGCCCCGTGCGACGGCCAAGCGGGTTCCCAACGCATGTGCGACTGTTTCGCCCTCACACCATGCACAGGTACAGATTTGAACGGAACAAACATCGACTTCTTGTCTTCTGGGACGCCATCCCCGACCGCACCAAAAACCACTGCCGCGTCGCACTTGCAGTGGGTCAAATCGCTCCTCATCGGGGTGACTGCGCGGAGTCCGAGGACAACCGTCGGAACAACTTCGCAAAGCCAGCCATCGCTCTTTGACCATGTGCTTTCGGCGGACGGCGGATCGCAGTACGGCTTTACGACATCGCGACAGGAAATCGCGCTCTCGAATCTCGTTTCGGTGCAGCAATGAATGCGCAGCGCGGCTACGTACTTATCTTTGCCCTGCTGACGATTCTGCTCATCAGTCTCATGGCCGCTTCCGCATTTACGCAATCCAACGAAATGGCCGCGACACTTCAAACAGTGGCGCAGCATCAAATCGCAACGGCGAACGCGAATCGCGGCATGCAAGAGGCGATTCGCGTGCTCCGTCTTGGGACCGACCCGGTCATCAACCTGGCCACCCTCGATGGGCGAATATGCAATCCGCAATTGGTCGATGCGGTGAGCGGCTGTCCCACGGGAGGTTATCTGCAATTGAGGGTTCCCGACGGAGGCGGCAATATCGTCGATATGGGCCGCTTCAATGACGACGCAGGTTTTCCCCAAAACCCGCAGCAGGGAGCGGGCTTGCAGTTCACCTACGCGGTTTACCAAACGTCGACGAACGCGAATGCGAAGAACCGGGTCTACAATATCGACGCGATTGGTTACGCAGGTTTCAGTACGACGGCGGGAGGGATATCTCCAAACGCCGTGAGCGCAGTCCTTCGCGTTGAGTTCCAAGCAGGTGGGACTTCCTCTGGCCTGGACACCGGATTGGTAGCAGAGAGCTATTAGCTCCGTGGCCATGGAAGGCCCAATCCTCCGCAGGTCAAAGACGCGGAGCCTCGGTACTGATACAAGCGTTGCGTGTTCAATATCGGTACCGGTGAACTCCTCGTCATCGCCGTGGTCGCACTACTCCTCTTAGGTCCGACTCGGCTCCCAGAGGTGGCGCGCACCTTTGGGAAGTACATGCGGTCCTTCCGCCGACAGGCAGACGAAGTTCGCCAGCTCGTGGAGCGCGAATTCTACCGCGTCGATGCGGACATCAAAGGTGGGAAGGGTGGCGAGCTGTTCTCGCCTCGGGAAGGCGGAGTTGCACGGGAGGCTGTGGTTGCAAACAGCTCGGCGCCGACCGCTTCGAGCGCAACGGAGGAGACCGAAGGAAGGACCAGCGAACTAGCCGAGGCGCAGAAGATTGCGCCAGAAGCATCAGCCGGAAGCACGCTTCTGATCCCCTCCGAGCAGGAGCTCCTCCCCAAGTGAATGTTTCTGCAGCAGAGCCGAAGATGACACTGATGGAGCACCTTGGGGAGTTGCGCGCTCGCCTCTTCAAAATTGTCATTGGAGTCCTGCTTCTTGGAGGGGCTTCCCTCTTTTTTTCTCGAGAGCTCTTTGGCCTCCTGATGCGCCCGGTGTTGCAGGCGCTTCCAGAAGCTTCCCAATCCCTCGTGTACACATCTGCCATCGAGGAAGTCAATGTATTGCTAAAGATTGGATTGTACTCCGGGCTATTTCTGAGCACACCCTTGGTGCTGTGGCAAGCTTGGGGATTCGTAGCGCCCGGCCTCTACGATCGCGAAAAGAAGTATGCCGGTCCCTTCATCTTCTTTGGAACGGTGACGTTCGTCGTCGGCGCTGCCTTTTGCTATTTGCTGGTGCTCCCATCGATGTTCCAGCTCTTGCTGGAGAGCGAAAGCGCGGCGGCGTTGCAGCAGCGCATCGCAGTCGCGCAGTTGCGTGAGCAAGACATGCTTCGCTTCGTTCGAGCCGGCGACCTCGCCAGGGCCGGTGAAGTGGGTCGAACCATCTTGGGTGATCTCATCGGTCCGGGGGATGGTCAGGTGCCGCCCGTTTGGATGACGGAGGTATCTCCAACCTCCAGCGAAGTGAGGGGCTCACTGGAAGCAGTGGGAGTGCTCCTCGATGCGCTTCAGATCGGAGATCCAGCCAACGCTTCCCTCGCCAGAGCCGCGGAGCATCGCCTCGCGGGGGTTGGCGCATGGGGACGAGGAGATTTGCAACGCTCGCAACGGGAAGTCGCGCAGGCCGCGGTCGCCGCCGGCCAGACCTTTGAACGACAGAGCCTCGCGATTCGCGACACCTGGGAGGCTCTCCGTGGATTGTCGTACGCGCGAGGGTACGATCGAAGCGTTCATTGGACGCGCCCGATGTTGTCCATGACCGAGCAACTCACCTTGGTGCTGATGTTGGAGCTTGCGTTTGGCATCATCTTCGAGCTTCCGCTCGTCATGCTGTTGTTGTCGCTCCTTGGACTCGTGAGCTCGAAGTTCTTTTTCAAGTACCAACGCCATGCAATTGTAGTCTGCCTCATCCTGGCGGCGGTGGTTACTCCTACCGGCGACGCCATCAACCTCTCGCTTATGGCCGGGCCGCTGATCCTTTGCTATGAACTGGGAGTGCTCCTGGTCTGGCTCACCGAACGGGCGCGCACCAAAGCGTCCGCGGTATCGCAAGTCCCATAGCCGCGTTAAAGCGCGCCCTGCCGATCGCAACCGCGCGAGCGCGGGGGGGGCAAACGCTTCTCTTGGTATCGCCTACCGAGGCGGGCGGGAAATGCCTCCTCCCGCCGGCAACGGGAGCCCCGAGAGGCAATGGTTCGGTCGCACCGTCGTAGTGGAAGATATCGGCACCGCGAGCAATCGGGCACCGCGAGCGCTGAAGAGAAGCGAAGCATTCCAAAGCAGGCTTCGACATTGACGGAGTGCCTAGCGGACTCCAAGAGGAGAGACTCATGTTCTCTGCATACCAAGTGAAATACGCGGGCGTTGGCAGCATCGTTGCAGTTGCATTTGTCATCATTGCATACGCGGCTGGGGCTGGCGCCGTTTGGAGCACATACAGTGAGGGTGGAAGAGACAATGTAGGCAAACTTTCTTTGGCACCGCAATCAAGCGCAGTTGCACCTTCTAGGGGCTAGTTTGTTCACTGCTTGTTAGCTTAGGGAATTGAAAACGTAGAAGAACGTTATGAAGCACGCGTACAGGACGGGTGATGGCCGGTTTTCCCAGGACCTCCAGGGTGAAGTGCGCGGGTGGTCCGCGCCACTGGAACGAATTGTACGGCCATCACTCGTCCCGTGCGCACTTTTACACACATAGGCCAATCACGAACGGTGGGCAGTAAATGCCTCCCGCAGTACCATCGCAGCAACTTCGTAGAGTTCCTCGGGAATTTCTTCGCCCACGTCAAAATCGAGGAGCGCGCGCGCGAGCGGACGATTCGCGACTACCGGAACGCGACAGCGTGAAGCCTCCCCTCGCATTACCGACGCGCGCGCATCGGTTCCTTTGGCAACGAGGTAGGGCGCAGCGCCTTCCGCTTCGTCATAGCGCAGCGCCACCGCAACTTGGGTTGGATTAACCACGACGACTGATGCATTCTGTACCCCGCGCGCGGAGCCTCCCATGGCGATGCGACGATGGATGCTTCTTCGGTGTGCTCGGGCTTGCGGATTTCCTTGGGATTCTTGGTGCTCGCGCTTGGCCTCTTCCAGCGTCATCATCAGGGAACGCTGCAGGCGACGGCGTGCGAAGAGTGCATCGGCAAGACCGACCATAGCAGCACAGAGAGCCGCAGTGAGGCATCCGCGTGCTCCTTCGATAATCCATGCATCTGCACGCGCGAGAGTCGATGTTGTGGCGTTTCGAAACACCCCCCAAAGCCTATCCATAGAAGCGCCAACGCCGATTCCCAGGGTCAATAGCCCCAACATCCACTCCCGCAGAGCTTGCCATTGGAAAAATCTGTGGACGGCGCCCTTGGGGGATAAGCGCGCCACCGACGGCGCTAGCAGCTCAAAATGCACATGAAATCCAACGAGAATCCCTTTCATGGCCAGCGCGCATGCAGCGGCTGCGCAAAGCGGCACAAGTCCAAATCCAACCAGCGGTAGCAAACGCTGTTTGCCTACACCCAGCAGCAGAGTTTGCAACGCGGCGTCAGGTTCGAGAACAAATGTCAGGAGGTCCCGTGTGCGACCGGCAACCGGAACGACAATTGCCAAGATTCCAAGCCAAGCTCCCAGAGTCACAGCGCTTGCCGAGGCCGTAGCGCTCCTCGCAATGTTGCCACGCTCCCGAGCCCGCGCAAGACGTCGTGGCGACGGAGGAAACCGTTTGTCGCTCACTGTGTGACGCCATTTGCGTTCAAGCGCGCAAAGGAAGTGGCAATGGCCTCCACAAACGCTTCCAGCCTTGTTCGAGCGCTGCCCAGTGCGACGACTAGCGCCAATAGGACCAATGTCGCGCGCAAAGGAGCCGCCAGGGAGTGCACCGCGGAGGCCAGACGTCCGAATGTTGACGCAATAGCGTCCACGGCGAGACTTGCGACCAATACAGGGGCCGCAACCTGAACTCCCGTTGCAAAGGCGTCGCGGACATAGCCAGCTGCAAGGAGGGCCGATCGCATACTCGGGACCCAACTTCCCAGGGGTGCCCAACGGTAGGAGAGAAGGAGGTGCCTCACGATGAGAGGCCAACCAACTCCAGTGACAACGCAAGCGACGAGCAATCCATGAAGCGCCTCGCCGAGAGTCGGTTCCACATGAAAGCGCTCGAGAAATGCGGACGTGGCGGCAACTCCTTGGAGTTGGCTCGCCCACAAGCCGGCCATTCGTGCCGCCGCGAATGGTGCACTCGCGCCAAGTCCCATCAGCACGCCCAGTCCAACTTCAGAGCCGGTCATTGCAACGACTTCACGCAATCCCAAGGCAATTGGAAATTCCGTGGGCAAGGTGCCTTGCACAATGCCTGCAAGCGCGAGAACAATGCCCAGCTTGAGGTGCGTGGGAACGAGCGAGCCCCCTAGCACCGGGCACATAAAGGCCACTGGAACCAAACGCACGGCTGCGAGAAGGAGCCCGAGCGCGTTGGATTGCAGCGGTGCAAGCACTGCCGCAAAGGCTTCGCTGCCGACGCTCATCGAAACTGAACCAAGTCGATGCTGCTCAAGACGCGACTCCAGAGCTGCAAGAGAAGCGAACCCATCCACGGTCCACAAACGAAGAGCGCGATCGACGCCGCAAGAACTCTTGGAACCGCTGACAATACTTGGTCCTGCAACTGAGTCATCGTTTGGAGTGCGCTTACCAGGACACCGACGAACGCCGAGGCTGCGAGCACCGGCAGCGAGGTGAAAAGGACTACCATCAGCGCTTGTCGAGTTACAAAGATGAGTTCCGCAGGGAGCATGCGGCGCTACCGGTAGCCGAGGAGCAGTCCTCGGGACACGAGGCTCCACCCATCGGCGACGACAAAGAGGAGCAACTTGAAGGGGAGACTTACCTGACCAGCATGCAGGGACTGCATTCCCAGCGCCAAGAGTACGTTGGCGGCGACCATGTCCACCACCATGAACGGGAGAAAGAGCAAAAACCCAAGGGTAAAAGCTTCTTTGAGCTCAGTAAGCACGAACGCAGCAATAACGATGGAAACATCCTCTTCAGTCACTTGGCTGCCAGTCCGCAACTCGCGGGCAGTTCGCATGAGCGACGCGCGCTCAGAGGCACTTCCGTGTTTCAGCGCAAAGTCGCGGAAAGGGACCGCGAAGCCTCGAAGCCTTTCGAGCATCGCCGAAGGGTCCCTAGGCCAACCGGAATCGAGGGAAGCCGCACGGATTGAGGCTTCGACGGTCGGCGTCATGACTACCAAGGTGAGCGCCGCCGCAAGCGCCGAGAGAACCGCACCCGGCGGAGCTTGTGGTGCACCTAGCGCGGCCTTTAAGAGCGAAAAAACGACAACGATTTTGGCGTAGCTGGTGAGCATCATGACCGCAAAAGGAGCCAAGGATAAAAGCGCGAGCAACCCCAGCAATTGCAGTTGACTCGCAGCCAGACCTGTTCCCGCCGTCGCTGGGAACGTCACGGGACCTCTCCCCGTGCGGCAGGAGCAGATGCTGCTTTGGCGGCGTTAAAAGGATGTATCGCAACCGCACCTTCGCCGTACGCCACCAGTACCTCGCTGGCACCGCAGCGAAGCAACACAACTCCAACGCGCGGCGCGAGCGCCGCGCGCGCAACGATGCTCAGGACTGAAAACGGAGGGACCCTTTCGCTTCGGTGGAGCTGGAAGAGGAGGAGAGCGCCCAAGCAGGCAACTCCCAAAGCTGCGGCGAGGCTACCCTTGTAGGCCAATGCGGCCGCCAAGCATCCCGCGCCGACGGCGAGGAATGCTTTCCTTCTGAGGTCGAGAGTTGCAGTGTTCACACCATTTCCACGAGCCGAGCGGCAAGAGATCCATCGACTTCGACGAGCTCTGCACGTGCAAACGGTGCGCCATCAATGCGGAGCAGCACCACGGGACTCGCCGGAACCTGAAGTGGAATGACGGAGCCAACTTCCAATGCTTGCAAGTCGCGAAGTGCGAGCCGCACACAAGCAAGCTCAACTTCAAGCTCTGCGTGAGCGATGGCTCCCAGCGTGCTGCGCACCGCATCCTTCATTGCTGTCACAGAGAATCCTCCATTAACCAAGAACGTGCCTTGAACTGAAAACAGCGAAAACGCCAAGCATCCGATTCCAGCCATCGCGCCCTGCGAACGCGATGCCTGCAAGAACACAACGTCCCCAGCTTCGAGAGAAGCGCATTGACTCCGAGACAGTGCGCCAGCAGCGAGTCGCGGAATCGCCAAGAGGCGAGCGGTCGATTCGCTGATGCGTCGCCCTGGGGTCTGGGGAGCCCCCGCGGAAAGGCACTTGGTGAACCACCCTTCTGAAAGCAATAGGCGTGCTTCTCCGTGAATTCCAGCGGCCATGACCGACACGCGAATCGTGAGGCAGGGCATCAGCGGGCGAAGATCTTCAGCGGCAGCACGCAGGGCCACGAGCCTTGGAGCAATGGACGCAGCAACCCAGGAGTCGGCGCGGGCAACTCCAATTGCTTCCAACAAGACCAATGCAAGCGCAGCCTCTTCCAGTCGCGTGAGGCTTGAGGGAATTGGAATGGGTTCATCCGCGCCGGCGACGTTGTGGAGAATGATTCCCAAGAGCAGCGGGTCAATGTCAAGCCATGCGATGGCGCCGTCGCGCAGGGCCAGGGAAGCAACCCAGCCGCCGAGCGTGGGCAAGTCGAAGCGCGTCACTTCAAGGGAACGCAGAGATATTTGAACTGGGAGCGCGAGCTCATTGGTAAAATGGATGGCTAAAGCTTCGATGAGCGCTGCACCGCATGCCCGAATATGTGGTCGTTCTTGGAGGAGGAGATGGCTGCGCGCAAGTCTTTCAATAGGGACCAGCCCGCGCCGCCCGGTACGCTTCTCGCGGGGCGACGCAAGCGCTCCTCCGGACAGCGGCATGGCGAAAGGGCTCATCCCTTCGCCTCGACCACTGCGCGCGCCGCAAATCTTCTCAAGGAAGGCGGCTGCCGGGCAGCACTTCGAAGAAGCATCGTCTGGCGAAAACGGGGAGGTGCTGCCCTGAGCAACTCCTCAAAGCCCTTAGGATTCTGGAGCAAAAACTCGCGCTTCACGACCGCTGCGCGCACCCTTTCATCGAGGGCGAGAAGGCGAGCGAGGCTTTGGCTAGCTGCCTCTGCCATCGCGCCACCAAGACACTCAAGAACGCGATGGGCCTCCGCTCCATGCTTTGCAGCAGCGAGAGAGGCGAGTCTCCGAGCAAATGTCTGGGTGCATCGGGTGGCCGATATCGCGTCTCGCGTCGCCGTCATGGAGGGCGCTTTCGAGGTGCCACTGGGGGGGGCGATGCCTGTGCGATCGGCAGCGAACGCTTGCGTTTTCTGACTCCCCTGGAGGCCGCAAAGGCAAGGGCAAACCCTGCAGCGAAAGCGGCTGGGGCAAAGGGAAAGGAACTATCGTTAGGCGCCGAGGACTGCGGCGCTTTGAGAGATACAACATCCGTAAGCAGCGTCACTTGTTCCGCCGCAAGTCCGTCGATGGCTCCCGCGACGAGCCCTTCGATCTCTTGTTGCCGAGCGCGAATTCTATCGGCGCCTTCGGGCCGTATGCGCAGGAGCACCGCGGCACGAGGAGACGAAGCCAGCTCGCCTGAATGCGTCGGTGACGGCATCGATAGCTCGACCGCAGCACTTGCAACGCCTTCAAGGAGTTCAAGCATATCTTCGAGGTCGCCTTCCTGCGCTTCAAACTGACGGAGTCTCTCGACACCTGGTGACTCCATCAGTCCGGGGCTTGCAATAGCAGTGCGCGTCGTCACGCGCGCTGCACGCGGGAGGTGAAGCGCCCACAGCGCGCTGAGGGCCTCCGCGCCTTTGCCCTGCGGCAC
>JBGSMZ010000155.1:0-6245 GCA_041739845.1 Myxococcaceae bacterium
CTTCTTCGGTGGTGGCGTGGGTTGCGGCGTCGGTTCCGGGACTTCGACTTCGACGTTGACGAGGTCGGAAACGACCAGCGGCGCGGCGATAGGGGAAGGGCGGTCCTGGAATCCAAGGGTCGCGGCGACCAACGCGAGGTGCACCGCGAGGGCAGCAAGCAATGCCACTGCATCGGAGCGGCTCCGGGATGGCACCGGTGCATCGAGGATACTGACCTCGATGTCTCGCTGGGTCACTGCTGGTGCTCCGCCTCGATCGGAGCACCGGGGCGCACACTGAAGGCGATCCGTTCCACGCCGGCTTGGCGCAGCACATCAAGTGCATGCATGACGCGGGAATGCGGTACCGAGCCGTCAGCTTGAATGACCGCGCGCACTTCCGGCGCCGCTGCGCGCACCGCACGCGCGCGTTGAAGAAAATCGCTGTCGTTTCCAATGGGTTTGCCATCGGTGAGCGTCAAACCATCTGCGGTGAGTGCGACGCTGAACACTTGTTGAACAGCACCACCGGTCGCTGCTGTGGGCAAGTCCATCGGTATGGCGCGCGACACCACGAGGCGCGCAGTCACCATAAAGACAATCAACAACACCAGCGTGATGTCGACGAAGGGGGTGACGTTGATATTGGTAATCGGCGCGTTCGGCTTGTTTGGAGAAGCCTGTCCCATAGGTCATCCCTGGTGTCTTGCAGCCGCCACTTCATCGTCGAGGTGGCCGAGCAATACGTGCCCCAAGGTTTCCGCATCTGCGAGTGCCGTCGCCAGTCTACCCTGGAAGTAATTGAAGGCAGCCACCGCCGGAATTGCCACTGCCAATCCGGTGGCGGTAGCGACGAGGGACTCAGCGATCGCCCCCATCACACGCTCCGGTGCGGGTGCTGCGACCTGCGCCAGCGCTGAAGCCATAGCCTGAGGTTTGCCGAGCGCGTCGAAGGCACCGATGACGCCGATGACCGTGCCGAGCAACCCGACGAAGGGCGCATTGTTGCCGACCGTTCCCAGGAAGAGCAGTCGGCTTTCCAAGCGCTTGCGCTCCAGTCCCATTGCGGCGGACATGGCTTCTTGCACCGACTTCACGCCAGCATCGCGTTCGTGGATTCCAGCGGCCACGACCCGCCCCTCGACGCTTCGCGACTCCATCAACAGTCGGAGCGCACCGTTATAGTTCCGTTCCTGGAGAAACCGTCGCAACCCTGGGACCAGCGTCGCCACGTCGCCGCGTGTTTGACGAAAGGCCAAATAGCGTTCGAGCGCGACAGCCAGCGACACGACGCTCAGAGCGAGAAGCAACCAAAGCACCCATGCGGCTCCGGAATGCACCATCAACTTGGTGAGTTGCTCGACCACGATGCGCTACCCCATTCAAGCTATTGTGCGATGATTCGCTTTGACGGTATTCACCGAGCCTGCCCGGCGCGGTGCCGGTCCGCTTGCAACGTTTGACGTATGTCAGCATTCGCAGGCCCGTCAAGGCGACTTCATGGGATTGTTCGCCTGGATAGCTGCATTCATAGCTGCGAACGCTGCCCTCGCGCGCGCATGGAATTGGTGAGGTCCATCGGTGTACCCTAAAATGTTTCGCTGCCACTTGGCATTGCCAAAAGCGATGGTCCGCTGGGGTGCACCCAGATGGGTCGCGTTGGGGCTTCTGGGGGCGATTGGATGCGCGACATCTACTCCGACTGGTCTGCTCGACAGGGCAGCTTCGCGCACCAGTGACGGTCGGGGGAGCGCCCGCAATCTCGCGCTCGCGGGCTTTCATGCCCTGCTTGTCACCGGAGACGCAGAACGCGCAAGAGAGCGCTTGGATGCGGCCATTGCCGCTGACGACGGCGAGCCGTTGGCGCTGGCGGGGCAAATGGAACTGGCAGCTCGCTCGCTCGACATCCGAAAGCGCGTCGCGTTCGCACTGGCGCTCATTCGAACTGCCCCTCGACACGCCCTGGCACCGAGCGCCGCGCAAACGCTGGAGGGCCTCGCAGGTAGCGCGGATTCCGTCGATCGCACGCTCAGCGAACGCATCCCCCCGCTGTTGCTCCGCGGAGTCCCGGGGCTGGTGGCCCAACCCCTGCGAGCTGCGCTTTGGAAGGCGTCGCACCTAGACCCCAGTTCCAGCGAAAGCAAACGTCAGCTCGCTTCGATGGGTGTTCCTACCGCAGCCGTATTGGCCGGACCCTTCGACGCTTGGAGAGACCTTTCCTTGGAAAAGCGCACCGAGGCCGAAATGCGCGGGTCCCTCGATGGAATCGCTCCCGGACCCACCGGAGAACTCTCGCGCCGCGAGATTGTTGACGCCCAAGGAATCTTCACGCTTCACGGGGAACCCTTCCGCGGAGACACCTATGTTTTCGCCATTGATGTCGTCACTTCGAGCAACGAGGAGTGGATCCTCACCGCGGCGACGGAGATGGACTTTGCAGCAGTCATCGACGGCAGCCTGATCTGCGAACGGATTTCCTGGAGGAAGCAACCCTTTACGCGGACCCAACAGCGCTTCCAACTCCCTGCGGGCACCCATCGACTCATCCTTCGAGCGTCACGGGGGCTGACCGATGGGGGTCTCCAATTGTGGCTTACGCGCGCCGACGGTGCACCGACCAACGCGATTTTCCAAGCTGCCAAAGGCGCCGCGGCGGACTGGAGTGGCACCAAAGTACGCCTCGTCGCTGCGGGAACATCGGCTGACGCCACCGCGGGCATTGCACGGTCGCTTCGCAGTGAAACGGGCGACGCGTTGGCGCGATACCTCGCGGCGAGTGCGACGCACGGCTACGACCCCAATGGAGCCGCGGCGCTCCTGGCCGGACTCCCTCCAAATTTCAAAGGGAGCTCGCTCCACGTCTTGCGCGCTCAGATGGCGCTGGAAGACGACGCGCTTCCCCGGCGCGTTCGGAGTGGACGGGCCCGGGCCGAGTTGGAGCAAGCCCTCGCTGCAGATCCCAACAATTTGCTGGCTCGCTTGCTGGCGTCGCTCGTCGCACGCAATGAGGGGCGACTGCGCGAGAGCCTGGACAGATTGGCAGATGTCGCCGAACCACCGGCTCCCATTCTGCTCGCGAGAGCCGAGGCGCTCAAGGCGCTGGGAGCCGATGCGAGCGCCTTTCATTCCGCCGGAGACGCCGTAGAGAAGCTCCCAGGTTTTTGCGAAGCTCTTCTCCTTCGCTATGCGTTGACTCGCCAACGCGAAGCAACCGCGGAATCCAAAGCCCTCCTCCAGGATGCTGCGCACTGCTCCGGCAGAGACATCCGAGAAGGCGACTTGGCGCGATCATCGGGGCGGCTTGAGGATGCAGTCGAAGCGTACGAACGCTTCTATTCCAATCACCCAGCCCACCTCGATCCCGCGATGACCCTTGCGGAGCTTCTCTCCGCGAACAAGAACTATCCTGCAGCTATCCAGGTATTGACCAACGTGGCAGCGCAGTGGCCGCGTGCGGCGAATCCCATTATCGCGCGCGCCAATGTTGAAGAACGCGCCGGCAACTTGGAAGCGGCACTCGTCGACCGCAAGGCGGCATTGGTCCTCGACGGGAGCAACCTTGCGCTTGCTCGCCAAGTGAGCCGAGCAACCCAGGGGCACGAGCCTCTCGAGGAAGAGGCCATTTCCACCAAAGAAGCGATTGCCGAAACCGACAGCCAGGAAGGTGTTGATGGCGCGTCGAGCATGTTCATTCTTGATTATGCAGGAGTCCGCGTTTTCCCTGATGGAAGCGCAATCGAGCGGACCCACATCATCAAGAAGGCCCTCGCGCAAGAAGGCGTCGCCGCTATTTCCGAGGTGCAAATTCCTGACGACGCATCGGTCCTTACCCTTCGAACGCTGAAGGCCGATGGCCGCACCCTCGAACCCGAGGCCTTCGAGGGAAAAGACACGGTATCGCTCCCGGGGGTCGACGTCGGTGACTTCATCGAATACGAGTACCTCTCCGCACGGCCCGCGCGCGCGCTCGGCTGGCCAGGGTTTACTTCCGCTGCGTTTTTCTTCGCGGCGCCGCGGCAAGCCAACGCGCGAAGCACCTACGTCGTCAAAGCACCTGCCGGAACGCCTCTCAAAGTCGATTCGCGCTTTGTGCGGGTCAAGGCTCCGCACCGTGAAGGAGACTTCGAAGTATTCCGTCACGAGGAGCGTCAAGTCCCTCCGTTCATCCCAGAACCGAACGCCCCTCCCTCACCCACCGAATGGCTCCCATTTGTCATCGTCGGTTACGGCGACGAGGGCGCGACGGGAACCTTGATGCGGTATTCGGAATTCTTGGTTCGGAAGGCAACTGCCAATGAGGATATCGCGCGATTCGCGCGCGATGCCGCGGGTTCTGCTCAGGGACGGGCCGCCGTCGCCTCGGTGTACGCGAGCGTGATGAAGCACATCGTGGGAAGCGATACGGGCCCTGCCACTGACGCCATTTCCACTTTGGCTCAAAGGCGCGGAAGCCGTTCGGCGCTGTTGGTCGCTGCGCTGCGATCCCTTGGGTTCGCGCCGCGCTTTGCGCTGGTGCGAACCCTCGCCTCGGATCCCTCGAGCTTTACCTTTCCACCCGATAGCCTCTACAACTTCCTGTGCGTGTACGTCCCCCTCGAGGGAGGACCGCCGCTTTGGCTCAATCCGGCGGTCCGCTATGCGCCCTTCAACGTGCTCCCAGATATCGCGCTCGGCGGCCGCAGCGCTTGGTTGCTCGCCCAACCTGGAGACCCTCTGCGACAGCTTCTCACTCCCGCGAACGATTCCTCGCCGGACAAACAGGTGGTGCTTGCGCTGTCTGTCGACACCAAGGGAGCGATGACCGGCACGGGCGCTGAGACTTATTCCGGATATGCCGCTTCGGGGCTCATCGAATGGCTCCAGTCGGTCTCCACGGAAAAGCAGCGTCAGCAGTTTGAAGCTTCGCTCTCGCGCTACTTCGGAGGCGCGACGCTGTCGGACCTCACGGTCACGCCGCATCCGGAAAACACTCCTTCAGTCGTCTTGAACTACCGCATCACCGCTGGGCGCTTTGCCCAGGCGGTCGGTCAAGGACGTTTGGCTTCGGGGCCGATCACCTACCCCCTGTTCCTCGGGAGCAGGTACATCGCCAACAGTGTTCGAAATTCCGACCTCTTCATCCCTCAAGGCGAAAGGGCAACGGCGCACACAACGCTGGCCCTCCCGCAAGGCTGGCACCTGCATGCGACGAGCGCAGCGGCGGACCTCCAAGTCCTTCAGAACCGATTTCGGCGTCGTGAGGTTCAATCCGGCGCGACGCTGACCGTCGACGAGGACTACCAAATTCCAGCCGAGAGAGTCCCGGTTAAGGAGTACGCGACCTTTGCGGATTTCGCAGGCGCCGTTGACCTCCAACAGCAGCGGGAACTCCTCTTTGAAAAGGAGTAAGATTTTCACCGCTGTGACTCTCCACAAACACCACCATGGGTCAGATGCCCCAGACATCCTCGGTCCCGTGCTCTCGGTGGCCTGCGGCATCCACTGTGCAGCAACCCCACTGTTGTTGATCGCCATCCCAACACTCGCTCCAGCCCTGGGCCTCGCCCATCCCATATTCGTCGTCGGAGTTGCGGCGGTTGCATTGTGGGCGTTCATTCCAGGGGTCCGTTGCCACGGCCGACGTATGGTCTTTGCGCTTGCAGGAGTGGGGATGACCCTCCTCGTCGCTGGAGCCTTTGTTGCAGCGCGCTCGGCAACGCTGGATGTCGCACTCACGGTGTCTGGCGCCGCGGTGATGTTGGCGACGCACCTTTACAATCGCACGCTCATCCGAGCAGCCCACGCGACGCAAGCTGCTGTTCGCATTGGTTGAAATTTCCCCTCGCGTCTGAGCAGTATTAGTCTTGCTTCCCGCGTTCTGAGGATTGCCATGGCCATGGGTCGCTCCCGGCAGAAACTGTTTTTCCTCCTGCTCGGCCTTGTCGCTTTGCTCGTGGCAGCCGTTGCCGCCCTCCTCTTCGTGGTGCCTTTTCCCCGAACGGTGGTCTCCGGCTATCGACTCGCGCCGTCGGCCGTCACCCTCGTCAAGTCGACTCGGGCCGGCACCGTGGAATCGATCGCGGTGAAGGAAAAAGACTATGTGGAAAAGGGAGCTGTCCTCCTCAAATGGAACACAGCGGCTGTCGATGCGAAGCTCAAGAGTCTTCAAGGCAGCATGGCGGCAGCGAAACGTACTCTCAAGATTGCAAACTCATCAGCCCACCAGCGCGCGGAAGCATTCGTCGCCAAAGCCGAGGCCACGCGCGCGGTGGCGGCAAAAGCGCTGG
>JBGSMZ010000007.1:0-4660 GCA_041739845.1 Myxococcaceae bacterium
GTCGTCGAGGTTCACGACCGCGCACGAGCCAGGGGAAAGGGACCGAAACAGCTCGCCCTTGGCTTGCGCGACTCCCTCGAGGGAGCCCAAACCCGCCAGGTGTGCGGTCGAGATCGAAGTGATGCATCCTGCATCTGGCACGACCATGGCCGTGAGCCGGGTGAGCTCGCCGGAGTGGTTCATTCCGACTTCGATAGCCGCGGCGCGATGCTCCGGGCGAAGTCCGAGCAGCGTCAAGGGGGTGCCGATTTCATTATTCCGGTTTCCCTCCGTCTTCAGCACCGGACCCAAAACACCGAGGACCAGCGCCAACAACTCTTTGGTAGTCGTCTTTCCATTCGAACCGGTTACTGCTGCGACCGGAATGTGAAATCGCATGCGGTGGAAATGCGCCATTCTCCCTAGCGCTGCAATGGTGTCCTCTACGAGCAGCAGCCCTCCTAAGGTGCCGACTTCGTGGTCGGCGACAACCGCTGACGCGCCACGGCGAATCGCCGCTTCCGCAAAAGCGTGCCCATCGAAGTTCTCTCCCTTGATGGAAACGAAGAGGCTCTGGGGAGGCACAGCGCGGCTGTCGGTAGTCACTCCGCGCGTGCACCCCTCAGGGGGAGCGCGAACCCAACGCCCGCCAGTCGCCGCAACCAATTCGTCGGTCGAAAATGCGACTTCGGGGCTGGTCGGCAAGGGGGCGTGCACATCGATCATTCAAGAGCCTTGCGAACAACTTCAACATCGTCAAACGGACGCCGCACACCACCTTCCTCTTGGAAGCGCTCGTGCCCCTTCCCGGCGATGAGGACCGTGTCCGTCGGCTTGGCCAAGGAAACAGCGAGCGCGATGGCGGCGGCCCGATCGGCCTCCACCAAGTAGCCGCGCTCTCCAGAGCGCGCCTTGGGCGCGCTCATTCGCCGCAAGCCAGCGCTTTCAAGGCCCGCGGTAATCGCAGCAATAATCTCCAATGGATCTTCCCCGCGTGCGTTGTCGGAGGTGACTATGGGAATGTCCGCTTCGGCCGCGGCCGTACCCATCAAGGGTCGCTTCCCGACGTCGCGCTCGCCGCCGCAGCCAAAGACCACCAGCAAGCGACCTTTGGTAATCGCCCGCGCTGCTTCGATGGCTTTGGCAAGTGCGTCGGAAGAATGCGCGTAGTCGACGAACGCGGTAATCTCTTTGCCTTCGATGCGCTCCATCCGACCCGGCACCTTGGTGACTCTTTGAATCCCTTCCTGAACGTTCTTTCGCGACGCGCCAGCCGCGAGCGCTAAGCCCGTCGCACAAAGGATGTTGTCCAGGTTGTGAAGACCGATGAGGGAGCTGTTGAGCGCGATGTCTCCGGCCGGAGTCTTGAGCGTCCCCTTCATTCCGTGCGCCGAGTGGATCACGTCGGCGGCCGATATTTCGCCGTTTCCCTGGCGGGAAAACTTCCATGCTTGACGCTTGAGTTGCCGAACCTCGTTGTAGACGCGATTCGTGTAGGTATCGTCGCCGTTCACCACGGCCAACCCACCGGGTGACAAGTGCGAAGTAAAAAGCGTCCGCTTTGCTTGAAAGTAGTCCTCCATATCTTTGTGGTAGTCCAAGTGCTCACGGGAAAGATTGGTGAACGCGACGGCGCGGAAAGTGAGTCCGGTAATCCGCGACTGCGCGAGCGCGTGACTTGAAATCTCCATCACCACGGTGTCGACGCCCGCGTCCACCATCTCCCGAAGGGTCTTTTGGAGGGTCAGCGCATCGGGAGTGGTGCACTTGGTCTCCCTCTCGATCCCAGCAAAACGGATTCCCACTGTGCTGAAGAGACCGACAGACGCGCCGTTGGCAGCGCAAATGCTCTCCACCAAGTAGGCCGTCGTCGTTTTTCCATTGGTACCTGTGACGCCCAACAGCACGAGCTCGCTGGATGGGTTTCCGAAGAAGTTGCAAGCCGCTTGGCCAAGCGCCTTCCGCACGTCTTGGGCGACGAGAACCGGAACGGCGCATCCAGGCAAGTCTCGGGTTGCCACGATGGCGCAAGCGCCGCGGGTAATTGCTTCACCTACGAATTGAACGCCATCAATCGCATTCCCAGGAATTGCAACGAACACGTCGCCCTCGGAAACCTTCCGGGAGTCGGACGCCAAACCTGTGGCATGTACCGCGGTGCGAGCGTTCGGGGGAATTTCGATTTCGGCGCCAGCAAAGAGTTCGGTGAGCTTCATGTTGGCTTTCTGGAGATGCCTGCGCGGTCAGTGGTGAAACGTCAATTGAAGAGCAACCTCGCTACCGGGTGAGACGAACGAACCCGCTACCGGTAGCTGGCTAGCGACCCATCCCGATCCAAAGACCCGAGGTTCCAAGGAAATCCCAAGGAGTTTTCCAACCGCCGTGCGCGCAGAAGCTCCGGTGAGGTCTGGGACCCGGATTTCCCCGGGCGGGACAACATCCATCATTGCCGCAGCGTTCGCTACGACTTCCGGCGTCGCGCTATCCTCAATGTGTCCGGCACTTGCAAGAACTTCTATTTGCGACGTGGCCGCAGGGCGCGCTTGCGGACTGCGGGAGGGAGGGACGGCGAGGTAGGCCAGCGTTGCCTCCGCTATTTCCCGAAATGCTGGCGCTGCCACGACGCCTCCATAGGTATCCGTCTTGGGCTCGTCGATCGCCACGACGATCACGACCCGCGGGTTTTCGGCGGGAACAAACCCCGCAAAGCTCGCGATGCGCTTTTCCGAATAGCCTCGGGCGACGGGGTCTGCCTTTTGCGCAGTCCCGGTCTTCCCAGCGACCCGGTAGTCTTCGAGTTTCGCCCTTGTCCCAGTTCCACCTGCTTCAACTGCGGCCTCCAACATGGAAGTTACTGATTGCGCTGTTGCCTCGCTCACCGCACGTTGAACAATTTCCGGTCGGTTTTCTGCCAATACCACGCCATCAGCATCCACGATTTTGGAAACGAGGTAAGGACGCATCCGAACCCCGCCGTTGGCGATTGTCCCGAATCCGACCGCAATCTGAAGCGCGGTCGCGGTGAGGCCCTGTCCAAATGCATAGGTCGCCAGCGCAATGTCGCTTCGCGGCGGGACCAAGGTTCCTTTGGCCTCAGACGGCAAACCCAATGTCGTGCGCTCGCCGAACCCGAACCGGGAGAGGGAATCGAACACGAGGTCCCTCCCCATCAACTCTGCAATCTTGGTCATCCCAATATTGGAACTGACTTTCATAATCTCCAGAGGACTGAGAATTCCATGCGGCTTGGTGTCGTGAATGATGTTCCTTCCGACTGCATAAGCTCCCTGCTCACAGTTGAACTTGGAGGACAACGAAATGCGTTTCGATTCGATCGCACCGGCCATCACCATTGCCTTGAGCGTCGAGCCCGGTTCAAAAGCGTCGGTCACCGCGCGATTGCGAAATGCCTCCGGACTCGCAGCCTTTGGGCTGTTGGGATTGAATCGCGGAGTGTTGGCAAGCGCCAGGACTTCGCCGGTCCTTGGATCCAGCATCACGACGGTTCCGGCGATACCCTGCGCATCGATGAGCGCGTGTTGAATCGCCTTTTCAGCGACGTTTTGGAGTTGGCGATCGATGGTCAACGCGATGGAGGCTCCGGACATGGCACGGGGATCCGGGAGTCCTTCCGTGAGGAGCTTACGGCCTTTTGCGTCTCGGGTTGCTGCCAACTTCACAGGATCGCCGGAAAGCTCCGCTTCAAAACTGAGTTCGAGGCCATCGAGTCCTCGACCATCGGTGCCAACAAAGCCAAGGAGATGAGCCGCGAGCTCGCGCTGTGGGTAGAATCGCTTGGGTTCCTTGACGAAGTAGACGCCTGGCAATTGAAGAGCCCTGACGCGCGCCGCATCCTTCGGCATTGCTTGCCGCTTCACCCACGCGAAACGTCGACCTTTCTCAAGGCGATCGCGCAGCTCGCTCGCATCGTCATGAAGCGCTCGTGCGAGCGATCGCGCCCCTTCTTTCAGGTTCGCCATTTGCGACGGGTCTGCCCAAATCGATTCGACATCGGCGCTTTGCGCGAGCGCGACTCCACGGCGATCGAAGATGTCTCCGCGGCGAGCGGGAATTTGCATTTCGCGGACGTATTGATCCTCCGCATATGCTTTGAGCTTTGCGCCTTGGTGGACTTGCAAGTAGGCGGCGCGAGCAAACATGGTTCCTAAGGTGGCAATGAACGCCATCCCCAAGAGCACCACCCGAAATCGCATCCACCGCGAGGGCGCTTCGGTCGATCCGGCGAGGTGCTTCAAATCGCGCACGCTAGTTTCTCACGTGGAGAATGTTCGCCGGCGACGGGCGAACGAGTTGAACTGACCTGCGCGCTGCGGCCTCGAGCCGCTGAGGCGACTTCAAGGTCGCCAATTCAAGCTTGAGCTCAGCGTTCTCGTGTTCAAGGTTCACTCTTCTTTGGTCGAGCACGGAGAGTTGGTAGCCAATGCGGACCACCAGGACACGTGAGGTGACGTGGAGGATCGCGGCCGCCGCCACGACGGCTACCGCGAACGCCAATGGCAGCAGCTGGGCCAGCGTCGCGAAGGTCGAGGGGTTGCTTCTGCTTCGAATCCCGGGTGCGGTACTCATTTGCCACGCTCGATGGCGCGGAGCTTTGCGCTGCGCGCGCGGGGGTTGGAATCAACCTCCGCGCGTGTGGCAACCAGAGGTTTCTTGCTGAGGG
>JBGSMZ010000012.1:0-16372 GCA_041739845.1 Myxococcaceae bacterium
CGGTGCTCGCGCGCGCGAATGCGGAGCTGGCGCGAGCCTCGATTCGCGTCGCGCAAGCCAAGCGCGACCTCGATCGCGCCAAACAACTTGCAGCCAACAACGCTTTGGCTCCTGCAGACCGCGAAAGCATTGAGAGCGCTGCTGCGCAGGCTCTCGCTGAGGGAAGGGCAGCGCAGGCCGCCGTCGATAATGCGCGTCTCGACGTCGATTCCACGGAGGTCCGTGCGCCCGTGGCCGGACGCGTAGGGCGTGCGATGGCGAGCCTGGGTGACTTCGTGAGCGGTCCTCCAGCGCCAACAACGTTGACCACGCTCACCTCCGTCGATCCGATCTACGTCTACTTCACCATCGATGAGCCCACGTATTTGCGGGTTGCTGCTCACTTCTTCAATTCCCAAGTCGGGGTCGGCCTTGCCAACGAAGATGGCTACCCGCGGCTTGGGAAGGTTGATTTCGTGGACAACCACCTGGATGAAGCCACAGGAACCATCCGTTTTCGCGTACGGCTCGCCAATAAAGACCGACGGCTCCTCCCTGGTCTCTATGCGCGCGGTCTGCTCGCTGCAGGGGCACCAGTGGAAGCCATTGCCATCGACAACAAAGCGATCCTCACTGACCAAGACCGCAAGTACGTCCTGATCGTCGTTCCCGATGGAACGGTGGTCCGCAAAGATGTGGTGTTGGGGCCTATTTTGGATGGACTGCGGGTCGTCGAAACGGGCCTCGCTGTCGCAGACCGGGTTGTCGTCAACGGAACATTAAAAGTGAATCCGGGGATGAAAGTCACGGTAGCTCCCGCTGCAGGTTCGCCGGGCGAGTCGAAGCCTTGAACATCGCCCGGTTTTTCATCGATCGCCCGATCTTTGCGGCCGTCCTTTCTATCGTCATCTTTGTCGCCGGCGCATTGTCGATTCCGCTCCTCCCTTTGAGCGAATATCCTGAAGTTGTTCCCCCGCAAGTCGAAGTAGCCGCGGTGTATCCGGGTGCCAACCCAACAGTGCTCTCCGAGACGGTTGCAGCCCCCTTGGAACAAGCCATCAACGGCGTCGAGAA
Source organism: Myxococcaceae bacterium (assembly GCA_041739845.1). Taxonomy (GTDB): domain Bacteria; phylum Myxococcota; class Myxococcia; order Myxococcales; family Myxococcaceae; genus JBGSMZ01. The sequence continues at coordinate 1,054 of JBGSMZ010000012.1, forward strand.
CTTGCTCTACATGAAGTCGCTGGCCTCGGGAGATGGGCGGCTCTCGCTTTCGTTGACCTTCAAGCTGGGGACGGATCCGGACGCTGCTCAGGTCCAAGTACAAAACCGCGTGTCGCAGGTATTGAGTCGGCTGCCGGAAGATGTGCGAAGGCAAGGCGTCACCACCCAGAAGCGCTCGTCCAATATCGTGCTCTTTGTGAACCTGCTTTCTCCAGACGGTCGCTACGACGCAATCTACTTGCGCAATTACGCGGTGCTCCACGTCCTTGAGGAACTGAAGCGAATTCCTGGAGTGGGGGACACAGTTTCGTTTGGTGGTGGGGAGTACGCGATGCGGATTTGGCTCGACCCTGGCAAGGTCGCTGGGCACGATCTCACTGCGAGCGATGTCGTCGCTGCGATCCGGGAACAAAACGTCCAAATTTCAGCCGGCCAAATCGGTGCGCCCCCGACACCCGATCCTGCGGACTTCCAGCTCATCATCAATGCTGCGGGACGGTTGGTAACGGTAGAAGATTTCCAGAACATCGTGATTCGCACCGGTTCCAATGGTGAAGTGACCCGGCTCTCCGATGTGGCGCGCGTTGAATTGGGTGCCGACTCCTACGGCCTGCGAGCGCTGCTCGACAACCAGCCAAGTGTAGGCGTCGGAGTCTTTCAAGCTCCTGGCACCAATGCGCTCGACCTTTCCAATCGCGTGAAGTCCAAGATGCACGAACTCTCCAAATCGTTTCCGGAAGGGCTCGCATGGAGCGTCGTCTACGATCCAACGGCATTCGTCGCGGCTTCGATAGAAGAAGTTGTCAAGACGCTCTTTGAAGCGGCTTTCTTGGTGGTTCTCGTCGTCCTTGTCTTTCTCCAGACGTGGCGCGCGTCCATTATTCCCTTGGTCGCGGTCCCGATTTCCATCGTCGGCACCTTTGCGGTGCTCCTTGGCCTTGGCTTTACCATCAACACCTTGACCCTCTTCGGTCTGGTGCTGGCCATCGGCATCGTAGTCGACGACGCTATCGTCGTCGTCGAGAACGTCGAGCGCCACATCGACCTTGGGCAATCACCCAAGGAAGCCGCACGCGAAGCCATGAAAGAAGTCACCAGCCCGATCATCGCAGTCGCACTGGTGCTTTGTGCGGTGTTTGTCCCGATGACGCTCCTGGGCGGAGTCAGCGGCCAATTCTTTCGCCAATTCGCAGCGACGATTGCGATTTCGACGGTGATTTCGGCGTTCAACTCATTGACTTTGTCGCCTGCGCTGGCAGCGATGTTGCTGCGACCCCGGAGTGCAGCTCCGGATCGGGTGACGCGCGTCATCGATGCGCTTTTTGGTCGGTTCTTTCGCTGGTTTGACAAGACATTTCGACGCGCCGGAGATGCGTACACGCGCCAAGTTGGAAAAGTCGTTCACCGAAGGGGGCCAGCTTTCTTGGTCTATGCTGTTTGTTTGGGGCTCGCCGCATTCCTGTTCCGGACGGTTCCCGCCGGCTTTATTCCGAGCCAAGACAAGATGTACCTGATTGGAATTCTCACGCTGCCTCCGGCGGCTAGCATTGATCGCACCGATGCCTTTACGCGCGAAGTCGCAAGACGCATTTTGGAAACGGAAGGCGTGGCGCACGCGGTAGAGTTTCCCGGGCTCAATGCGGCGCAGTTTACGAACACCTCGAATGCGGGGACGATTTTTGTAATCCTCAAGCCCCTCGGCGAGCGGAAGCGAACGGCAGAACAAATTGCGGAGGAGGTCAACGAGAAGTTCTTTGGTCTCAAAGAGGGGTTGGCCTTTGCGATACTCCCGCCACCGCTGCTCGGAATTGGCTCTGGCGATGGATTTTCGCTTTTCGTCGAGAACCGCGCGGGGTTGGGGCCGGGGGAACTCGCCAAAGCAGTATCAAATCTGCAAGGTGCCCTCGCGGAGGTCCCTGGAATGCATCAGTCCTTTACAACTTTCGAGGCGAATGTGCCTCAGCTCCAACTCACTATTGACCGGACGCGCGCCAAGGCACAGGGAGTCGCGCTGACGAGCCTCTATGACACGCTGCAGACGTATCTGGGGTCCGCCTACGTCAATGACTTCACCCGCTTCGGCCGGACCTTTCAGGTGCTCGCCCAAGCGGACGCTCCATTTCGGCTTCGCCAAGACCAAATCGGGGACTTGAAAACCCGAAATGCTGCGGGCCAATTGGTCCCCATCGGAAGCCTCCTTAAAATCTCGCAAACGTTTGGGCCGGATCCGGTGATTCGGTACAACGGATACCCCGCAGCGGATCTCTTCGGTTCGAGCGACCAATCAAAGCTTTCGTCCGGAGACGCTATCGAAGCGGTAGCGCGAATCGCAGCAAAGGTTTTGCCAAATGGAATCGCTTTCGAATGGACGGACTTGACGTTTCAGCAAGTGAACGATGGGAGCGCGAACCTGATTGTCTTCCCCTTGGCTCTCCTCCTCGTCTTCTTGGTCCTCGCCGCACTCTACGAGAGCTGGGTAATGCCTCTCGCGATCATTTTGATCGTCCCCTTATGCGGGCTCGCGGCACTTCTTGGAGTTCAACTCACCGGCGGTGACCGCAATATCTTCGTTCAAGTCGGCCTCGTGGTACTGATGGGATTGGCCACCAAGAACGCCATTCTCATCGTTGAGTTTGCGAGCGACCTCGAAAAGCAGGGGATGGCGACTGTGGAAGCCGCGATTGAAGCCTGCAAACTCCGGTTGCGGCCAATCGTCATGACTTCGATTGCGTTCGTGGCCGGGGTGACCCCGATGTTGCTTTCGAGCGGCCCCGGTTTCGAGGTGCGCCGAGCCATGGGAGTGACCGTATTTTCTGGGATGCTGGGCGTTACCTTTTTCGGGTTGGTGCTTACTCCCGTGTTCTACGTGGCCCTGCGCATGCTCGCGCTGAGGTTTCGACCTGAAGGAGCATCCAGAGGCCAGGAAGAAGCGTAGGCCGCTAGCGGGGGTTGTTGTGCGCGCCGCCACAGCATATGGTGCGCTCGCTAAGGATTTCTCAAGGAATGTTCGCGATGACCAATACGGAAGCCACGCTTCACGCAATGATTTCTTCGATCGAGCGCCAGGATCTGCTCAAGCACCCATTCTACCAAGCTTGGAACGCTGGCGCATTGGCAGTCGAAGAGCTGGCGACATATGCGCGTGAGTACGGCGCCTTCATCGAGGTGCTGGACCGCGGTTGGACTGCTCTCAATGAACCCGAAGCCGCCGCTGCAGAGCGCTATCACGTCACGCTGTGGGGTGACTTCGCCCAAGCCCTGGGGACGACGGTGAGCGGCTCGCCGAAGGTGACTGAAGTCAAGGCGTTGGTGGAAATGGCAACGCAGGCGTTTTCTTCCGCCCCAGAAGCTGCCGGTGCCTTGTACGCATTCGAGGTTCAGCAGCCGATGACCGCGCAGACCAAGCTCCAGGGACTGGATACGCACTATCGCTCGCTTTCGCCGAAGGTGCGCCCTTACTTTGAGGCTCACGCTGTCGAAACCGGCGAAGATGCCATCATTGAAGACAAGTTGGCCCACATGAGCGACGGGGAACGCGAGCGCGCGGCGAAAGCCTGTGAACGGATGTCGAGGGCCCTCTGGGATGCGCTCTCAGGGATCCATGCGGGAGTCTGCTGACGTCGTCTCTCGCGAGGGAAATGACGTGACCGGCGCCGAAGGTAGCCGCCGCGTAATGCGCTGAAAGGCCCGGAAGACACCATTGTCCACGAAACGTAAGCCTGAGGCCAAAGCCTCCAAGACCGTCCAAGAAATTCCGGTCGGCCACTACCACCACGTCATGGAATCGGGAAACCCGGTGCGGCGGGCCTGGCACATCCTCAAGTTTCGGCGCGCGCTCGACCTGTGTACGGGGCCCCCTGGCGCGCTGCTCGACGTCGGTTGCTTTGCCGGCAGCCTTCTATCGCTGGCTCCCCAGGAGCAATTTCCGCTGCAACGAGGGGTCGATATCCTTCCAGAGCAAGTCGACTTTGCGCAGAGCCACTTTGGAACGCACTATCGGACCTTCGCGAAGATTTCGTCGCTGCGGGAACTCGATAAAATCAAAGACACCTTCGACTACGCGACCTGCGTGGAAGTTATTGAGCATCTGACGGGGGAAGAGATTCGAGAGCTCTTTACACAGGTCGCACAGCTTCTCCGTCCGAGGACGGGGACATTCATTCTCTCGACGCCAAATTACGCCAGCCTTTGGCCGGCCCTTGAAGTGGTACTGAACGCAACCTCAGACGTCGACTATTCGCAGCAACATATCTCGAGGTTCACCTATTTTGGACTTGGCTCCAAGCTTCGCTCGCTCATTCCAAACTTCGATGCGCTCTACGAACTCGATGTGGTCACGACCACGCATTGGGTGAGCCCGTTCCTTGGAATCCTTGGAGTCGGCACTGCCCTTTCGGCCGGGGGCATCGTGAAGCATTCCAAGTGGAGGCTTCCGTTTGGAAGCTTGATTCTCTTTCGCCTGCGCCGTCGCTAGTCCTCCAACGACGCCATCAGCCTAGCTGGGCAAGGGTCGAGAGTACAGCACCCACCAGGAACGCTGCGAGCCAGCCGGCCAGAAGGAGCCCCTTGGACCGATGCGCGAAAGTATCGAACGCATAGACTGGTCCAAAGAGAGGAACGCACAATACGAGCAGGCCAACGCCTAGGCTTTGGCGAAACGCGTGGATCAGCACGGGAACAAAACAAGCGCTCGAGACGAGAAACGCCATGCCAGCAGCCAGCCAAAGATTCATCGCACCAATCCTTAAGGTAAAGTTTGTGCTAGGCCTTGGCCCATGGTCAGAACCATTTTGAACTTTGTTTTGGCAGGGGTGGTCATAGGTGGCATCGCGACCGCTTTCTTGTATCCGAGGTTGGCCGAATGGAACAACACTCCTGGGAGCGGCCAAGCGCTTTGCGACTGCGCGGCTGTTACGCGAAGCGTCGGCAATGGAATGGCGAAGGCATTGCTTATCGGGGGTGGCGCTGGTGCTGCGCTGGGATTGATCGTGGGTATTCCCGCGAGTTTCGCTACTCGAAAGAAGCGGAAAGCTCGGGAATTCCAGTTGGTTGCTAAAGCCCTGGCAGCTAGCGCGCCGCCAAAGGCTACCGACACCTAGCCTTGCCGTTGTGACCAGGCGTCCATTGCCTCGGACTCCTGGCTAGAGCGTTTGGCAGGCCTTCCTCGGCGATTACGTTAGGCACGCGATGTGCTCTGCGTGCGCCCATGAAAGCACATGCTATCGGAGTGGGGGCGCTGTTCTGGATGCTCGTTGGCTGCGGTGGGACTCTTCCACCTGGAAGCGCAGATTCAGGGCTTACGGATTCAGGAGTGAACCTTCTTACCTACGAGCGGTTTCTATCGACCGTCGCTCAAGATGAGAGCGGAGAGTTCATCGCCGACGGAGACACGCTCTTCGTGGACGAGGCTGAATTGCGAGCGTTCTATGCGTCCAACGTCGCCGTCGCGCCCCCCGACGTGCGATCGGAGAATCTCACCATCATGACTGCCAAGGGAGTCGATGTGAAGTGGTCGACGAGGCAGAGAAAGAACCTCACCTATTGCGTTTCAACGACCTTTGGGAAGCAGCATCCGGACGTCGTCGCTGCGATGGAAGACGCGGCGAGCGCCTGGGAGGACGTGGCAGGGCTAGCGTTTCATCATGACGCAACGCTCGACCCCAAGTGCACTGCGAGCACCAAAGAGGTGGTTTTCGATGTGAATCCCGTCAACGCGCACGGCGATTACTTGGCGCGCGCTTTTTTCCCCAACACGACGCGCGCATCTCGCAACGTGCGAATTGATCCATCGGCCTTCGCCACTTCGGGAAAGCTGACACTCACGGGAATTCTTCGCCATGAACTTGGCCACACCATTGGATTTCGACACGAACACACCCGCCCTGAAGCGGGCGGTAAATGCTTTGAAGATCGAAACTGGCGCGGCCTCACTCCCTACGATGCGGCATCGGTAATGCATTATCCACAGTGCAATGGGAGCGGAGATTGGTCGCTTGAACTCACCGAGCGGGATGCCAGAGGTGCAGCCCTCGCCTACCCCAAGTGACCTCAAACGCGACTAGGGAATGCGTAATCCTCGGTGCGGGTACAACAAAAGCGTGTACTTGCCGCAAGAGACGATGCGGTTGGGTCGGGGCCCATTGGCAACAATGCCTCCCAAGGGGTTCGGGCCGCTGCCGAATCCTTCCGGACTTACAATTGCGAAGTCATACTCTTTCATGAAATAAGGCATCGGTTGAATCCAATGGTATTCGCGCGACCCGCGGAATTGCGTCATGGTCAGTTTGTGGCGGCTAAAAGCCTGGGTAAATTTTGCGGTCCAAAATCCAGAGATTCCGCGAGTCGCATCGGTCCCATCGAGCGCGTTGTCGATACAGGTCAAGTCCGGAGTGGTAAATTGGCTTCGTACTTTTCCGTCTGCGATAGTTTTCATACTGGAAATCAGCTGTGGAGCGGTGGCAACTACGACTGCAAGTGCAATGGGTTTCAGGGCGCGCTTTCCCCAGATATAGGCGGCGAGTAACGCAGTCCCAAAGATTGGCCAGTGAATGGTAGACGAGAAATACCGTGCGTGGAACCAGCGGGATGAGATGCAATAGCCGGCGAGCGGAATACTGATACTCATGAGGGCAAAGAGTGAAACTTGAAGCATTGGGCGCGCCAGGGGGTCAATCTCCTGACGTGCGCGGAGGACGAGCGCCGGGAAAAGCGCGACAGTCCCCAATACGAATGCGAGCGCCAAGAACCCCCATAGCGGTTGCTCGGACGCCAAAGCCGTGAAGTAGGCAGCGACTTCCTGCAACCGCGGCACCAATTCCGAGATGGAAACGTGCTGGACGATGTAGTCGTCGTTGGCGAGAGCCTTGGCATAGAGGCTCGGAAGCACTGTGGTCAGGAGCAAGGCCGGCACGCCGATGAGCGCAATCAGGCGAGGCTTTCGCCAAAGGAGAAGCCAAGCAAGCACAAGCGCCCCAACGACCGGGGCCAGCGAATTCGCCAGGAAGAGCGGATCGCCCACGATGCATGCGGCCGTAAACGCGACGACCCCCAACCAACGTAAACCCAGTCGAGAGGGCGTATTCTCGGACTCGTTGGCCAGCACCATTCCGAGCAGCAGAAGCCCCATCGAGAAGGATCCCCAATGGTGAGCCTGGATAAAAATGAAGTCGAAGGGATGGCCCCCCAAAATGGCGGCAAGCGTCACTGAGGACGTGCCGAGCGCGGCGAAGGTCGTGGCATCATTTGGAAGGACGGCGCGTGCAATCCACCGCAGTGCCAGAAAGAGCACGAAGAAATTGATGAGCCCAGAGAGCAAAAGTTGGATGTAAATGGAAGATGTGAAGATGCTGGCAAAACCGGCGATCACCCCGTCGGGAACATAGAAACTCATGGCTGGCGCGGAACCGGGGGTAAACCACCAATCGACGAGCGATGCGTGTCCTCGCCAGGAATCTTGAAAGACGATCGGCAGATGAAGGACATCAGAGTTGAAAACTCTGCCGTCTTCGAGCAGCCCACCGAGGTAGGTTGCGGTGAACTCTCGACCTTGGTCGAGTTGACCGCCCAAAAAAGCGATCACGGAATTGAAGAAGGCAAGCCCGAGCAGACCAAGGGAGAGCCAGCGCAGGCGCTTGGCGCCTAACAATTCCTTTGGTTTTTCCGCAACCGCGGAACTTGATGCGATGGGCACCGAATGCGACGTTGCGTCATTCGAGGAGTCTGGCATGGCGTCGCACTAGCATTCTCATACGCGTTTTCAACCGCCCGTCGCACTCGGTAAGGTGCAAATAGGAGTCTGTCCATGGCGCCAATCGAATTGGCTGGCATAGGGGTGGGGCCGACCCTCCCTCTCTTGGTCATCGCTGGCCCCGACGTCATCGAGTCAGAGGCTTTTGCGATACGCCACGCCCGAAAATTGTCGGAAATTTGCACGCGTCTCGGCGTCCCGTTCATCTTCAAGTGCAGTTTCGACAAGGCAAATCGGACTTCGCTCGCTTCCTTTCGGGGACCTGGCATTACCGAGGGACTGCGGGTTTTGGCATCGGTAAAAGCGGAGGTAGGCATTCCTGTGCTCACTGATGTCCATGAATCGATACAGGTGGGCCCAGTCGCCGAAGTGGCGGACGTGATTCAGATTCCAGCGTTTCTTTCTCGCCAAACCGATTTGATCGTCGCTGTGGCGAAGACCGGGCGGGGCATCAATCTCAAGAAGGGGCAATTCATTGCGCCTCGGGACATGGTCCATCAGGCGCGCAAAGCGCTGGAATCGGGGAATCCCAACGTATTGGTAACCGAGCGGGGAGCGTGCTTTGGATACAACAACCTGGTCGTCGACATGCGAGGCCTCGCGGTGATGCGTTCCGCAGGCCTGGCGACCTGCTTCGACGCGACGCATTCGGTGCAACTGCCGAGCGGAGGTGCGCAAGCAAGTACCGGAGAACGGGAGATGGTCCCGGTGCTCGCCCGTGCGGCGGCGGCAGCGGGTATCGACGCTCTCTTTACCGAGGTTCACGAAAATCCGGACATCGCCCCCTGCGATGGACCCTGCGCCCTCGACTTCGCGCTTTTTGAGAGGACCATTGGGGAAGTCCTTGCCATTCGCCGAACTCTCGGTCACCAACCGTGACGCCTCGCGCGCGCGCCGCGCGCATTCGCTTCCTCGTCTTGGACGTCGACGGGGTGCTCACCGACGGGGGCCTTTGGTATTCGTCGAAGGGCGAAACGCTTCGCCGCTTCGATGTCAAAGACGGACACGGCTTGGTGCTGGCGCGCGGAGTCGGATTTCAGGTCGCCCTCTTGAGCGGCGGCTCGACGCCGGCGGTTGCGGCCCGAGCGCGCGAGCTCCGCCTGGACTTCGTGCTCCAAGGAAGACCGGAAAAGGCGGAAGCTTTTCTTGAGCTGTGCGGGCGAGCCAAGGTGGCTCCGGAAAACACCGCCTACATGGGCGATGACCTTCTCGATATTCCAGCGATGCGCCTCGCTGGATTCGCTTCGTGTCCCGCAGACGCCGTCGCGCTCGTTCGCAAGCACGCGCACCATGTAGTGCGGAGTGCTGGTGGTCACGGAGCGGTGCGCGAGCTCGTCGAATTCATCCTTCAGGCGAGTGGTCTCTGGAAGAAGGCGGTCGCGTCGCGAGGCGTGGACCTATCGGCGCCGCACGAGCGTCGATGATGCAAGCGAAGCGATGCGCCGCGAGGCAGCAGGAGTGCGGGAAATCTTCGCTTCGAGGGTTCCGCAAAAAACGGTTGTAGCGGCGCACACTGCCATGTAATGGGTCCGCCTCAAGAGGGACGCGCAATGGCTCAAATCTTTCCGCGTTGGACGAACCGGTCGCCCACGCAGGTGTTGATCGCTCTCCTCGTCTTCGGTGGCGCGGTGACATTTGCGTTCTACTGGTGGGCGTCCCCTTCCAACACGGACGTCGGCTACAAGCCCGTTCAGCCCGTCGCCTACAGCCATGAGCTTCATGCAGGAACGTTGAAAATCGACTGCCGCTACTGCCACACGTACGTTGAGCGCAGCCAGTTTGCGGGGGTTCCGTCGACGCAAGTGTGCATGAATTGTCATTCGCAGGCGAAGAAGGACTCGCCGCTGCTCGCCGCCGTGCGGAAGAGCTGGGACGAAGGGCGGGGCACCCAAGCAATTCCTTGGAAGCGAATTCACAAGCTCCCTGACCACGCATTCTTCAATCATTCAGCGCACGTTGGTTTTGGCGTTGGAGACAACCGCGCGGCCATCGGCTGCGAGACCTGCCACGGGCGTATCGATACCATGGCCGTCGTAAAACAGGTGGAGCCTCTCTCGATGAGTTGGTGCATCGCCTGCCACAACGACCCAGCGGCCAGCATCCGCCCTGTTTCAGCGATGACGACGATGGGGTGGAAGCCGGACCTCGCTTGGGTCGAAAAAGCCAAAGGAATCGCGGAGACCCTCGCGCCCCCCGGTGCGTTTAGCCGCGCGCAACGGCAACAGCAGGACGGAACTTACCTCACGTTTGCAACCAGTGGATGCAACGGGTGCCACCGCTAATCGGAAGGGACAGCGTCGAATGAAAAAAGATCCCTACGCGCCGCTTGGTCCTGCAATGGACGAGAAGCCAAAGTTCTGGCGGTCGCTCGAACACAAAGAGGGTGACCCTTTGGTCAAGGCGGCTATCAGCCTTGAGTTTCCGGATGGGCCGCCACTGTTGGCAAACAGCAAGGTGTACAGTCGGCGCGATGCGCTCAAACTCGCGGGCGCGGGAGCCGGAACAGCGGCGGTGCTCTCGAGCTGCGATGCCATTCCTTTGCGCCGTCCCGAAGAGGAAATCCTCCCGTTCGTTCGCGCCCCAGAAAAGGTGATTCCGGGCATTCGGAAGATGTATGCCACGGCGCTCCCGCGCGCCGAAGGGGCGCTGGGCGTCTTGGTGGAGGCCCACGAAGGGCGTCCTACAAAGATTGAAGGCCATCCGGACCACCCGTCTTCACTGGGGTCAACCGACGTTTGGGCCCAGGCAGAGGTCTTGCGAATCTATGATCCAGAGCGTCGTGAGGGGCCTGTTCACAATGGCTCCGCGGCAACTTGGGACGCCTGGGAAGCTTTCGCCCAGGCTTCTGGCGAAGCCTGGGGCCAAAACGGCGGCAAGGGCGTCGCGATTCTCGCTGAGGAGCACGACGGACCGACGTTCGCGCGCCTCCTCAATGAATTCAAATCCAAATATTCCAACGCCCGCCTCTACCGGTGGGATCCGCTGTGCCCAGATGCGACGCTCCTCGGCGCATCGATTGCGTATTCGGCTGGAACGCGCGTCGCCCACGACCTGACGAAGGTCAAAACGATTTTCTCTTTGGATTCAGATTTCCTGGCGTCTGGGCCACAGCACATCGCGCTGGCGCGCCAATTCGGAGCGTCTCGAGCGATCCAAGCGAGCGATGACCTCGCAGGAATGATGCGACTCTACGCCGCCGAGGGAATCTGGTCGGTGACCGGGACCAACGCGGACCATCGCCTTCGCATCGCACCCGGACTCCTCCCGGAGGTCCTCAAGGACCTCGCGCACCGCCTGGTCACCGTCCATGGGGTGGATTTGGGGCCAATTGGAACTCGCGTCGCGTCAGGGTCGCTTCCAGAGGACGCTCAAAAGTTCGTGGCGGCGGTGGCAAAAGACTTGGCAAACCATCGCGGCGCCGCAGTGGTGATGGTGGGGGAGCGACAACCAGCGGAAATCCATGCGCTGGGGCACGCCATCAATGCGGCCCTCGAATCACCCTCGCCAACAGTCCTTCGCCATTCCGCAGACCCCAGAGAGTCGATGTACGACTCGCTTGCGGCGTTGACCAAAGCGCTGAACAACGGAGACGTCGATACCCTCATCATCTTTGAGGCAAACCCCGTTTACACTGCTCCCGGTGGCCTGAAATTTGGAGAGGCGCTTAAGAAGGCAAAGACGGTGATCCACGCTGCGCTCTTCCCAGAAGAGACTGGGGCGCAGGCGACGTGGCACGTTCCGATTGGTCATTCCCTCGAGTCCTGGGGTGACGCCCATGCATTCGATGGCACTGTGAGCCTCATTCAGCCTCTGATTCACCCGCTGTTTGGGGGGCGATCGCAACTTGAAATCTTGAGCCAACTCCTCGGGGTTTCCGACAAATCAGACAAGAACTTGGTGGAGGATACCTGGCGAAAAGATGGAGCCACGCTCGCCAGTGCGACGAGCTGGCGCACCGCGCTCCACGACGGGCTCCTCGTGGGGAGCGGGTTTGCGGTTGCGAGCGGTGCACCTGATTTCGCCGCGGTCGCCGAGGCACTCGGTGAAAATCCAGGCAGCGCTCCGTCGACGACTTCTTTTGACCTCGTCGCCGACTTTGGTCACGCGCAAGATGGCCGCCTCACCAACAGCAGTTGGATCATGGAGCTTCCCGACAGCATCACCAAATTGTGTTGGGACAATGCGGCGTTGATGGCTCCGGCAACGGCCCACGCGCTCGGAATCAAGAGCCACGTTTCAAAAAACAAGTATTCGGCAGACGTCGTCGTCCTTGAGGTCGACGGTCGTACAATCCACGTCCCGGTGTTTGTATTTCCCGGTATCTCCGAAAACACCATCGCGATCCATCATGGCTACGGACGCAAAGTAGGGGAAGTCGCAAAAGAGATCGGTGTCGACGTCAATCCTCTGCTTGCACGTGGAAACACCCTCCGCGGCGTCAAGGTCACCCGCACCGAGGCGACAGCGACTATCTGCTCCACCCAGGACCACTTCAGCGTCCCTGGCAATCCCTTCCACGAGATGACGTTCGAGGCCGCGACCACGCAGAAAAAGGGCGCTCCAGAGCGCACCCTTGGACTTGGATCGCGCCAACTCTACCGAAGCGGAACGGCCTCTGAATACAAGGTGGACGCTGAGAAGATTGCGAAAAAAGGGGAAATCGAAGGAGTCCTGCTGGGCCCGTCCTTAGGCACTACTCGCCCAACGCAACCGGTCCAAGGAACCGACGCGATTGTCTACGAAGGCCAACAGTGGGGAATGGTCATAGACCTGTCCTCGTGCATTGGGTGCAGCGCCTGCACCATCGCCTGCCAAGCAGAGAACAACATTTCAACCGTTGGGCGCGACCAGGTCCTGTTGGGGCGCGAAATGCATTGGATGCGCGTCGACCGCTATTTCTTTGGGGATGTCAGCGATCCCACCGCCGTGCATCAACCGGTGAACTGCATGCAATGCGAGAACGCACCCTGCGAGCCGGTGTGCCCAGTCGGGGCGACCACGCACGATGAAGAGGGGCTCAACGCCATGGCCTACAATCGCTGCATTGGGACCCGGTATTGCTCCAACAACTGCCCCTACAAGGTTCGCCGCTTCAACTACCTCGACTATTCCCATACCGGCGATATCTATGTAGAGCCGTATTGGAAAGAGCGAATGAAAACCTTCGCGCTTCAGCGCAACCCCGACGTGTCCGTGCGATACCGGGGGGTCATGGAAAAGTGTACCTACTGTACGCAGCGCGTTGAGGAGGCAAAGATTGCCGCCAAGGGCGATGGCGCTGACCGGAAAGCATTGCCCGATGGCGCCGTTACCCCAGCTTGCGCGCAAGTATGCCCAACCCACGCCATTACCTTCGGCAACATCCACGATGAAAAATCGCGTGTAGCCAACCTTAAGAAGAGTGCTCGCAACTACGAGATGCTGCAAGAACTCAACATACGCCCTCGCACGACGTACTTAGCGCGAGTCCGCAATGAGAATGAGGAGCTTGCCTGAAATGTCCTCGTCCATGACCATCGACACGCTTCCCAACGACCCCAAAACACGGGGCGATATCCCCGTAGACGATGTGGTCGAGGGCCGCGAACTCCTCGTTCGAGGGAACCATTCCTTTCACGAAGTTACCGAGATTGTTTGCCGCGGAAATGAGTTGCCTATCCGCAAGACGCCTACCGGCTTCAAGCTTGGGATGGCGCTCGCCACCAGCGGCTTCCTCTTCTTTGTTGGCTACGTGGGCTATCTCATTTGGGTTGGCCCGGGAATTTGGGGAAACAACAATCCGGTCGCTTGGGCCTGGGACATCGTCAATTTCGTGTGGTGGGTGGGTATCGGCCACGCAGGAACGCTCATCAGCGCAATCCTCTACTTGTTTCGTCAAAAATGGCGGACCTCGATCAATCGCTACGCAGAAGCGATGACCATTTTTGCCGTCATTTGCGCTGGCTCTTGCGTTGTCCTTCACACTGGCCGTCAGTGGATGGATTACTATTTGTTTCCGATCCCCAACCAAATGGGAGTGTGGCCGAACTTCCGAAGCCCGCTTTCCTGGGATGTGTTCGCGGTGACCACCTACTTCTTGGTGTCATTGCTGTTCTGGTTCACAGGATTGGTTCCAGACTTCGCGACGCTGCGGGATCGCGCGACGGTGCGCTGGCGGCAGGTGACGTTCGGGATCCTCTCGCTTGGATGGCGGGGATCCACGCGACATTGGCACGTCTACGAAAAGACCTACCAGATTCTCGCTGCCTTCTCTGCGCCCTTGGTGTTGTCCGTGCACACCATTGTGTCGTTTGACTTTGCCGTCGCCCAACTCCCTGGCTGGCACACGACGATTTTTCCGCCGTACTTTGTGGCTGGGGCGGTTTTTTCTGGGTTTGCGATGGTGTTGACGCTGATGATTCCAGTCCGAAGATGGCTCGGACTGAAGGATATCGTCACCATCAAACACATCGAAAACATGAACAAAATCATCCTCGTGACCGGATCACTGGTCGGCTATGCCTATGGGATGGAATTCTTTGTCGCTGCCTATTCGGGCAACGAGTACGAAGGCTTCACGTTCATCAACCGTGCGTTCGGACCTTACTGGTGGGCCTATTGGATCATGCTCACCTGCAACGTCGTCACGCCGCAGTTGTTTTGGTTTAAGAAGATTCGAACCAACGTGACGATCACGTTCATTCTGTCGTTCTTCATTAACATTGGCATGTGGTTTGAGCGCTTTGTGATTACCGTGACGTCCCTCCATCGCGATGCGCTCATTTCTTCCTGGGAGTATTTCGTTCCCGTGACCGAGGTGATGTTCCTCGCGGGAACGATTGGTCTGTTTTTCTTCCTCTTCCTCCTCTTTGTTCGCTTCTTCCCAGTGGTCGCACTTGCGGAGCTCAAAGCGGTGATGCCGCAGGCGGATCCCCATTGGGAGGGATACTCCTCTCAAAAACTCGGTGGTGGGGGGGGACCGGATCGCGCGCCCACCGCGCCGATGCCCCCTCTCGCTGGTGCAGTGGTCATGGCACCGAGGGAGGCCTAGGTCGCCATGGCAAGTACCACACCGCTCCTCTGGGGTCTTCTGGCGAGATACGAGACGCCAGCCACGATTTTCCACGCCTGTGAGAAGATCCGCGACTCCGGCTATTCTCGATGGGATTCCTGTACCCCGTTTCCTATGCATGGCCTCGACAAGGCGATGGGCGTCAAGGCAACCAAGTTGCCTTGGGCGGTACTGCTGGTTGGGGTCACAGGAAGCCTCCTTGCACTGTGGCTTCAAGCGTGGGCGATGGGGAACGCGTTTCCCATCATCGTTGGCGGGAAGCCTCTGTTTTCTCTCCCGGCCTTTGTCCCGATTTGGTTCGAACTCACGGTCCTTTCGAGCTGCGTTACGGCGTTCTTTGCGAATTGGATTCTCAATGGCTTGCCGAGACTGCATCATCCAGCGTTTGGATCCAAATCCTTCGAGCGCGTCACCGACGATGCGTTCTTCATCATGATCGAAGCCAAGGATCCTAAGTTCGATTTGGAGCAAACGAGGGCGTTGCTCTTGCAAACCGGCGCCACGGAAGTCGAGGAGTTGGA
>JBGSMZ010000013.1:0-8503 GCA_041739845.1 Myxococcaceae bacterium
AAACGACGCGACGCCGACGCTGATGGTCACCCGTATCGGCCACTGGGTGCCAGCATTAATCTTCTGTTCGATCGACGAACGCATACGCTCCCCAACCTGAATTGCTTCTGCTTTCTTGGTTTCTGGAAGAATCGCGGCAAATTCATCTCCCCCGTATCGTGCGAGGAAGTCGGTTTCACGGAGCGCCTGCCCCAGGAGGACTGCGACTCTTCGCAACAGTTCGTCTCCGACCAAATGCCCACCGCGCGGGTGGTCAATGGCGTCATTGATTGCGCTGAATTCGTCGAGATCGACAACGATGATGGACATCGGCCGTCGATGGCGGAGGCAACGCCTGAATTCGGTGCGAAAGACCTCCTGAAACCGCCGATGATTGAAGATACCCGTCAATCCATCGGTAACTGCAAGGAGTTCCAGGCGCGCATTGGCCTCTTGCAGGTCCTTGGTTCGTGCCGAAACCTCTGCATCCGAAGCTTGTTGGGCTGATTGAAGCGAAGCCGCGATACCGTTTACGTTCGTGGCGAGCGCCTTGAATTCAGATCCCGGAAGTTCCGGCGCCCGGGTTGCGTAGCGCCCTGCCACGAGGTCGGCGACAGCGGCAGAGATGGCATGCAGGGGCGCGAGCACCGTTCGCCGCATCGCCAAGTATGCGCCAAACCCAAAGCCGAGAAGTACGAGCGCAGCGACCCCGGTACGCGTAGCTGCGTTGCGCAACGCTGCATCTCGGTCCGAGCCCATTTGAAATTTGGCGACAACGGATCCCCCGGAATCGCATCGGGCGATCCCGCTGGGGCTATCAGCGTCGCCCAACGCGATTGCGCCGCGCCCGAAGGAATTGGTCGAACCTGCGCTAGGTGCTTCGGCGCTTCCGGCGAGGACCGCACCGGCGGAATCGAGGAACGTCAGTTCCTCAAGCCCAAGTCTCGACGTCACCAGTCTTTCCGGGGCTAGAAATCGTTTCAGAGCATCTGAATCGCCGCGATCTATGAAGCCGCAGGTTGCGCCCCCCAAGGCTGTAAGCGCATTGAGTTTGCGCGCGTTTGCCTGCTGCCTTGTTCCCAGGAGTGATTCTGCGAACACGATGGTGCAAGCGACCAGAATCGCCGTCCCGAGAGCAAACAATGTAATCGCCCGTTGCATCGTGATTGGCTGCCGCTAGAAGTGCGACTTAGATCGGATTCGGTTTCATTGGGGAATGTTGTCTTCGCGGTGGAATCAAATCTCCTTCGGTTACCTAAGCGCGAAGGGCCATTCGCCTCTCCGGACCCGACGAGTCTGCAATAACCTGATTTCTTCCTCCGCGCTTTGCGGCATACAACCGCTGGTCTGCAAGTTCAATGAGGTCCGCTTTGGTCGCAGTCCCCGGACCCAGGGCGGCAATGCCCATCGAAATGGTCACCGAAAAGGCGCCTTGGGCCGAGGGAAACACCTCCTGCATCATCCGCATTCGGATGCGCTCCGCGATAGTGCTAGCCCCACGCGCGTCCGTTTCAGGCATCACGATGGCAAATTCCTCGCCACCGTACCGTGCAACGATGTCGGTGGCGCGCGCCTCGGCGGCGAGCACTTTGGCGACTTCGCGAAGTACCTGATCGCCCACCGGATGTCCGTGGGTATCATTGACTGCCTTGAAATGGTCGACATCGCAGAGAACGAATGCCAGCAGTCTCTGGTAGCGGAGAGAAGTCGCGAGCACTCGGTCAAAGCGATCGTGCAGGGAGCGTACGTTGCAGAGCCCGGTGAGGCCATCGCAGGTCGCCAATCGCTCCATCTGCTCATAGAGTTGGGCTCGGAGTGCGGCTTGCCCGGCTTGAATTGCCAGCACTTCCAACATGCGCTGTTCATCGGAACTAAGGGAGCCCTTCTTTCTTGATCCTACGACCAGGGTCCCAACGACCCGGTCAGAGGCGATCATGGGAATCACCTTGAGCGCATTCAGGCCGCGAATTCGGACTTCCGGGGTGAACACCACTTGTTTGTCGATGCCCTCCGCCTCGCTTGCGGCGAAGGATGCTCCATAGCGAACCGCATTCGCAACGAGTCCCCCGTTGTCCTCGAAAAGGCTCCCTTGGAGGGCCTGCGAGGCATTGGCAGCCCCGACGATTCGCGCAATCGAATGGGTACGCGGCCTCTCTGCGGCTTCGGAAACGAGCGTAAGCGCGCAGAAATCCAAAGGTGCTACTTGGCGTGCACTCTCCACGACGGCGGTCCAGACTTCGTCGGGTCCGTTGGCACGATTGAGTTCCTCGATAGCTTTAAAGAAGCTTTCCTTCTCGTCGCGTGACCGTCGCAGCGCAATGAGTACGCGCTCGACTTCGATGGCGCGCAACACCTCGCGCCCCGTCGTCTCCAGGATGCGCGCGTCGGACTCCGAGAACGGTTCGGGTTCCGTACGATCGGCGAGCAAGATTCCTCGTACAGCGCCAGCCCCATCGATGAGCGGCACGCAGGCCAGCGCAGCGATGCGCGTTTCATTTTCAGCGTAGTGCGTGATTCCCCCCACTCCTCGCTCGTCGAAGAGTCTGAGCGGCTGTGCGCTTCGAACGACCGCTCCAAAGACTCCAATTCCAATAGGAATTCTTTCCCGACGAAAGCTGTCTGAGGCGGTGCGCGCGTCGTGGAGGATCAATGCTTCCTCGTCCACCGTTCTCAACAAGACGGCCACGCAGTGGGTGCGAAGCGCGGCCTCCAAGACCTCCAAAATCAAACCGGATGACCGCTCGATTTCTTTTACCGCTGCGAGCGCCCACTGGTCAGTTCGTGCCTTCTCGCCGTCTCCGCTGGTGAGGCGGTAGACGCGCGCACGCTCTTCCACTTCTCGATGCTCTTTCGCGAGCGCAAGGGCTTGCGCGCTTCGCGCTGCTGCCCGCTGCTCGAAAAGAGCGAAGCGATACATTCCGGCGAAGGCGACCGCAAACGCGCTTTGGATCGCAAAGGTTCCAAGATCTGAGGGCAAGGTGACTGCGGCGATACCTCCCACAATCCCAAAGAGCAGAACGAGGCTAGCCCCCAGCGGGAGAAAAGCCACCAGAAGCCCACTGACGAGCATCACCAGGGGAAACGCGAGTTCCCCTCCAAATCCAACGATCGCAAACACGATCCCGAGTACAGAAAATCCAAGCTCCAGCGCTTCGGAGTTTGTCGGTTCACCTTGAAGGCGGAACCGGCGAACCATCGAGGCCGCACCTAGAAGAACGAGCGTGGCGAGCGCCAAGCCGTCGAACGGTTGGTGCGGTCTTGAAGCGAGACCCCAAATGACGACCCCGTAGGCAGCCCCCAACGGGATTCGCCGCGCCCAAATGCCCCACGGTGGCACCTTCATGGTTCCTCAACGACAACGACGAATTCGCCCTCGCGGATCAAACCCAGTTCCTCGCGGACGGCGCGCTCCACCTCCAAGGGGTCCCCCTTGAGAGCGGCAATTTCCTTGCGAAGCTCCGCATTCTCGGTGGCGAGTGTCGCGTTGTGGTCAGTCAAAGTGGCTACGTCGCGGTGAAGGCGATCGGTTCGGCGAAGGCCTCCGTCGCTGAGCACCGAAGCACCAGCGTGGGCGCCGGCAATTACCAACGGAATCCAAAGGTGGCGCTTGCGAACGAACACCGCAGAAGTTTACCAAGGGCTTGAGCGCCATCAAGAAAGCGACCGCTTAGCCCTTCATCAATTCGATCCAGAGGCAGCGGTCCTGAATGACATCAATGCCCGCTTCGACGAGTGCGCTGGCCGCTTCATCGTTGCGAATGCCAAGCTGAAACCATACAACTTTCGGCTTCTTCAAGATGATGTCCACGAGGTGCTCGGGTATGTCCGCCGGACGTCGGAACACATCGAGAATGTCGATAGGACCATCTATCTCCGCGACTGTGCGCGTGACAGGGCGCCCCAAGATGCGGGCGACTTCTGGGTAGTAGACGGGGATTGGGAAGATCTCGATCCCCATCGCAGAAAGTCCGCGGGCGACGTCAAATGCTGGCTGTCCAGCTTGGCGCTCCGTCTTGATCCCGAGCACGGCTACCCGTTTGGCAGCCTTCGCAATGGCAACCATGGTGGGCTCGTCGTCGATCACGCGTGCCACAGCATCCACCTCTCCAACCAAATCACCTCACCCCAGGAAGGTCTGGGGCTCTTGCATGTCGAAGCGTCGCGGCTGCAACGGGCGATTGATGCCCAAGGCTCCGCATGGCCAGCTGGTTTAATTTTGCCCCGCGATAGACTTCGAGCATTCGCCGCTGGCCCTCCTGCCAAACCGCCAACATCGTGCATGATTCACGATGCACGCATTCCTCAGAACGCGGAATCGAGCACAAGTTTACCTGGACTTCACCTTCGAGCGCCTCGATGACATCCAAAAAGCTGATGGTCGAGGGCGCTTTGGCGAGTGCATACCCTCCGTGCACGCCACGCGCTGAACGCACGAGCCGAGCGTGGCTGAGCTGCAGGAGAATCTTGGCCAAGAACTCCTGAGGGACTCGCATCTTTCGGCCGATTTCCCGAAAGGGCGTAGCCACCCCGTCGGGCATCGAGGCCAAGAAGAGCATCGCGCGCATCCCGTACTCCACCTTGCGGGAAATCTTCAGGCTGTGTTGCATCGCAGTCCCTGCGTAGCATGCACTGCGCCGAACTCCCTATTCACTGTGGTCATGGAATTTGACTCTGAATGCGCGTTCAGGCATCATCTGTACAGTTCTTCGATGGGGGTTGGCATGGAAGGAATAACCGACAGACAGCGAGAGATCTTAGCCTTCATCTACCGAATTACAGAGGAACGAGGGTTCCCGCCGACGATTCGGGAGATCGGCCAGGAAATGGCGATTCGGTCCACCAATGGGGTGAACGACCATTTGAAGGCTCTCGACCGCAAGGGCTACCTCACGCGAGGTGAACAGCAGAGTCGCTCGATCGTGATCACCAAGCGAGCCCGCCTCCTCCTCGGTGTGGGATCCCGCAGTTCGGATCCAACTGTTCTTGAGATTCCGCTTTTGGGGCGCGTCGCCGCGGGCGTTCCCCAGCTCGCCTCCCAATCCCACGAGGATTCGGTGAAGATCGACAGCTTTTTGCTCGGCGGCAGCGGCAAGGAAGTCTTTGCGCTCCGCGTCAAAGGCCAGTCGATGATCGACGATGGCATTCAAGATGGCGACTTCATCTTCGTCCGTAAGACCCCTTTCGCCAGCCCAGGAGAGATCGTGGTGGCGCTCATCGAAGACGATGCGACGTGCAAGCGCTATTTCCCTGAAGGGGATCGCATCCGCTTTCAGCCCGCCAATAAGGAAATGGAGCCGATTTACGTGCAGCGCTCGGATTTTCGACAGACGATGATCCTAGGCAAGGTGGTTGGCGTTTACCGTAAAATGGGATAATTATTATGGGGCGCACGGCTGCGGAGCCGTCCCGATAATTGCCAGAAGTCGTGGAATCCCCTTTGCGAGGTAGCTTTAGGAAATTTTCTCGGGCATTGGCTGTACTACTACCTTTACAACCTATTGAAGTTTCAAGCTTTTGAAACTTCTCGGGCGCAAACGGCTTCTACTTGATGCGATGGGGTATGGTGCGATTCCGCCTATGGCAACTGCAAGAGCAAGCTTAGCTTTTCGAGAGAAGGCTCCAGAATCTCAGTTCGGGGATTTGCTCCCTCCTGAGAGTGCTGCCCTTCTCCAGGCGCGCATCAAAGATCTCAAGCTGCACCTCTCTGGGACCCATCTCGACCGCTGCATCACGCAACTCTACGAAGAACTCGAAGCCAAGGGCATTTCGCTACGACCCCAGTGCTATTTGTCAGACCAATGGGGGTGCCCGTCTGGAGTCCCAGTCATCGGTATCCCCTTCTACCTGGCAGACCCGAACCTACGCCGCATAGAAGACGAGCTTGGAGCGGGTGTGGAAGACGAAAACGACATCATGATGTACCTGAGGCACGAGGCCGGGCACGCCTTCAACTACGCCTACCGCCTCCATGAGAACGAAGAGTGGCGGCGGAATTTTGGCGACTTCACCAAGCCCTACCTCGACAGCTACAAGCCGCATCCGTTTAGCCGGAAATATGTAGTCCACATCGCCGGCTGGTATGCGCAGAAGCATCCAGACGAAGATTTCGCAGAAACGTTCGCCGTTTGGATGACACCCAATTCCAACTGGGAACAGCGCTACCGAGGCTGGAGCGCACTGAAGAAAATCCAATACGTCGACGCGGTGGTCGCAGAAGTTGGGCGAAGCCCCGCGCCCATTACTCTGGACGACAAGGACCTCGAAGTCGACCAGATGGAAGAGACCGTGCTCGACCACTATCGACAGCGTATGGTCGAAGAGCGCATCGATACCAGCATTGGCGACAAACTCGACCAGGACCTCCAAGTCCTCTTTGAGGGCGTCGGCGTTGCAAGTACTTCCGCCGATGTCTTGGTCCGCGCCGAGCGGCAATCCCTCATTCATTCGGTTGCGCATTATTCCGGGGTCTCTCACGGCGTGGTGACCTCTCTCGTCGACCATCTTCTGGAGCGCATCGAGGAGATGAAGCTATCGATGCATCGCGACCGCGCCCAAGAGTACATCACGCGCCTGGCTGCGCTGTTGACCGCGCTCGCGATGAACTTCTTGGTGACGGATCGCTTCTTCGAAGACTGACCGCCTTGCTTCGCGCTAGTATCGACGACACCTTCGGATGGCGCCATCGACAGTTCCTCCATTAAAAATTGCGGTCCTTCACTACCAGCCGACCGGTGAGGAACTCGATCCCGTTGTCACGCACGTTTGCCAAGCGCTAGAGGAACTCGGACACTCGACCTCTACGGTCGCGGTCCACGATCGCGTTTTTGACCTTCTCAAAGCGATTGAAGACGCGCGCGCCGATTTGGTCTTCAATGTTTGCGAAACTTTTGCCGACGACTTTCGTCTCGAGGTCAACGTCGCCGCGCTTATGGAAATGGCCCGGATCCGCTTTACCGGATCGGGCACCGCTGGACTCCTGTTGGCGCAGGACAAAATCCTCACCAAGCAGCTCCTCGAATATCACGAGGTAAATACCCCGCGCTTTTTGACTTTTGACGGAGAGACCTTTGAAGCCTTTGGCCGAATGTCGTTCCCCTTAATCGTCAAGCCATCGCGAACAGATGCGTCCATTGGAATTAGCCGCCATTCGGTCGTCAACGATTGGGACGAACTGATGCGAAGGGTTCGAGAAATCCGCAAAGCCTTCAACGACGAAGCGCTCGCTGAAGAGTTCATAGACGGACGAGAGGTCTACGTCGGAGTGATTGGAACTCCAACGCGCCCGGAGATTCTCCCGATAATCGAGCTGAATTGGGGGGACTGGAAGGAAGGCACGCCAAGGATTTCCGACCGAGAGGTGAAGTTTTCGCAGCCGACGGACGGGAGTCCCCACCTGGTCGTCGCCGAGAACATCAGTCCCGACTTGAAGGCGCGCATCGAACGAAGCGCCCTCTTGGCGTACCGAGCGCTCAAGGTTCGTGACTATGCACGCGTCGATTTCCGGATTTCCGACGCGACTGGCGAACCCTTCGTTCTCGAAGTGAACCCCAACCCCTACCTCGAAAACGAGAGCGAACTCGCGATGGGCGCGGAAGAACGAGGCATGACCTACACCCAGCTCATTGGGCGCATCATCGAGTCCGCGGCGTTGCGCTACCAGCTCAAAGTAAAAGCCGAGCGGTCCTTGGACCAACCTCCAGCTCCCTCTGCACCCGTGCCGAAAGTAAAATCAGAACTCTAACCCCAAGGTCCAGATGAGTTGACCCGATTCCCGGGGTTTTTCACGTCGTGCCAACGAGGGACGCCCCAGCTCAACAGAAGTGAACCCTGGGGTTAGGAGCTTCGACGTCAGCGGCGACGGCGGTACTTGCGCGACCCTTGCTTCTTTCCCGTTGACCGTTTCGCAGTTCCCTCAGACACCTGGAGAGCAGAGGCGAGCGCTGGCCGCAATCCGAGATCCATTTCTCGCAGGCGGACGAGCATGTCGCGTTCTGCAGCGGCCTTTTCAAACTCCATGGCATCCGCGTGGGCGACCATCGCTTTCTCGCGCTTTGCGATTTGCGACTGAATTTCACCCTTGGTGAGGAGTTCGCCATCAGCGTCCGCCTCCAGAGCGTGCGCCTTCTCGTCAAAGAGGATCGCGCCAAAATCGGTAATAGAGCGCACGATACTCTGCGGCGTAATGCCATTTGCCGTGTTGAACGCCCTTTGAATCTCGCGACGCCGGCTCGTCTCCTCGATGGCGCGGGCCATCGACCCGGTGATCGTATCGGCGTACATGATGACCCGCCCGTTGCTATGTCGCGCCGCGCGACCGATCGTTTGAATGAGCGAGGTGCGGCTGCGCAAGAAGCCCTCCTTCTCCGCATCGAGAATGGCGACCAGCGATGTTTCGGGAATATCAAGGCCCTCTCGCAAGAGGTTGATGCCTACGAGCACATCGAACTCTCCTTTGCGCAAGTCTCGGATGATCGCCATGCGCTCGATCGCGTCGATGTCGGCGTGCAAGTAGCGAACCCGCACC